>JAFAZI010000029.1 GCA_019239875.1 Frankiaceae bacterium
GGTCAGCGAGCGGCCAACACGTGCGTGACGTCGCGTTGCCGCCGTACGTGAGCGTCGTGGAGATGTCTGGCGGCGACGGCGACCTGATGCACTTCGGGCTGACGTCGTTCACGGACCCGGCGTCGGTCTGGGCATGCGACGTGGCCACCGGGGCCGTGACACAGGTCCGGGACAGCGAGCTGCCGATCGACGCGGACGCCATCGTCGTGACGCGCGCGACCGCTCCGTCGAAGGATGGCACCGAGGTGCCGATGTTCCTGGTGCACCGCCGCGATCGGGAGCCGGACGGCGCCGTACCGACCCTGCTCTACGGATACGGCGGCTTCGACATCCCGGTCACCCCGACCTTCAACGCCGGCCGGCTGGTCTGGGTCGAGCGCGGCGGCCTGCTGGCGGTCGCGAACCTGCGCGGTGGCGGGGAGTTCGGCAAGGAGTGGTACGACGCCGGCAAGCTCGCGGCGAAGCAGAACGTCTTCGACGACTTCGCCGGATGCGCCGGTTGGCTCGCGGCCTCGCCGTGGACCCGCGCGGACCGGATCGTCGTGAACGGCGGGTCGAACGGCGGCCTGCTCGTCGGGGCCACCCTCACCCAACGGCCTGAGCTGATCGGCGCCGCCGTCCCCGAGGTCGGCGTGATGGACATGCTGCGGTACCACAAGTTCACGATCGGCTGGGCGTGGATGAGTGACCTTGGTGACCCGGATGATCCTGAGCAGTTCCAGTGGGTTCGGTCGTTCTCGCCGCTGCACGCGATCACGCCAGGTACGGCGTACCCAGCGACGCTCGTGATGACCGGTGACCACGACGACCGCGTCGTACCAGGCCACTCCTTCAAGTTCGCGGCCGCGCTGCAACACGCACAGCGCGGTGACGCGCCGACCCTGATCCGGATCGAGACCTCCGCCGGGCACGGCGCCGGGACGCCCGTCCACAAGCTGGTCGAAGCGCGGGCGGACATGCTCGCCTTCTGCGAGGCAGCGGTCGGCGCCGGCAGGTGACGTTCTCGGGCGTGACGGGTCGTGAGCCGTACGCGACGCTTCCACGTCGTTAGGTACTCACCAGCCGGCAACCCTGACCGGCCGCGTCACCACCAGCCGCAGAGGGGACGGCTAGGCCTCGGCGGGGACGGGCGGCTCGTCCACGGTCAGCACGATCTCGCGCGGTGGCAGCGGCGGCGGCGTGCCACCGAACGCGGGGCAGAGCGCCTGGTGGTCACACCAGCCGCAGAGCTTGCTGGGTTTGTGCCGGAAGTCACCGGTCTCCCGCGCTTTGGTGATCGCCGTACCGATCGCCTCGAGCTGGCGCTCGAGGGAGATCAGGTCCTGCTCATCGGGGGAGTAGTCCAGGACCTCCCGGTCCCGCAGGTAGTACAGCCGCAGCACCTTCGGCAGCACGCCGGTCGACCGCCAGAGCAGCAGTGCGTAGAACCGGAGCTGGAAGAGCGCCTTGCCCTCGAAGGCTTCGTGGGGCGACTTCCCGCTCTTGTAGTCCACGACGCGAAGATCGCCGGCTGGTGAGCGGTCGAGACGGTCGACGAATCCCTTGAGGTGCACGCCGGAGGACAGCGAGCCCTCGACGAGGACCTCTCGCTCGGCCGGCTCGATCCGAGTCGGGTCCTCGAGCGCGAAGTAGCTGTCGAGCAGCGTGCTGGTCGACTCGAGCAGGCTCGGCAGGCCGCCTGGGATCTCGGCGACGAGAGCCGCGAGCTCCTCGTCGTCGGCGAGCACCTCCTGCCACGTCGGTTCCGCCAGGTCGATCGCCGCGTGGACCGTGCGCTCGGCGGCGGCGAGGTCGAACAGCTTCTCGAGGATGCCGTGGATGACGGTGCCGCGCGCCGCGTCGATGCTCGGGGGCTCGGGGAGCTTGTCGATCACTCGGAAGCGGTAGAGGAGCGCGCAGTTCTTGAAGTCGAGCGCGCGCGACGGCGACAGCGACCACTCCGGGACGGCGGCGTCCGCTTCGGTGGTGGTGTCGGGAGCGACGACCTCGAGCTCTGTCATTGGCCTGACCGTAGAACACGCCACTGACGTTTTTCGGCTTTCCCCAGCCGGATATTTCAGGTGAGGCTCAGCGGGCGGCGCCTACGATTGAACGGTGACCGACCAGCGGCACGACGAGCAGCAGCCCGAGCCGCCCGCCTGGGTGTCCGGGATACCGGCGGGGCGGATCTTCGGCGTGCCCCTCGTCGTCTCGCCGATGTGGCTGATCCTCGTCGCTTTCGCGATGGTGGTGATCCCGCCGGCGCTGCGCGATCACGTGGCGGGCCTCGGCGACATCGGCAGCGTCGTCGCGGCGTTCGCGCTGATCGTCGTCGTGTACGGCGCGGTGCTCGCGCATGAAGCGAGCCACGTGCTCGTGGCAAAGGCGTTGGGGCTTCGGGTAGGACGGGTCGTGCTGCAGCTGCTCGGCGCGCAGTCCGAGGTGCTCGACGAGCCGCGGCGGCCAGGCGACGCCTACCTCATCGCCGCGGTGGGCCCGCTGTGCTCGGTGTTCCTTGCGGGTCTCGGGGCCGTGATCGGTGCCGGATTCGAGCGACACTCACTCGGCTGGACCTTCGGCTGGTCCTTCGCCTACATCAACGGTGTCGTGGCCGCCTTCAACCTGCTGCCCGGCCTGCCGCTGGATGGCGGCCAGATCCTGCGCGCGGCGATCTGGCACCGGACCACGGACAAGACGAAGGCCACGATCGCGGCTGGACACGTGGGCCAGGGCCTGTCCTACCTGATCGTCGGGGTGGCGCTCGTGGCCCCGCAGCTCGTGTCGAGCGACAAGGCATTCGGAACGGTCTACCTGCTGCTCCTCGCGTTCGTCGTCGGCTCCAACGCATCCATCGTGGTGGCGCGCGCGAAGGCAGGGAGCGCCCTGCCACGCCTGGACATGCGCACGATGTTGCGCCCGGCGCTCACCGTCGAGGCGCAGCTCCCGCTCGCGGAGGCAGTTCGGCGGGCACGCGACATCGGAGCCCGCGCCCTGGTCATCGTCGACGGTCACAACCGCTGGTCGGGGATCGTGTCGGAGCAGGCGGTGCAGGCGACGCCGGTGGAACGGCAGCCGTGGATGTCGGTCAGCGACCTCGCGCGACCAATGGAGGCTGGCCTGGTCCTGTCGCCCGATCTGACCGGCGAGGCGCTGATGAGCGCGATCCAGAAGACCCCGGCCAGCGAGTACCTGGTGGCCGACTCCAACGGCCTCAAGGGCGTCCTCGCCCGCACTGATCTGATCGCTGCACTGCGCGCGCTGGGTGTCCGCTAGCGACGCCTGGCACAGCGTGCGCTAGACACTGTTCCCGTGACCTCCCGGAAGGCGACGCGTGGCCGCGGGCCATTCGTGGCAGGCGATCTGGTGCAGCTCACCGACCCCAAGGGCCGGATGCACACCATCGAGCTCGTCGCCGGCAAGGAGTTCCACACCCATCGCGGCCTGATCCCGCACGACGATCTCATCGGCCGGCCGGAAGGGATCGTGGTGACGACGGCCGGGGGTACGACGTACCTCGCCCTTCGGCCACTGCTCGCGGACTACGTGCTGTCGATGCCGCGCGGGGCAGCGGTCGTGTATCCGAAGGACGCGGCACAGATCGTGGCGATGGCCGACATCTTCCCCGGCGCGCACGTCATCGAAGCCGGCGCCGGCTCCGGTGCCCTGACCTGCAGCCTGCTTCGTGCTGTCGGTGACCACGGCAAGGTCTCGTCGTACGAACGCCGTGCGGATTTCGCGGAGGTGGCCCGTAGCAACGTCGAGCGCTTTCTCGGCGGGCCGCAGAAGACCTGGCGGCTGACGGTCGGGGATCTCGCCGAGGCATGCGACGACACCGATGCGGACCGGGTCGTGCTCGACATGCTCGCGCCGTGGGAGGTGCTGGACGTCGTCGCCGGGGCAATGACGCCCGGGGGCGTGCTGTGCGCGTACGTCGCGACCACCACGCAGCTCTCGCGGGTGGTCGAGGCGCTGCGCGACCACGGCGGATTCGCCGAGCCGAAACCGTGGGAGTCGATGGTCCGTGGCTGGCATGTCGACGGTCTGGCGGTGCGTCCGGAGCACCGAATGATCGGACACACCGGATTCCTCGTCACGGCTCGGCGGCTCGCGCCGGGGGTGACCGCCCCGCCAAAGCGACGCAGACCGGCCAAAGGCGCGCGACCCGAAGATGCTTAAGGCGAAATGAACAGGTGTCGACACTGGGTACGGCTATAGGCTCACGAAAAGGTAGACCCACACCGCTTCGAGGAGGTGCCTGTGCCCGCGAACCACGAGGCCGAGGCACGTGCGGCGCGCCTTGAGCAAGAAGCCCAAGACCTCAACAACCAGATCGCCTTCCTGGAAGAGGAAGTCGGCACGTTGCGGCGCCGCCTGTCAGACTCGCCACGTCAGTCACGCGGCCTGGAAGAGCGGCTCGCCGAGGCGCAGGCCAGCCTGGCCGGCGTAACAACTCAGAACGAGCGCCTCGCGTCGACCCTGAAGGAAGCACGCGACCAGATCGTCGCGCTCAAAGAAGAGGTTGACCGGCTGGCGCAGCCGCCGAGCGGTTACGGCTACTACCTCGGGACGCACGAGGACGGCACCGTCGACATCTTCACCGGCGGCCGAAAGCTGCGGGTCGCGGTCTCGCCTGCGGTTGAGGCGGCGGACCTGCTCCGTGGCCAGGAGGTCATGCTCAACGAGGCGATGAACGTCGTCGAGGCGCTGCACTTCGAACGCCAGGGCGACGTCGTGATGCTCAAGGAGATCCTCGAGGGTGGCGACCGTGCGCTGGTGATCGGCCACACCGACGAAGAGCGCATCGTGATGATCGCCGACTCGCTGAAGGACCAGCCGATCCGGGCTGGCGACTCGCTGCTGCTAGAGGCGCGCTCCGGCTACGTGTACGAGCGGATCCCGAAGTCCGAGGTCGAGGAGCTCGTCCTCGAAGAGGTGCCGGACATCGACTACGAGTCGATCGGTGGCCTGCGCGACCAGATCGAGCAGATCCGTGACGCCGTCGAGCTGCCGTTCCTGCACAAGGATCTGTTCATCGAGCACCAGCTGCGCCCGCCGAAAGGCATCCTGCTCTATGGCCCGCCCGGATGCGGCAAGACGCTGATCGCGAAGGCGGTCGCGAACTCGCTGGCCAAGAAGGTCGCCGCGGCTGGCAAGGGTGAGGGCCGCTCCTACTTCCTCAACATCAAGGGCCCCGAGCTGCTGAACAAGTACGTCGGCGAGACGGAGCGGCACATTCGCCTGGTCTTCCAGCGCGCCCGCGAGAAGGCGAGCGAGGGCACCCCGGTCATCGTGTTCTTCGACGAGATGGACTCGATCTTCCGAACCCGTGGTTCCGGTGTGTCCTCCGACGTGGAGAACACGATCGTGCCGCCGCTGTTGAGTGAGATCGACGGCGTCGAGGGGCTCGAGAACGTCATCGTGATCGGCGCGTCGAACCGTGAGGACATGATCGACCCCGCCATCCTGCGGCCCGGCCGACTCGACGTGAAGATCAAGATCGAGCGCCCGGACGCGGAAGCGGCACGCGACATCTTCTCGAAGTACGTCGTCGCCGAGCTGCCGCTGCACTCCGACGATCTCGCCGAGCACGGCGGCTCCACCGAAGCGACCATCTACGCGATGATCCAGCGGACCGTCGAGCGGATGTACACGGAGACCGAGGAGAACCGGTTCCTCGAGGTGACCTACGCGAACGGCGACAAGGAGGTCCTGTACTTCAAGGACTTCAACTCCGGCGCCATGATCGAGAACATCGTGGCTCGGGCCAAGAAGATGGCGATCAAGGACTTCTTGGAGTCCGGGGCGAAGGGCATCCGCGTCAACCACCTGCTCACGGCGTGCGTCGATGAGTTCAAGGAGAACGAGGATCTGCCCAACACGACCAACCCGGACGACTGGGCCCGGATCTCCGGCAAGAAGGGCGAGCGGATCGTCTACATCCGGACGCTCATCACCGGCAAGCAGGGCGACGACGCCGGCCGTTCCATCGACACCGTCGCGAACACCGGCCAGTACCTGTAACTGCGAGGACCCTCCGCGAAGGTGTGCTGCTAGCGCCCCACCGCGAAGATGTGTGTTCGGAACGCGGCGCCGCCGTGCTCGTTGACGGCCCGAATCGTGGCAGTCCACGTGCCGACTGCTTTCGGCTTGCCGTCGACCGAGCCGTCCCTGGCAAGGGACAAACCCGTCGGCAGGCTGCCGTTCGTCACGGTGAACCTGACCCGCCCGACAGCGTGGCGGGCGACGAACCGTCCGGTGGATTCCGTTCCCTTGGTGAGGTGTCCCAGGCGCTTCGCCACCGACCGCATCGTGGCGACGCCGGGATACACCGACATCGTGTTGGGGGCGTCTGGTGGCGCGACGCCCTTAACCGTCGGCCCGATGGTCGGGCGGTTCCGGTCGGCATCGTGCACGATGCTGAACTCGGGAATCGTTGACTTTGACACCGGGTCGTACTCGGCGTGCTGGACGGCGAGATCTCCGTTACGCAGGTAGGAGGTCGCATAGATCTGGCCGTTGCCGTCCTCCGCACCGAGCAGCAGGTCTTTGACCCTGGTCAGCGTGCCGTTGTTGCTGAGGAGTCCCTTGTAGATGTACAGGTGGTTCTGCGCGGCGATGTCGACATGGTCACCGTCGGGCGCGACCGCGACGCTGTGGATCGACATCGGCGGCACACCGATCGCCTGGCGGTAACGCTTCGGGTTGGACAGGTCGCTCAGGTCGAGAACGGCGACTCCGCCCGCGATCATGACGACCGCGGTCGTCGGCGTGACGGGGGAGAACGCGACACCGCCAGATCCCACATCGCTCGTCTCGGTTCGCTCGAGCCCGAACGACCCCATGAGCGCGGTCACGGCCGGATGCGCGGTGCCGACGCCTGCGACGACAGCTACGTGATTCGTATACGCGTCGACCGCGATCGCGACGTACCTGCCGTCCTTGAGCGGTAGCGGGCTGAGCGCCACGCCGTCGAAGGTCTCGTGGTGAAGTGGTTGCTGCGGAATGGTGATGAAGCCGGGCGCATGGGCGTCGCCGGCGTCATTCAGGCCGGGACTCTGCACCCGCGAGTCCACGGACCAAACATCTCCGGCCTCTCGCAGCTGGACGACACCGGTCTCTGAGACCGCGACAAGGCCGAACCCGCGACCCAGCGCCACACCTTTCGTGTACGGCGAGAAGTTGGCGCGACCTTCGTGGCCGAAGGCGCTGAGGTCGATCGCGGGCGCGGGGGTGACGTGACTGGCCAGGTTCATCGCGTACAGGGAATCGGTGAATCGGCAGGCGAGCGCGGTCTTGCCCGCCGGATCGATGGCAGAGCAGTAGACCGTATCGGCGCCCGGAACCGCGCGGGTAGATGCGCGAGCCAACTTGCCGCCGTTGATACCCCTGAAAACATCCAAGGCCGCACTGCCGTCGGCTGCCAGCGCGACGCCCGTCGCGCTCGACGAGGCCGTCGCGCGCATCGTCGCAGGCGGCGGTGATCCGGCTGCACCAGCGGGACCGGCCGCGTTCGCCACGGCCAGCACCGCAACAGCAGCCGTGACAGCAGTCACGAGCTTCATGCGTCCCCCGTACGGCGTCACAGCCACGTGGTCAGGTCACTCGAAGCTTGACCTTCTTGAAGACAGCACCACCGTACTGATTGACGGCGCGCAGCGTGACCTTTCGGCGAACCGGGTGCTCGACGGTGCCCGTGATCTTTCCGCTCTTGCGCAGCCGAAGGCCCTTGGGCAGCTTGCCGTTGACGACGCTGAACGTGAACCGGCCGACGCCGTGCCGGACGGTGGCCACGATCGAGGACTTCTCGCCCACTTTCAGGTGCTTCGGCGCGACCCGCAACGTGGGCAGCGGCGCGGCCGGCCACACCGAGTCGCCGTCGAACTCCATGGGCTTCCCGCTGAGCTCGACACTCTTGAGGACGACAGGATGCTTCGCCCCCGCCTTCTTGATCACGCTCGCGCGATAGTCCGTCGTGACGCCGTCGTCCGCAAGGGCTTCATGCACCGCCAACAGACGATGGGATGTCACGTAGTTGAGGCTGTAGGTCGGGCCGGCGGGGACTGCTGGGAACACCGTGACCTGTCCGATGGCCTTCGGCGCGGTGTGCAGCAGGCCGCGGAAGACCACAACCTTGCCTCCCGAAGCGACCGCGAAGTGGTTGCCGTCGGGAGCGATCGCAACCGCTGAGACGGAGTTTGGGGCGCCGACCGTCAGCGCGACGGCCGACGGGTTCGCGGGGAACTTCAGGTTCAGGAAGTCGATGCCGGTCGGGGTCACCATGAGCCCCTGTTCCGGTGTCACGGGTGACAGCACCATCCCGCCGTGTCCGTACAGGCCGCCATCTGTCGGGTCGGCGAAGCCCGGCATCGTGAACATCTTCACGACCTGCGGGTGCGCCGTACCGACTCCAGTGATCACCGCCACGTTGCCGTCGTCGCTGGAGCGCGCGGACGCGAGGGCGACATAGCTGCCGTCGGCGCGCTGCACCTGACCGATGACGACGCCGTCGAACGTCCTGTGGTCATTGGTGACCTTGAAGCGGATCAGGCCGGCCCGGTGGGCGGTGCCGGCATCGTTCTTGCCTGGAAACTTCACGCGCTTGTCGACGTGCCAGGTGCCCTTTCGCGATCGCAGCTGGATGACGCCCTGGGAATCGAACGCCACCAGGCCGACGCGGTTGGTCAGAGCGGCGCCGTCGGTGTAAACGGTGTAGTCCTTGCCGCCCTCACCCGTATAGCCGGAGAGGTCGAGGGTCGGCCCAGCGATGGGGACGGCCTTGGTGAGGTGTTCGACCTGGGCGAGCTGCCCGTTGTCCAGTGCGAAGACCGCGGAATGCCCATTCGGGCTGATCGCGCTGGCCTCGGCATCCGCCTTGTCGCCAGCAGGCAGGTGTCCGGTCACCTTCAGCTGGCCATGGGTCAGATTTCCCACCGCGTCGAAGGTGTCACCTGCGCTGATGAAGCCGAAAGACAGGCCGCTCTTCGTCGCGGCGGGGGCTGATCGATGAGCCGCTGCCGCTCCCGGAGCGATGACGGGTACGCCGAGAACGACGGCCAGGCAAGCCGGCAGGACGAAACGCTTCACAATTCCCCCAAGGCGCAACAGATCCGATCCGATCTGGTCTGAACCTCTCACGATGGCGCGGCCGGGTCTATACACCGGCTCGGCCACTAGGCTGATGCCATGACGGTCCGTCGGGTGATGGGCACCGAAACTGAGTACGGGATCTCAGTGCCGGGCCACTCGACGGCGAACCACATGCTGGCGTCGAGCCAGATCGTCAACGCGTACCTGAACGCAACTACCGGATCGAGCCGCGATCGCAGCCCGCGATGGGACTTCGAGGAGGAGTCGCCGCTGCGCGATGCGCGCGGCTTCGAGGCCGGCGGCCCGATCGTCGCCGACACGGCGGACATGCTGCCCGACGACGAGGTCGGCCTGGCGAACGTCATCCTGACCAACGGTGCGCGGCTGTACGTCGACCATGCTCACCCGGAGTTCTCGAGCCCTGAGGTCACCAATCCGCGGGACGCGGTGCGGTGGGACAAGGCGGGGGAGCTGGTGATGGCTGCGGCCGCGGAGTACGCGGCGCGGGTCCCTGGCACCGGCCACATCCAGCTCTATAAGAACAACACGGACAACAAGGGCGCGTCGTACGGGTCGCACGAGAACTACCTGATGCAGCGCCAGACGCCGTTCGGTGACATCGTGCGGTATCTGACGCCGTTCTTCGTGACGCGGCAGATCGTGTGCGGAGCCGGCCGGGTCGGGCTCGGGCAGGACGGACACGGGCACGGTTTCCAGATCTCCCAGCGGGCGGACTACTTCGAGGTCGAGGTCGGGCTCGAAACCACGCTGAAGCGGCCGATCATCAACACCCGGGACGAGCCGCACGCGGACCCGGAGCGGTATCGCCGGCTCCACGTGATCATCGGCGACGCGAACCTGTCGGAGATCTCGACCTACCTCAAGGTCGGCACGACGGCGCTGATCCTGTCGATGATCGAGGAGAAGTGGTTCAGCGACAACGACATCGACTTCGGCATCGACTCGCCGGTGGCGTCGCTGCGCGCGATCTCCCACGACGCGTCGCTGAAGCATGTCGTCTCCATGCACGACGGCCGGAAGCTGACGGGGCTACAGGTGCAGGCGGAGTTCCTCGAGCAGGCACGGAAGTTCGTCGAGGACCGGTACGGCGCGGACGCCGACGAGCAGACCCTCGACGTACTCAACCGGTGGGAACGGATTCTGGTCCAGCTCGCCGACGACCCGATGCTGCTCGCGAACGAGCTCGACTGGGTGGCGAAACTCCAGCTGTTGCAGGGATATCGCGACCGCGAAGGCCTGGATTGGGACTCTCCCAAGCTCCAGCTGGTCGACCTGCAGTACAGCGACGTCCGGTCGGACAAGGGTCTTTACAACCGGTTGGTGCAGCGCGGTCGGTTCGAGCGCATCTTGACCGATGACGAGATCTCGCGGGCGGTGACGGAGCCGCCCACGGACACGCGGGCCTACTTCCGGGGGCGTTGCCTGTCCAAGTACGCCGCGGATGTTGCGGCAGCGTCGTGGGACTCGGTGATCTTCGACGTGGGGCGGGAGTCGCTCCAGCGGGTGCCGATGCTGGAGCCCTTGCGGGGCACGGCGGCCCACGTCGACGAGCTGCTGGCGCGGTGCGCGACCGCGGCACAGCTGGTGGATGAGATCACCGGGGCCAAGTCGTAGCCGACTGTCGCTAGGCCGGACAGAACCAGTCGTCGGCCGACCTCGCTGCGGAAGGCTGGCGTCTGGCGGCGGGAACGGCTCGCGGAAGCTGAACGCGTATGGCGTGGATCCGTTGCGGCGCAACGATTGCAGGCGGTCTTCGGCTTCCTGGATGGTCGGGATGTGCCCGGCGGGCACCCACCACAGCACGGTGATCGCCTCGTCGAGCTTCACGAACCACTTGCGGCGCTGCCGCATGATCTCGACGTGCGCGGTCTTGAAGACGAAGTCGGCGAGCTGCTCGAGGGATTCCCAGACGGACATGTTGACGAAGATGGAGTCGTCGCCAAAGGCACGGAACGACGTGGCGTCGCCGGCGTCGTCCTGGAGGCGCCACACGAAGCCCGGTGCGGCGTCGGCGACCGCGTTGATCGGCTCGAGCGCCTCACGGAACCCAGTGATCGGCTCGGATTCGAGTGGAGCGATCAACGTGCCGATGTTCAACTGAGCAAGCTGCCAGGCCCCCTCGCGCATGAGTTGAGCGTAGATCCACAGGGCTGACAGGTACGGTCAGATCAACGACATAGGACCGGAGGTGCCCATGCCTACTCGTGACGAGGGCGGCCAGAAGCGCACGACCAAGCAGACTGAAGAGGTCGAGCAGGTTGAGGATCTCGAGTCGTCCGACCTCAAAGAGCGCCACGAGGCCCTGACCGACGACGTCGACGACATCCTCGACGAAATCGACAGTGTTTTGGAAAGTAATGCAGAGGAGTTCGTACGTAGTTACATACAAAAAGGGGGTCAGTAGACCATCTCTAGTGGTTTACTACGGTATCTGCGATGAAGAAGTGTCGTACCCACGGACCACACTTGCGACATGAAGACATGTCCTGATTGCGGTGAGCTCAAGCCCCTCGATGAGTTCGGTCTTCTGACCTCGGCGCCCGATGGTCACGCGCGCTACTGCAAGCCCTGCTTCCGGCGCCGCAGCCAGGCGTCGTACAGAAAGCGCAGAGGCATCGAGGGGCGCACGGTGCGCGTTCGTGTGCCACGGGTAGAAGGGCAGAAACGCTGTCCGAAGTGCGGCGACTACAAGCCGCTAGAAGACTTTCCAAGGAACCGCTCGACATGGGACGGACTCGCCGCCTACTGCAAGCCGTGCCATAACGCCAAGGGCAAAGAGACCTACACGCGGTTGTACGGCGGGACTCGCGAGTATCACCTCCGCAGGCGTTATGGCATCGGCCAGATCGAGGTCGATCAGATGCTCGAAGAGCAGGGCGGCAAGTGTGCAATCTGTCGGCGGCCCGACCCTGAACACGTCGATCATGACCACGCGACGGGCAAGGTTCGAGGCATGCTTTGCTTCAACTGCAACCAAGCCCTGGGCAACGTCCGAGACCAGCTGGTGGTCCTGGGCAAGATGCAGGACTACCTGATGAAGGCTGGCGCTGAGCCCGCGTCGTACATCGACTTTCGATTCCGGCGCGCAATCGTTGAGTTTGCGGGATCAACGCGACACACGCCGTAAGCCGTTGGCGAACCTTCGTGCACGTTCGGTTGGCAGTCGTGACAGGCTCTACCTCGTGGATCTCTCCGACAACACGACGGTGCCAGCAGCGTTCTTCACCGCCGGTAACAGCTCGTTCAGCGACTTCCTGTCCCAGCACGCGCCGGACCTGCTACCTGGCAAACGGCTGCAGGCTGCGATGACCTCGGCCAACATCGACGCGCCGCACGGTACGACGATCGTGGGTGTCACCCACACGACCGGAGTGATCCTTGCTGGTGACCGCCGAGCCACGATGGGCAACATCATCGCCTCGCGTGACATGGAGAAGGTCTTCCAGGGCGACGAGCACTCCGCGGTCGGCATCGCCGGCACGGCGGGTGTCGCGATCGAGTTGGTCCGCCTGTTCCAGGTCGAGCTCGAGCACTACGAGAAGATCGAGGGGACGACGCTGTCCCTCGAGGGCAAGGCGAACCGGCTCGCCCTCCTGATCCGCAACAACCTCCCGATGGCGATGCAGGGGCTTGCCGTCGTACCGATGTTCGCCGGCTACGACCTCGAGGCCGACGAACCCGCAACGGCCGGCCGGATCTTCTCCTATGACGTCACCGGCGGGCGCTACGAGGAGCACCGCTACCACTCGGTGGGATCCGGCAGCGTGTTCGCGCGTGGCTCACTGAAAAAGCTCTATCGCGACGACTTCACCGAGGCGGACGCGATCCTCGCCTGCATCCACGCCCTGTACGACGCGGCCGACGAGGACAGCGCCACCGGCGGACCTGATCTGTCGCGCCGGATCTATCCCGTCGTGACGGCAGTCACCGCCGAGGGCTTCCGCCGCCTCGCCGACGACGAAGTCGCCACCATCACCGAACAGGTCGTCCAGGAACGCCTCACCAGCCCTGGCGGACCGTCCGCCCCCCTCCGCTAGACACCCGCCAAGACGAAAGGCAGCGCAGAACTGTGACCATGCCGTTCGGCTACGTCTCGCCCGAGCAGATCATGAAGGACCGGGCCGACTACGCCCGCAAGGGAATCGCTCGCGGCCGCGCCGTCCTCGTCATGTCCTACGCCGACGGCATCCTGTTCGTCGCCGAGAACCCGTCCAGCGCCCTGCACAAGATCTCCGAGATCTACGACCGGCTGGCGTTTGCAGCGGTCGGCAAGTACAACGAGTTC
The DNA here is from genome assembly GCA_019239875.1 of Frankiaceae bacterium. Taxonomy (GTDB): domain Bacteria; phylum Actinomycetota; class Actinomycetes; order JAFAQI01; family JAFAQI01; genus JAFAZI01. Next base: position 13,373 of record JAFAZI010000029.1, read on the forward strand.
GAGAATCTTCGGGTCGCTGGGGTCCGGATGGCAGACCTGCGCGGCTACTCCTACGACCGTCGCGACGTCACCGGCCGCGCGCTCGCCAACACCTATGCGCAGATCCTCGGCACGATCTTCTCCAGCGGAGGCGAGAAGCCGTTCGAGGTCGAGATCACCGTCGCCGAGGTCGGCGCGACCGCCGCCGAGGACCAGCTCTACCGGCTCACGTACGACGGGAGTGTCGCCGACGAGCACGGCGTCGTGGTCATGGGCGGGTCCGCCGACGCGATCAGCGCAAAGGTCACCGAGGGCTATCGCGACGACATCCCGCTCGGTGAGGGGCTCCGCCTCGCGGTGTCGTCGCTCACCGCCGGGGACTCCGAACCGCGCACGATCGCGGCGAACCAGCTCGAGGTCGCCGTGCTCGACCGCAGCCGGCCACGCCGTACCTTCCGCCGGTTCGCAGACGCCCAGCTGGAGCCGTTGCTCGCGGGGGAGTGACGGTCAGACTTTCTTCCCGGCGGCCAGCAGCTTCAGGTGCCGGAACTTGTGCATCTGGCGGGCATACCGGATCGCGCGGTCCACGTTGTACACCGTGGCCGGGGTCTGCGACACGGAGCCTTGCGGGATCGCGGTCAGCATGCCGTAGAGCAACCCACCGTGCGTCACCGGCGTCCCGACGTCTGTGCCGTCGACCGACGGGGTGGCCGACAGCTCGTAGACCCAACCGTTGTGCTTGATGTCACCTGCTGTCGCCGTCGCCTCGCCGAATGAGACCGTCGATCCGCTCTTCGGGCCCTGCTTGCTGACCGAGGTCGGGGCGGACAGGCCCGGGATCCCGCCGCGCGCGCGCTTGGCGTCGTGTTTCGCCAGCTTCAACAGCGCGAGATCGTTGAAATCACACAAGTTGTGACGCTTCACGCCCGTTCCCTGCATCCGGGTGAAGGAGTTGTAGACGAGGATTGCCCGGCGCTTTGCGCCGGCGACCCTCGCAGGCGTGCCGAGCGGTGCAGTCGCGGCGCGGCACCCGTTCTGCAGCTTGCCCTCATCCAGCGGCAGCGCCGTGCACGATGCCGTGATCGCGACGTACACCCGCTTGCCCTGGTGGAGCAGGAAGCCGCTCTTGCAGCCCATGTCGAAGAAGTTCACGTTCGCGTTGGGTCTGGCGTGCTGCGCGCCGGACGCGGCAACGGCTGGGGGAGCGGTCGTGGCGACGCCGACGAGCGCCGCGACACCGGGCACGAGGACGGCACGCGCGAGGACGCTTGAGCGCACTGGGAGGCCTCCAAGTAGACGTGTGAGCCAGGTCACAGTTCGCGACAAATCTTTCATATCCTGCCGACCGTCGCGACGTTTCCGAGGCCACTGGCGCCGCTGAATCCGCCGGTTCCGGTGAAACCACGCCACCGACGCCTACGCTCAGTTCATGGACCGGCGGATCTTCGGCTTGGAGAACGAGTACGGAGTCACCTGTACGTTCCGCGGGCAGCGCCGTCTCTCACCGGACGAAGTCGCGCGATACCTGTTCCGCCGAGTCGTGTCATGGGGCCGCAGCAGCAACGTCTTCCTGAAGAACGGCGCACGGCTCTACCTCGACGTCGGCTCGCACCCGGAGTACGCGACCCCTGAGTGCGACGACATCACCGAACTGGTAACCCACGACAAGGCGGGCGAGCGGACCCTGGAAGGCCTCCTGATGGATGCCGAGCGCCGGCTCCGCGAGGAGGGCATCGCGGGCGACATCTACCTGTTCAAGAACAACACGGACTCGGCCGGCAACTCCTATGGCTGCCACGAGAACTACCTGGTCGGCCGGCACGGCGAGTTCTCCCGGCTGGCCGACGTACTGATCCCGTTCCTCGTCACCCGCCAGATCATCTGTGGCGCCGGGAAGGTGCTCCTCACCCCGCGCGGAGCGGTGTACTGCGTCAGCCAGCGGGCCGAGCACATCTGGGAAGGCGTGTCCTCGGCAACGACTCGGAGCCGACCGATCATCAACACCCGTGACGAGCCCCACTCCGACGCCGAGCGGTTCCGCCGGCTGCATGTGATCGTCGGCGACAGCAACATGTCGGAGACCACGACGCTGCTGAAGGTCGGTACGACGGATCTCGTCCTGCGCATGATCGAGGCCGGTGTCGTCATGCGCGATCTCACCTTGGAGAACGCGATCCGCGCGATCCGCGAGGTCAGCCACGACATGTCGGGTCGCCGTACCGTCAAGCTCGCGAACGGCCGCGAGGCAAGCGCACTCGACATTCAGCAGGAGTACTTCGTCAAGGCGCGCGACTTCGTGCAGCGGCGGGGGAGTGACGCGACCACGGACCGGGTGCTCGAGCTCTGGGAGCGCACTCTCAAGGCCGTCGACAGCGGCGATCTCTCCCTCGTGGATCGCGAGATCGACTGGGTCATGAAGCACCAGCTGATCGAGCGCTATCGCGCGAAGCACGACCTAGCGCTGTCCTCGCCGCGGATCGCGCAGATCGACCTCGCCTACCACGACGTCAGTCGCAAGCGGGGGTTGTACTACCTGATGGAGCGCCGCGGCGCGGTGGACCGGGCAACCACAGACCTCAAGATCTTCGAGGCGAAGTCGGTGCCGCCTCAGACGACACGCGCGCGCCTACGCGGTGACTTCATCCGCAAGGCGCAGGAGAAGCGGCGCGACTTCACGGTCGACTGGGTGCACCTGAAGCTCAACGACCAGGCGCAGCGCACGGTGCTCTGCAAGGACCCTTTCCGCGCCGTCGACGATCGCGTCGAGAAGCTCATCGCCTCGATGTAGGGCGCGGCCGCCCCTATCGTTCGAGCGCCGATGGGGGTCTCACGACGCTAGTTGGTGCTCAGACCCCCATCAGCTCTCACTGAGCAGCGACGCCGACTACGAGTTGGCGATCACCAGGATCAGCGCGATCACGCCGACCACGGTGATGCCACCCGCGACGATCGGCATGCTGCGCGAATGGGGGAGCGGCGACCCGGACGCGATCGCCCGCTGGTTCGCCCGCCATCGCGCATAGGAGCCGACCGCAGCGAACAGGCCTAGCACCACGAGCAGGATCCCGAGCAGATGGCGCCCGGTGGAGTCGGCGAACTCCGAGGGCAGATTGACGACGCCGATACCCGCGGCAAGCAGCGCCAACGACGTTCGGATCCACGCCAGGAACGTCCGTTCGTTGGCCAGGCTGAACCGGTAGTCCGGGTGCGCGTCCTGGGGCGGCTCGATCACGGCAACAGTGTCGCAGCGTGCCTGCCGGCCGCTGCGCAGGCGGCGAAGTACGTCGCGTCCTCGTCGAGCGATCGACCCATGGTGGCGACTTTGACCGGCGAAGCCCGTACCGCGTCAAGCACCCCATCGAGCGCGACCTCGACGAGCCGGTGGGGCGGCGACAGAGGAGCTGCAGCTTCGCGAATCTCGTGACCGAACTCGCCGTCGTACGACGGGACCACCACGTCCGCTGCGGCTAGCGCCACTCGTCCTAGCGAGGTCAGCGAGTGATGCGAGATCCCGCGATGACGGTCGCGAGGGTCCACGTCGCTGATCCGCAGCGCCGCGACCGGCCGACCGCGCAAGACGGCGGTGGCGTTGATCGCCTCTCCGCTCGCGACGCCACTGAACCCCCACCGCGTTCCGGTGCCGAGGTTGCCTGGTCCTTGCGTGACGATCGCCACGTCCGCGCCCAACACATGTCGCGCCGCGAGGAGACCCGTGTGAGTGGTCACCGCTTCGACATCACCCCCGAACGCCTGGCCGACGGTGACCGCCGCCGCCAGCCAGCCTGCGGCACGCAGCTCGTCGACGGAGCGCGAGAAGCCGAGCGGCAGTGCGCCCCCATCGGTCATCACGTAGACGACCCGCGGAGCCTGGCCGGCCATCCGCAGGCCGGCGAGCACAGCAGGCAACGCAGAGTGCAGGTCCGCCACGACGACGGGCATGCCCTCCAGGTCGTCGGCATCGCGCAGCACTGCGTGGTGCGGCGAGTCCTGCTCGTCGACCGCCATCACGGTGGCCTGCATCGGCGTGTAGCGGGCCTTCACGACGTGCCCGGGCTCGTCACGATCAGGCGGCAGCCGGTCGGGGATGGCGACGACGAGCGCGTAGCCGCCGGTGCCGAGTCCGAGCGAGATCGCTGTCGTGTTCAGCAGGACACGATCGCCTTCGGCGGGCTCACCTACGAGGTCGGGATAGGCCAGCGCCGCGAGCTCGCCGTCGTCTGTCGCGACGCGCAGCTCGATCGCTCCGGCCCGCGCCCGCGTGACCGCGACGACTCGCCCTTCCCGCCACCGGATCACCTGCCGGACCCTACCGAGCGGTCAGGCTGATTCCGGCAAGTACGTCACCGGTCCGGTGCGCTGGTGGTGCAGATGCCTCAGCGGATAGCCACCCGGGGCGCGGTTGATCGCTGCGAACGGCGCCGTCGCCGAAGGCCGTGGACATCTGTCGTTCGGACCGGAGGACAGGATGACGCTGATGAAAAGCCCGCGGGGTGTCCCGTCAACGTTCACGTGATCGAAGGTGAAGCAGTCGCGCTGGTGGTAGCGGATCAGAATGCGGCCGGGATGTCGCCGGACGAGATGCCACTTGACTGACCGGTACGGCGTCGACCGGGGGCGCGGGCGCGGGTGAAACTGCCGCTGGAAGCCCAGCTCCTGTTCAGCGTGGTGGCCCTTCTGCCACTCCCAGGCTTCCAAGGAGGCTTCCTGCGTGTCGTCGACGACCACGAACATCGTGCCGCCGACGTAGTGCCGGGCAACTCCGCCGCGACCTTCATAGTCCGCGGGCGACGATGGGTTGACGCAGTTCGTGATCAGCCATGCGCGCGTCCGCCGAAGGAACGGCACGTACCCAAGGACATTCCCACTCGCTGGCCCAGACGAGAGGTAGCTGATACGGCCGAAGCGAACCTGCGTGTGACGGTCCTGCGCGCTGGTCGTGTTCCCGTACAGATGTTGGAAGTGCCGGAACGCACGCCGGGCGCTGATTCGAGGGCCGTGCCGACGACTGGTCGGATCTGCCAAGAACGCCGCTCCCGAGGGATCGACCGCAGTGCGTTTGTAGCGATGACCGGGACCGACCTGGCAAAGCGAGGACGGCCATCGGACACCAACGCGCGAGAGGTGAGGAGCCCTCAGACCGTTCCAGGATGTCGAGACACTCATACCGGGAGGCGCCAGGAGCATGATGGCGACACCCGTGACGAGTGAGACCGTGATCGCCCGCTTCACAGGCCGAAGTTAGTGCGCCACCCAAAAGATGTCTGCTGTTCCGAGCCGCGAAGCCGGGCTCGGGTAGGTTCACGTGCCATGGCGGCGGAGCGCACCGAGCGGCTGATCAACCTCGTGATCTGCCTGTTGCACACGCGCTCCTACATCACCGCCGAGCGGCTCCGCGAGATCATCCCGGGCTACGGCGAGGCCAAGAGCGACGACGCGTTCAAGCGGATGTTCGAGCGCGACAAGGAGGACCTGCGCGACCTCGGCATCCCGCTGGAGACCGGCACGTTGAGCCACTTCGAGGACGAGATCGGCTACCGCATCGCGCGCAGCGACTACGCACTGCCTGAACTGACCCTCGAGCCTGACGAGGCCGCCGCCGTCGCACTCGCTGCGCGCATGTGGACGTCGGCCTCTCTCGGCGCTCCGGCCACGCGCGCCCTTCGCAAGCTCGAAGCCGCCGGGGTGGAGGTCACCGGGCTGCCCGAGGGGCTGCAGCCACGAGCCGGTGCGGGAGGAACCGGGTTTCCCACGATCGCCGAGGCGGCCCGCGAGGGGAAGGTCGTCACGTTCGACTACCGCGGTGCTCACGACACCGAGCCGGCACCACGGCGGGTCGAGCCGTGGGGCGTCGTCTGGTGGCACGGCCGCTGGTACCTCGTCGGGAAGGACGCCGACAAGGACGCGCCCCGCGTCTTCCGGCTCTCCCGCATCGCGAGCGAGCCCGAGACGGAGGGGCCGGCCGGCGCCGTCACCGTCCCGCCGAACGTCGACCTCACGGCCCTCGTCGCCGCGAACGACCCCCGCGATACCGGCGCGATGGCCCGCGTCAAGGTCCGGCACGACCACGCGATCGGGCTCCGTCGACAGACCATCGACATCTCCCATGAGGAGGGATGGGACATCATCACCGTCCCGTGTCCGGACCCGCACCGGCTCGCCGAGCAGGTCCTCGCGTACGGGCCGGACGCAGTCCTGCTGTCACCCGCTGAGGCGCGCGAGGCCGTCGTACGACGGTTGAAGCTCCTTGCCGAGTCCGACGCATGAGCGGCGCCACCGACCACTTGCCACGGCTCCTTGCACTGGTGCCGTGGCTGATGGCGCATCCGGGCATCGAGATCGCCGACGCCGCCCGCGAGTTCGAGGTCACCGAGGCGCAGTTGCGCAAGGATCTCGAGCTGCTGTGGATGTGCGGCCTGCCCGGCTACGGCCCCGGCGACCTGATCGACATCGACTGGCACGGGGACCGGGTGACCCTGTCGAACGCCGACGAGATCGCGCGACCGCTCCGCCTGACGCCGGAGGAGGCGCTGGCCCTGATCGCCGCGCTGCGGGTGCTGTCCGACGTGCCCGGGATCGTCGACCGCGGTGCGATCGATCGCGTGCTGGCCAAGCTCGAGGCGGCAGCCGGTACGGCGAGCGCCGCTGACCGGGTCGTCGCCGCACCCACGCCGACCGCGGATGCCGACGTGGTCACTACCGTCACCGACGGTCTCGCCCGTAACCGCCGCCTGCACCTTCGCTACTGGGTACCGGCCCGCGACGAAGCCACCGAACGCGACGTCGACCCGATCCGGCTGTTCAACACCGACGGCAACGTCTACCTCTCCGGCTGGTGCTACCGGTCGGAGGACATCCGCACGTTCCGCCTCGACCGGGTCCTTGAGGTGACGGTTACGGACGTTGCGATCGACGTGCCGGACGAGACCCGCAGACGCGCGTTCAACTCCGGCCTGTTCACCCCTTCCGAGGAGGACCGCCTCGTCACGTTGTCCCTCGACCCCGCCGCGCGCTGGGTCGCCGACTACTACCCCTGCGAGACGATCGAGGAGCGTGGCGACGGCGGCCTCACGGTGACGCTCCGGGTGCAGGACGACGCGTGGCTGCGACGGCTCGCGCTCGGCCTGGCCGGTGTCGCGCGGATCATCGACCCGCCGGAACTCGCCGCCGAGACCCGAAATGTCGCAATTGCGGCGCTCGCCGCGTATGACGATTGACGCCCGCTCGCAAATCTGGTGATTTCGCGAAAAGCCTGCGAGGATTCAAGGGACTGACATGAGATGCCGAAGACGTGTCTACGTCACGCGCCCAACGTGACAACGGACCCAGAGGACGGCGGTCATGACGACGATCAAGGCTTCGTGCCCCAGCTGTGGTGAGGTCGAGCTGACCAGCGACGACATCACCCTGCGTGTCTGCAGCCACGGCCCGCTCTCCTACTACTCGTTCACGTGCCCGGACTGCACCGAATACGTGCGCAAGCCCGCCGACGACCACATCGTCTCCCTGCTGATGTCCGGTGGCGTCCGCGCCGAGGTCTGGGACGTTCCCGCCGAGGCCCTGGAGCCGAAGGCCGGTCCCGACCTCGGGTACGACGACCTGCTCGACTTCGTGCTCCAGCTGTCCCGCGACGACATGCTCGCGGCCCGCGCCACCGCTCCCGCGCACCGCTGAGCCTCGGGCGCGATAGCGCCCAGATCCGCAGCGGCGCCGGTCGCGCCGTACCTCCTACACTCCCTGATGTGTGGATTGCGCTGTACGTCGGCATCGCCGTGCTCGGTCTTGCCGTCCTCGGCGGCTTGACGTTCCGGCTCTGGAAGCAGGTGCGGCAGTTCGGCCGCGACGTCGCCGCCGCAGGTCAGAAGATCGCGGCCGTCACCGACGAGCTGGCGAAGCTGCAAACTCCGTCGTCCCGCTGAAAACCGATCCAATTTGCTGTCGCGGACGTAAACTCAGTAGGTCTATCGAGAGGAACTCTCATGGGTGAGTTCAGCCCTTGGCATCTGCTAATTGTGGCAGCGGTCTTCCTCGTGCTGTTCGGCGCGAAGAAGCTTCCTGACTTCGCACGCTCGCTCGGCAAGTCGGCGCGCATTCTCAAGACGGAGTTGAAGGACCTGCACGAGGACGACAAGCCCGCCGAGCCGGCCGCCATCGCGGCGGTTCCGGTTGTCACCGAGGCGTCAGCACCCGTGGTCACTGAGGCGTCGGCACAGCCGACGACCAGCGACCAGGCGCACGTCTCCTAGCGACACCGACGCTCCGGGGTCAAGCCGGTGAAGCTCCCGCGCCCAGCGCGGGCCGCGGCGGAGCGCGCGCCAGACGGCCGGATGACGCTGTCGGAGCATCTCTACGAGCTCCGTAACCGCATCGTCATCTCCCTCATCGCGCTCGTCGTGATGACGATCGTGGCCTACATCTTCCACGGCCACCTGCTGCACTGGATCGAACAGCCATACTGCGACCTGCCCGCGAAGGACCGCGCCTTCGGCGAGAAGTGCCAGCTGTTCGCCAGCAACGTGCTCGACCCGTTCACGATCACGCTCAAGCTGTCGCTGTACAGCGGCCTGATCGGGTCCTCACCGATCTGGCTCTACCAGGTCTGGAAGTTCGTCACGCCTGGGCTCTACACGCACGAACGCCGTTACGCGCTGTCCTTCGTGGCCGCGTCGATGGGGCTGTTCGCCCTCGGCGGCGTCTTCGCCTGGCTGACCCTCGCACGTGGCCTGCGCTTCCTGCTCGGCTTCGCCAACGGCGGCATCGTCTCCCTGCTGAGCTTCAACAGCTACCTGTCCTTCGTCGTCGCGATGGTGCTTGTCTTCGCCGTCTCCTTCGAGCTACCCCTGCTCGTCGTCATGCTCAACCTCGTCGGGGTGCTCTCCGCGCAGCGCCTCCGGCAATGGACCCGCGGCATCGTGTTCGGCATCTTCGTGTTCGCCGCGGTCGCGACGCCGAGCCAGGACCCGTTCACGATGCTCGCTCTGGCGGTGCCGATGTGCCTGCTCTACGGCGTAGCGTTCATGATCGCTACGATCCACGACCGACGGGCAGCCCGACGCGGTCCGTCGCTCTACCCCGACCTGTCGGACGACGAGCTGTCGTCGATCGACGATGACGAACCGGCGGTGACTTGACCGAGACGCTCGACGTCGCCCTGATCGTCAACCCCACCGCGGGGAAGGGGCGCGCCGCAAAGGTCGTCGCCAACGTGGCGGGTCGGATCCGTGAGGCAGGCGCGAACGTCTCGATCCTGATCGGGCGTGACGCTGTCGACGCCGTCAATCTCGCGAAGAAGGCGGTGGCGGACGGCGTGTCCGCCGTGGTCGCGCTCGGCGGCGACGGGATGGCACACCTCGCGCTACAAGCCGTGGCCGGTACGACGACACCTCTAGGGATCATCCCGGCGGGAACCGGCAACGACCTGGCCAACACCCTCAAGCTGCCCACCAAGGATCCAGTCGCGGCCGCCGGCGTGCTCGCCGACAAGCTGGTGTCCGGCGGTGCGCGGCCGATGGACGCGATCCGGGTCGGCGACAAGTGGTTCGGCTGCGTGACGGGGTGCGGGTTCGACTCACGCGTGAACGACCGCGCCAACCGATTGACCTGGCCGAAGGGCCGGATGCGCTACAACCTCGCGATCCTCGCCGAGCTGCGGGTGTTCAAGCCGCTGCCGTTCCGGATCACCTTCGACGACGAGGAGCCGTGGGAGGTGGAGGCGATGCTGGTCGCGATCGGTAACGCCAAGTCCTACGGCGCCGGGATGATGGTCCTGCCGGACGCCGAGGTGGATGACGGCCTGCTCGACGTCCAGGTGCTCGCTGCCGTCAGCAAGACGGAGTTCCTCAAGACGTTCCCGAAGGTGTTCAAAGGCGCGCACGTGACGCATCCAGCGGTGACGATCCGTCGCGCGACAGTCGTCACGGTCGAGTCGCCCGGCGTGACGGCGTACGCCGACGGCGAGTACCTCGCCGACCTGCCGATCACCTGCGAATGCGTCGCCGGCGCAGTCCAGATCCTCGCCTGACCGTTCACCCGTTTGGCCCCGTCATCGAAGTTGGTCATTTGATGCCATACCGAACTGGCGGTTTCCATCGCATCCTGCAGCAATGGACACCGCCCACGTGATTCGGCTGCTCGAGCCGCGCGAGCCGTTCACCGAGCCCTCGCCCCTGCCGTTCGAGCGCGGCGTGACCGGCACCAGCCCGCGCATCCATGCGCTCCGCAAGACGCTCACCGGTAACCGCGCGGTGTGTGACAACACGACGCAGCTCTTCCGGCTCGGCGGCCGGTTCGACCCTGACGATCTCCACTGCTGTCTGGCCTGTGTGATCCTCACGGCGCAGTAGGCGGCTGCCGGCTTCTACCCTGGGAGCCATGGCAAGTCCCGCGGAGCGGTATGCCGCGGCTCGCCGTCGCGGCGACCGCTCTGCGCTGGTCGAGTTCGCCGCGGGCTACGACTTCGATCTCGACCCGTTCCAGATCGAGGCGTGCGAGGCACTCGAGGACGGCCACGGGGTGCTGGTCGCGGCGCCGACCGGCTCGGGGAAGACGCTGGTCGGCGAGTTCGCCGTACACCTCGCGCTTCGAGCCGGCGGGAAGTGCTTCTACACGACTCCGATCAAGGCGCTGTCGAACCAGAAGTTCCACGACCTGACCGCGCGGTACGGCGCGGATCGCGTGGGTCTGCTCACCGGGGACAACGCGATCAACGGCAACGCCGACGTCGTGGTGATGACGACAGAGGTGCTGCGCAACATGCTCTACGCCGGGTCGCCGGCGCTGCGGGGTCTGTCATCGGTCGTGATGGACGAGGTCCACTACCTCGCCGACCGCTTCCGCGGCGCGGTCTGGGAGGAGGTCATCCTTCACCTGCCGGACACCGTGAAGCTGGTCTCGCTGTCAGCGACCGTCAGCAATGCGGAGGAGTTTGGCGAGTGGCTGCAGACGGTGCGCGGTGACACGCGGGTCATCGTCGAGGAGCACCGTCCGGTCCCACTCTGGCAGTCGGTGCTCGTCGGCAACCGGTTGTACGACCTGTTCGTCGCCCCACCGGATGAGCTGGGCGAGGACGAGAAGCCGGCGGTCAACCCGGACCTTACCCGGCTCGCGGCCGAGGAGGAGCGGTTCAACCGGATCCGCGGCGCGAACCGGCCACAACGTGGCGGGCGACGACCCCGCAGCCGGGTTCAGGTGCCGCATCGCTCCGACACGATCGACGTGCTGGACCGCGCTGGCTTGCTGCCCGTCATCGTGTTCATCTTCAGCCGGGTCGGCTGCGACTCGGCGGTGCGGCAGTGCCTGTACGCCGGGGTCCGGCTCACCCAGCCGGAGGAGCGGCGCCGGATCCGCGAGATCGTCGAGGAACGCGCGGCGGCGATCCCCGAGGAAGATCTCGTCGTCCTCGGGTACGCCGAGTTCCTCGACGGCCTCGAGCGAGGCGTCGCCGCCCACCACGCGGGCATGCTGCCGGTCTTCAAGGAGATCGTCGAGGAGCTGTTCGTCGCCGGTCTGGTGCAGGTGGTCTTCGCGACCGAGACCCTCGCGCTCGGCATCAACATGCCGGCCCGCAGCGTCATGCTCGAGGCGCTCGTCAAGTGGAACGGCGAGGCGCACGTCGACCTGACGCCGGGGGAGTACACCCAGCTGACCGGACGAGCCGGGCGGCGCGGCATCGACGTCGAGGGTCACGGCATCGTGCTCTGGACCGGCGGCCTGGACCCGCGCCACGTCGCAAGCCTCGCCTCGACGCGCACCTACCCGCTCCGGTCGAGCTTCCGACCGTCGTACAACATGGCCGTCAACCTTGTCGGCCAGATCGGCCGGACCGCCGCCCGCGAGCTGCTCGAATCCTCCTTCGCGCAGTTCCAGGCCGACCGCGCGGTCGTGGGCCTGTCCCGCCAGGTGCACAAGAACCACGAGGCGCTCGAGGGCTATCGCGAGTCGATGACGTGCCACCTCGGTGACTTCGAGGAGTACTCCGCCCTTCGCCGCTCGCTGTCGGACCGCGAGGCGGAACTCGCCCGTGAACGGTCCGGTGCACGCCGGGCGGCAGCCGCCTCGTCGCTGGAAGAGCTGGCGGTCGGTGACGTGATCAACCTGCCCGGTGGGCGCCGTACCGGGCTCGCCATCGTGGTCGACGCGGGCCGCGACGGTGAAGGCGGCCCGCGTCCAACGGTGGTGACCTCCGACCGGCAGCTGAAGCGGGTCGCGGCAGCCGAGTTCACGTCGCCGGCGACGCCAGTGGGCCGGGTGCGAGTGCCGAAGAACTTCAACGCCCGCTCGCCGCAAGCACGGCGGGACCTCGTGTCGAGCCTGCGCAACCTCGACCTCGACACCTCCGGCGGGTCCGGGGCCAAACAGCGTGCAGTTGCAGCCGACGATGTCGAGATCGCTCGCCTCCGGGCCGCGATCCGCCAGCACCCCTGCCACGGCTGCGCGGACCGCGAGCACCATGCCCGCTGGGCGGAACGCTACGAGCGCCTCAAGCGCGACACCGATGCGCTGGAGCGGCGGATGCGCGGCCGGACCGGCACGTTGGGCCGAACCTTCGACAAGGTCTGCGACGTGCTCGAGCGCCTCCGCTACCTCGACGGCGACGAGATCGCACCGGCCGGACGCTCGCTCGCACGCATCTACTCGGAAGCCGATCTCGTGGTGGCGGAGTCGCTACGGACCGGAGCGTGGGACGAGCTGGACCCCGCGGAGCTGGCGGCGGTCGCCTCCGCGCTGGTCTACGAGCCGCGGCGGGACGACGACCCGGCACCGAAGCTCCCGCCCGGGCGGTGCCGCGAGGCGCTCAAGCGGCTCGACGCCACGTGGACCGAGCTGCACCACGTCGAAGCCGATGTCGGTGTCGACTTCCTCCGAGAGCCGGATCTCGGATTTTCCTGGCTGGCCTGGCAATGGGCGAAGGGCAAGTCACTCGACACGGTGATCGAGGACTCGTCGCTCGCCCCGGGCGACTTCGTCCGCTGGGTGAAGCAGCTGATCGATCTGCTCGACCAGCTGACCGACGCCGCCCCGGAGGACTCGCCGGTTCGGGCGACGGCGCACAAGAGCGTGCGCGCACTTCGACGCGGCGTCGTCGCCTACTCCGGGACGGTCTGAGGCAAGCAATGTCACATTGCCCGCGCATGGTCTGGGCAATGTGACATTGCTCGGCCGAGTGGCAAGCAATGTGACATTGCTTTCTCAGCGGGCGGCGAGGACTGCGGTCAGGCGGTTGATCGAGTTCGTGAGGCCCCATCGGTCGGCGAGACCCTCGAGCAGATCCGGGTCGCGTGGCGCCGTCGGGAGAGTGGCGTCGTAGTTCCCGAGCGGGACGTCCTTGGCCACCTCGACGACCTTCAACGCCGGCCCGAGGTAGTCGAGCCCGGCGAGGACCTTCGCCTGACAGCCCTTCGGAAATCCCGCGCCGTCTCCTTCGGCCGCCGCGATCACGCCCGCCACGTCGCCGAAGGCGTTGATCAGCTGCGCTGCGGTCTTCTCGCCGACCCCCTTCAGGCCCGGTAAGCCGTCCGACGGGTCACCCCGCAGGGTCGCGAAGTCCGCGTAGGACCGCCCCGGGATCCCGTACCTGCGCGCAACCTCGGCCTCGTCGATCCGCTCCCGGTTGTTGACGCCCTTGGCGACGTAGATCACCACGACGCCCCTGGAGTCATCGACGAGCTGGAACAGGTCGCGGTCGCCGGTCACGATCTCGACCGGCTGGTCGGCGTTCGTGGCCAGCGTGCCGATCACGTCATCGGCTTCGTAGTCGTCCGCGCCGATCCGGCAGATCCCGAAGGCGTCCAGCACGGCCTCGATGATCGGCACCTGCGGGCTGAGGAGATCAGGCACCTCCTCCTCGTTGGTCGCCGCGTCCGCCACCCGATGGGTCTTGTACGACGGCACCGCCGCCACGCGCCACTCGGGCCGCCACGAGTTGTCCATCGCCGCCACCAGGTGGCTCGGCCTGTGCTCGTCCACCAGCCGCGAGATGTAGTCGAGCAGTCCGCGCACGGCGTTGACCGGCGTACCGTCCGGCGCCGTGATCGTGTCGGGCGTGCCGTAGAACGCACGGAAGTACAGCGATGCGGTGTCGAGCAGCAACAGCATGGGCCGAGTCTGCCGTACCCGTCGCACACCTCTCCCGACCGCACCTGGGACGCTTAACAAATGCCTGCTCTGAACCGCGACGGCGACGTCTGCATCCTCAACATCGGCGACGACGAGAACCGGTTCACGCTCGAGTGGACGGCGGCGATGCGCGCGTGCTTGGCCGAGGTCGCGGCCATGCCGGCGCCGGTCGCGCTCGTCACCGTCGCCGACGGGAAGTTCTGGTCGAACGGCCTCGATCTCGACTGGCTCACCGCGAACCTCGACCAGGCGGGTGACTACATCAGCGAGGTCCAGGGCCTGCTCGCCGACGCGCTGATCCTGCCGGTCCCGACGGTTGCGGCGATCCAGGGTCATGCGTTCGCGGCGGGCGCCATGCTGACGCTCTCCCATGACTTCCGCACGATGCGGTCGGATCGCGGGTACTGGTGCCTGCCCGAGGTCGACATCAACATCCCGTTCAGCGTGGGCATGGATGCGCTGATCCGCTCGAAGCTGACGCCTGCCGTTGCGATCGAGGCGATGACGACCGGTCTGCGGTACGGCGGTGATGCGGCAGCGGCGTCCGGCATTGTCACGCGGTCAGTGCCTGGCGATGCCGTCGTCGCCGCCGCGGTCGAGATCGCTGGACCTCTTGCCGCCAAGGCCGGGCCGACCCTGGGCACGATCAAGGCGCGAATGTTCGCCCAGGTCACCGACCTGCTTGCGCAGCCGACAGCGCTCTGAGGACTTAGCCTGAAGCGGTGACCTCGATCCACTCGGAGCGGCTGGCAGCCAGCGCCGCCGCCGCGAAGTCGGCTGGCATCGACGCGATGCTCATCACGCCTGGCGCCGACCTGCGGTATCTGATCGGGTACGACGCCCTGCCGCTGGAACGGCTCACCTGCCTGATCCTCACCGCGAACGGCGAGGCCACCCTGCTCGTCCCGTTGCTGGAGCAGCCGGCGGCTGCCGCCAGCGGAGCGGGCAACACCGTCACGATCGCGACTCACGGCGAGACCGACAACGCGTTCGCCATGGCGACGCAGATTGCCACCGACGCTCTCGGCGCGACCCCCGACACGGTGGCGGTCGCTGACCGGATGTGGGCGGAGCAGGTGCTGCGCTTCCGCGAATTGCTGCCGCGCGCCGAGCAGACCACGGCGGGCACCGTGCTTCGGCCGATCCGCATGCGCAAACGACCCGACGAGGTCGACGCGCTCCGCCGGGCCGGTCAGGCGATCGACCGCGTGCACCAGCGGGTCGGGGAGTGGCTGCGACCCGGGCGGACCGAGGCCGAGGTCGGGCGGGACATCGCTGACGCGATCCTCGCCGAGGGTCACACGGCTGTGAACTTCGTCATCGTCGGATCCGGCCCGAACGGCGCGTCGCCGCACCACGCCCTGTCCGACCGGGTCATCGACGAAGGCGATCCGGTCGTGATCGACATCGGCGGCACGATGGCCGACGGCTACTGCTCGGACTGCACCCGCACCTACATCGCCGGTGGCGCCGCGCCGGCGGACTTCGCGGACTACTACGCCGTGCTCCTCGAGGCGCAGCAGGCGTCGTGCAACAGCGTTCGGCCGGGAGTCACGGCGCAGAGTGTCGACGCGGCAGCCCGCGATGTGATCGCGGCCGCCGGGTACGGCGAGCTGTTCATCCACCGGACCGGCCACGGCATCGGCCTGGAGGAGCACGAAGACCCGTACATCGTCGCGGGCAACGACATCGAGCTGGCGCCCGGCATGTGCTTCTCGATCGAGCCCGGCATCTACTCCACCGGCCGCCACGGCGCCCGCATCGAGGACATCGTCGTGGTGACCGAGGACGGCGTCGAGCGCCTGGACACGATCGACCGCGAGCTCGTCGTACTCGGGGCCTGAGCGTGCCGGTCGACCGCGTCCTGCCCACCCCGGAGTCACGTGAGCTGCTGGCTCTGGTCACCGACCTGGCCCGTAACGAGCTGGCGCCGAAGGCGTCCGCGTTCGAGGAGCGCCAGGAGTTCCCGCGGGATCTGGTTCGCACCGTCGGCCAGATCGGGATGCTGGGCCTGACCTACGACGAGGAGTACGGCGGCGGGGCGCAGCCGTACGAGGTCTATCTCCAGGCACTCGAGGAGCTGGCCTGGGGGTGGGGCGCAGTGGCGCTCGCGGTCAGCGTGCACACGATGTCGTGCTACCCGCTCGCGACGTTCGGCACCGCCGAGCAGAAGCAACGCTGGCTGCCGGACATGCTCGGCGGCGACCTGCTCGGCGCGTACTGCCTGTCCGAGTCCGGCTCGGGCTCGGACGCCGGCTCGTTGCAGACGAAGGCGCACCGCGACGGCGATCAGTACGTGCTCAACGGCACCAAGGCGTGGGTGACGCACGGCGGCGTCGCCGACTACTACGTCACGTTCTGCCGTACGTCGGATGACGCCAAGCGCGGCATCTCCACCCTGCTCGTCCCCGCCGACACTGCGGGCCTGCACCCCCAGCCGCCGGAGCGGAAGATGGGGCTGCTCGCCTCACCGACCGCCTCGATCCTGCTGGACAACGCGAAGGTCGACGCCGACCGCCTGCTCGGCGACGAGGGCTCGGGTCTGAAGATGGCGCTGTCGGCGCTCGACAACGGTCGGCTCGGCATCGCTGCCGTGGCCACCGGGATCGCGCAGGCAGCGCTCGACGCAGCCGTCGAATGGGTGAAGGAGCGCAAGCAGTTCGGCGTACCGGTCGCAGAGTTCCAAGGCGTCAGCTTCATGCTCGCCGACATGGCCACCGGTATCGAGGCGGCACGTTCGACGTACCTCGCCGCGGCACGCCGTCGGGATCTCGGGCAGCCGTTCGGGCCGCAGGCGTCGATGTCGAAGCTGCTCGCGACCGACACCGCGATGAAAGTCACCACGGACGCGGTGCAGCTGTTCGGCGGCTACGGCTACACGACCGAGTACCCGGTCGAGCGCTACATGCGCGAGGTGAAGGTCATGCAGATCTTCGAGGGCACGAACCAGATCCAGCGCATGGTGATCGGCCGGCATCTGACCCGGTGACGTGTGTCAGCCGCCTGACTGCAGCCGGGTCGTCGACGGAGGTCGATGGGGAGATGACGACGCTCTTTCGTCGTAGATCCCCCATCAGCGTCAGGGCGCCAAGCCGGGGTGCGGTACGACGGCGTCCGCAGCGACCGCGCTCACGCTCGGGTAGAGGATTTGCACGATGACAACGGCGGCCGCGCCGCCGACGAGCTCCATGAGGATGAACATCGGCACCGAGGCGGGGGCGATACCGGCGAAGGTGTTCGACAGGGATCGGGCGATGTCGATCATCGGGTTCGCGAAGCTGGTCGATGAGGACCACCAGTACGCCGCGGTGATGTAGGCACCGACCGCAAACGGGGCGATCGCCGCGCGGTTGGAGCGGACCAGGCCGAAGATCAGCACGATCAGGCCGAAGGTGGCAAGCACTTCGGAGAGCCAGAGCCCGCCCGATGACCGGTGATGTGTCGAGATCGTCACCGCGTGCAGGCCGAACATCAGATTCGCAGCGATCGCACCGACGACTCCGCCGACGAGCTGCGCCGGAAGGTAGACCGCAACCTGCCGATTGGTGAGCCCGCCGAATGCACGGTCGGCGAGCGTGACGACGGAGTTGAAGTGGGCGCCAGACACGGGTCCGAACGCGAGGATCAGCGCGATCAGCCCGCAGCCGGTGATGAGGGCGTTCTCGAGCAGTTCGAGCCCGACGTCGCCGGGCGAGAGGCGTTGCGCGGCGATGCCGGAGCCGATCACGACGGCGACCAGTCCGGCGGAGCCCAGGAACTCGGCGAGCGCCTGGCGAGCCAGCAGGGGAGCGGTTCGCATCAGCAGCAGTTGGGGTCGATGACCCGGCACAGAGCGCCGAGCGCATCGCGGCGGGCGCGGTAGTACACGTTCAGCCCGCGACGTTCACCGTCACCGATCAGGCCGGCCTTCTTGAGCACCGAGAGGTGGTGGCTGACTGTTGCCTCGGTGACGCCGAGCGCCGGCGCGAGGTCGCAGGTGCAGACCTCGGCTTCGGCCAGTAGCAGTGACATCAGCCGGACCCGGACTGGATCCGCCAGCGCCTTGAGGCGTACCGCGACTTCGAGGGCATCCGTTTCGGTCATCGGCGCAGCCGCAACCGGTGAGCAGCAGATCGGCGCCGAGGTGTCGATCATCGGGAGGGCTTTGGGCACACGATCATCGTCACCAGTAGTTTGACATATGTCAAATCTCTTGCGATGGTCGGAGTGGTTAGACGAATATCGAAGACCGTAGGAGGTCGGCATGTCCCGTGTCCAGCTCGCCCTCAACGTGGATGACCTCGATGAGGCGATCGGTTTCTACTCAAAACTGTTCGGCAGCGAGCCCGCGAAGGTCCGGTCCGGCTACGCCAACTTCGCCGTCGCCGACCCGCCGCTCAAGCTGGTCCTGCTAGAGAACCCCGGTCATGGCGGCAGCCTCAACCACCTCGGCGTCGAACACGCCACCACCGACGAGGTCGACGCCGAACAGAGCCGACTCGGAGCGGCCGGCCTCGCGTCGGTCGACGAGCGGGACACCCCGTGTTGCTACGCCAAACAGGACAAGTTCTGGGTCGAAGGCGCTCCGAACGGGGAGCGCTGGGAGATCTACACCGTGCTCGCCGACAGCGAGAACTTCGGCGCCGAGAGCGGAGCAGTGGACTGCTCTTGTGGAACCGCCGCCGGCCGGCACCTCGCCGGCTGACCTCGCTTGTCGCGCCGTTGGCGCGGCGACTGGGCCAGTTGTAGGGCCGCTTTCGCGCGGCTGGCTCTTATCCTTCGGGTATGCCCCGGCGCCGGACCGACGTCCTGCTTCCGCTCGAAGAGGCTGTGCTCGAGCTCGCGATCCGGCGTCGCCGGGACGGCGATTCCGAATTCCACGGGTTCGCCATCGCGCGCCAGCTCGAAGACGACCGCGACCGCAATCTGACGGCGCACGGCACCCTCTACAAGGTGCTGGAACGGCTCGAACGAGACGGCCTGCTGAGCAGTCGATGGGAGACCGACGACGAGGTCGAGCCCAATCGGCCCCGGCGACGGCTTTACCAGGCGTGTGACGGCGCCGCCGACGCACTTCGGCGATCCCGAGAGATCGAGAGTGCCGCGCGGCTGCGCCCCGGCGTCGCTACGCATTGACACCCCTTCGCGCGCGTTCCAGCCGCGGCGTCTGGTTGTGGTGCCTTGCATACAGCGCGCTCGTGCCGGCTCCGGCGAGACAACGTCGCCGAATGGAGATCCGTTGCCACTTGCTCGATGGAGAGGTCGCCGGGCTGCCCGGGCGGGCCGTGGTCAGTGCGGCGGCCCGAGGCGTGATCGACGATCTTGCCTGGTCCCTGACCGGCGGCTTCGACTCGGCGCGTCACGCTCTGCGCACCCCGGGCGGCTACGTCGCACTCGCCGCGATCGGCCCGGTGCAGGCATTCATCATCTCGGCGTTCGCGTCGACCGCGGTAGCCAACGCCTCGCAGGCGATCGGAGCGATCGACGGTGGCGCGATGCTGCTCGTCGCGGGCGCGGTCTGGCTCGTGCAGCGTCGGAACAACCGACGGTGATTCGCCCGACAGTTGCGCCCGACCCTATCTTCCGATAGATTCCACCCCTATCTTCCGATAGCCCGGACGGGCCCGCTTCCGAAGGAGGGGACATGAGGCGACTGTTCGACCGGCCTGGCGTCACCTACACCACGCTCGTGGTGGCGATGGTGATCCTGTTCGGCCTGTCAGCCGTCGGAAACTCCGGCTCCGACGCGCAGAACGCGAAGAGCAGCGTCGGATGGATCGGCGCGATCGGATGGTTCGGATTCCTGCTCACGATCCTGGCAACGGTGGCGTTCTCCCTCGCGCTCGTGGTTCGGCGAATCCGTCGGCGGGACACCTCCAGTGCATGAGACAGCGCGGCTCGGCGTAGCGGGGCTAGCGATCCTCCTCGCCGCCGGTACCACCTCTGCATGCAGCTCGAGCGGGTCTGCTTCCGCCCCGACTACGAGCGGGTCGAGTGTCGCCCTGTCTGCCACGCAGTACCGTGCTGCCCTGCACAACATCAACGTGACCGAGACCAAGGCGCAACACGCCATCCAGCAAGCCTTCGGGTCGCCGAACACAAGGACGATCGCGAAGGCGATGTCCCGCTTCGCGGCCGATCAGAAGCGCATCGCGATGACCATCGGGCGACTTCATCCACCGGCGGATGCGATAGCGGCGAATCACGATCTCGCGACCGCG
Organism: Frankiaceae bacterium; assembly: GCA_019239875.1. GTDB lineage: Bacteria > Actinomycetota > Actinomycetes > JAFAQI01 > JAFAQI01 > JAFAZI01. Next base: position 33,664 of record JAFAZI010000029.1, read on the forward strand.
TTCGCCCAGAACGCCGCCGCAACCCGCACGCTCGTCCCCAAGATCGCCGCATCGCGCAATGCAGCCGCAGCGCAGCAGTTCCTGATGAACGCCAAGGCACCACAACGCAGCGGGCACCAGATCGACGCGGCGCTAGGGATCTTGAAAGGTCTCGGCTACACCACGGGAAGCTGACCCCCTCGGACTTCACTCGCGCAGGTCGTCACCTGACCCGACCACGGCGGAATGCTGCACCCTTGATTCGCATTGATCGACTGTGAGCCCTGCACCCGAACCAGCCCTGCCGCTCGGCGTACTGGACTTCGTCGGAATCGAGTACGGCGAGACGGCAACCCAGTCCATCGCCGGCGCCGTAGACATCGCTCGAGCGGTCGAGGCAGCCGGCTACCGGCGCTACTGGGTGTCGGAGCACCACAACATGCGCAGCCTCGCGTGCAGTGCCCCGGAGATCCTGATCGCGCACCTAGGTGCGCACACCGATCGAATCCGGATCGGGGCAGGGGGGATCATGCTGCCGAACCACTCATCCTTCAAGGTCGCGGAGACGTTCCGCACCCTGCTCGCGATGTATCCCGACCGGATCGATCTCGCCCTCGGCCGAGCCCCCGGCACGGATCCGCTCACCGCGCACGTGTTACGACGGGGAGCGACCGGGGACCCCGGCGCGGAGTTCCCCGGCCAGGTCGGCCAGCTCTTGGCCTTTCTCGGTGACGGCTTTCCAGACGATCACCCGTACCGGTCGCTGGTCGCGGCCCCGGTCGTCGACGAGCAACCGCAGCTGTTCGTGCTCGGGTCAAGCGGCTATGGCACTCGCTTCGCGGCGATCAACGGCATGAGCGCGGTGTTCGCCCATCACATGAGTCCGGAGATCGCGTTCGATGCTCTGGTGGCTTACCGGCAGGAGTTCGAACCGCGACAACCTGGAGCGGAGCCGTGGTCGGCGATGTCCGTGCTGACCTTCGCCAGCGACGACCCGGAAGCAGTCGCGGAGTTCGAGGCCGGGTGGACGCTCACCATCGACAACATCCGCCGCGGTATTCGTGAGCCACTACGACCCGAACAGGTTCGCGAGTTCGCGCACTCAGGCGCGTTCGAGCAACGCCGTCATGCCGACAACCGGATGGTGACCGGTCCGGCGGATGACGTCGTTGCTCGGCTTCAGGAGATGAAAGCCGCGGCGCAGGTCGACGAGATCATCGTCGTCACTCCAGGTACCGACCGGTCCCGTCGTGCCGCCAGCTTCACCGCTGTTGCCGACGCCTGGCGCCGCGCGGCGTGACCCTCGGTCGCCTCAGCCTCGTTCCACCGGCAGGCCCGCGGCCTCCCAGGCGTCCATCCCACCCACGACGTTGACGGCGTCGTACCCGTTTGCCTCGAGGGCATCCGCAACCACCGCCGACCGCCCGCCGACGTGGCAGATGCAGGCAATCGTCGGACCGGCCGGAAGCTGGTCAAGTGCGGCACCGACCTGCCGCATCGGGATGTGGGTGGCGGCCGGCGCGCGCACGAATCGCCACTCATCCGGCTCTCGGACGTCGAGCAGAACCGCGTCGCCGGCTTCGACGAGCTGCGCGGCCTGCATGACGGAGATTTCACGGGGCATCCGGTTAGTCTGCCCCGAGACGCTTGCAGAGCATCGGTCGACCCGGCCGGCGCCTCGTCAACGAATGAAAGGCCTCGGACGTAGAGCGGGTAGCGAAATGCGCTTGTGATCGCCGGAGAGGATGACGTGCGGAATCACCGATTCGGCGACAGACGCGGTCGGACTTTGGTCGCGCTGATGTCTATCGCCACAGTCCTCGGCGTGCCCTCGTCACGTACCGCAACGGCCCACGAAAGCGCGCGCCCCGTGTCGGCAGGCACCGCAACTTCCTTCTCGCCGTTGTCGAGAGCCGAGCCACCACTGCTGGGAATCTCCGACTTCACATGCACACCAGACGGCTTCTGCATGATCATCGATTCCACCGGGAGCGTGGCATCCTACGACGGTTCATCGTGGTCACGGTTCACCACGATTCCGCACCACGGGTCGGTGCAGGGCCTGTCCTGCGCCTCGTCATCGTTCTGTGCCGCCGTCGACCTCGGTGGGGATGTGATTGCGTTCGACGGACGCCACTGGCGCAAGCACCGGGTGGATGGATCTGAGTTAGTTGAAATCGACTGCCCGTCCAGCAAGTTCTGCGTCGCGCTCGACGGGAGAGGTCGGGCAATCATCTGGGATGGCGACCAGTGGTCACGGCCGACCGCGGTGTCGAGCGATCACCGCACCTTCGCAGCCCTCGATTGCTTCGCTGCGACATTCTGCGAGGCGGTGACGGTCAGCCCGACGGTCCACCATGCGCCGACGCCGGCCGATTCCTACACCTATAACGGTCATCGCTGGCGCGGCAACGGCACGGCGCCGCGACACACCACCTCGATCTCGTGCCCAGCGGCCGGGTTCTGCGTCGCGGTCGGGGGCGTCAACGCTGCCACCTTTGACGGCCACGCCTGGTCGTCGCCGACCGTGGTGTCGGACGACTCACCGCTGCAGTCAGTGATCTGCGCCAGCGCCGACTTCTGTCTCGCCGGGACCTACTACTACTGGTCCGGGACCTACGTGCTGAACGGCACGACATGGTCGCGAACCGCTGACCCGCCGGTCGAGATCACCGGCGTCCTTGCCGGCGCATGCTTCGGGACCGGCAAGTGCATCGTGGCAAGTCGATCCGGCACGGTCGCGACGTACGACGCCGGCGCATGGAAGTCGCAGGGACTGATCGATAGTGCGCCACGCTTCATCACATCGATCGAGTGCCCAACGGAATCGTTCTGTCTGGCCGAGAATTGGCAGAGCGAGCAGCTCGAGCTCCACGCCGACCGGTGGTCACCCCCGAAGCCCGTGAACACGCTGCCAGGCTTGGAGATCAGCTGCCCGACGGAGACATTCTGCTCCGGTGTTGCCGGGGATTCGGCGTACACCTGGGATGGCAAGACATGGTCCGACCCAGTCACCCTTGGGACGGACTCGACGTTCGATCAGATCTCCTGCCCAACGACGACGTACTGCTTAGCTGGCGGCGAGTTCGGCGCCGGCCTCGCGCTGTACGACGGGTCGTCCTGGAAGTCGGTGAGCACACCGGTCGATGACCCGCGTTGGATCGCGTTGTCCTGCGGGCGACCAGGTCACTGCCTCGTCTCGTTCAACACTGCCACGTTCGAATACACAGACGGCATTTGGCGCGACCGCACCCGAATGTCGCCCAATTCATCAGTCGCGTGCGCGGGCGAGTCGTTCTGCATCGCCGTAAACCGTCACGGTCGTTCCTCGTCGGTTGACCACGGCAAATGGCGCGCTGCCGGCCACGTGTCCGTGGCGGATTACCCGCGGGTGACGTGTACCTCCTCGACGTTCTGTCTCGCAACGGGCGGTGCGGGACGCCTGAGCACATGGAACGGGTCTGAGTGGTCCGCTCACCTCACGGTCGGCGACATCTCTTTGGGCGATGCGAGCTGCTATTCGCCGCGCCGGTGTGTCGCCGTGTGGGACACGTTCTTCAGCATCGGCGGTATCAGCGACGCGATGACGACTACAGCGCCCCACCGCGCACGGAAGGGTGCTCGGCCAACGCTAGTTGTCCGACTCCGTGATCCGTCGACGGGCCGTGCCGTTCGCCGCGAGAACGTCGAGTTGTTCGCCCGACGGTCACCGTCGACGAGCTTTCATCACATCGCGCAAGCCAAGACGAACGCACGCGGCCGCGCCGCGGTTCGGATGCGGGTGAGGAGGACGATGACCTACGAATGGGTCTACGCAGGCGGCCGTCACCATTCAGCGGCATCGTCGGCGCCTTTCGTGGTTCGCGTGGCCAGACGGGTGCGCAACTGACGCGCTCGATCGTCACACGCCACAATCGGGGAATGAGCGAGATGCGCGCAGTCGCCCTCGGCGTCCACGTCGTCGACGTGTTGGTCCGCCCCGTGGAGGCGATCCCACAGGGTCAGGGCGGCCAGCTGGTCGAGGAGATCCGGATGACGCCCGCCGGATCCGCGGGCGGTACGGCGATCATCCTCGCGAAGCTCGGCGCGACGGTCCACTCGGCCGGCGCGATCGGCCGCGACCCGTTGGCCGACGTCCTGTTGCGGATGCTGTCCGACCAAGGCGTCGATGTGACACACCTGGTTCGGCGAGACGACGTCCAGACATCTGCGAGCGTCCTGCCGATCCGGCCAGACGGCTCCCGGCCTGCCTTTCACGTGGTCGGGTCGAACGGCACCTACACCTCCGCAGACGCGCCCTGGGACACGATCGCGGCGGCGACGCACCTGCACCTCGGTGGACCTGAGTTCATGGGCGGCGAGGAGGCGGCGAAGATCTTCGCGTTCGCGCGGGAGCACGGCGTGACGACCTCGGCTGACATTCTCGCGCCGGGGGAGCAGCTTCGCGAGCTACCTGGCTGGCTGGACCCGATGTATGAACACCTCGACTACCTGTTGCCGAACGACGAGCAGGTCCTCGGTCTGACCGGTGCGAGTTCGCTCGACGACGGTTGCGCGCAGCTCGTTGAGCGAGGCGTCGGTTGCGTGGCGGCCACGGCGGGGGCGGATGGTGCGGTAGTGGCGTCGGCGGGCGGCATCGAGCGAGTCCCAGCCTTCCCGATCGAGGTGGTGGACACGACCGGCTGCGGTGACGCGTTCTCCGCCGGCTTCCTGCGCGGTCTGTCGCTCGAGCGGACCACGCGCGACGCTGCGGTCTTGGGGTGTGCCGTTGCCGGACTGGTTGCGCAGGGTCTCGGCACCGATCACGGCGATTTCGACCTCGCCGTGGCGACAGAACTCGCTTCCACGTGAGCGCCGCCCAGAACTAGGTGTTCGACGTCGTGCCGTCCTGAGGCGTCACGCCAGGCGGCACGCCGAGCTGACCGGCCCCCGGCACACCACCGGGGCCACCCATGGTCGCGGAGGTGCCCGCGAAGACCCGCTCGACGACCGTGCCACTCCCGGATGCTGCCGGGATCAGGTGAACCAGCACGGCGTCACCGACCTTGAGATCCGCCAGCGTCGCCGTCGAGTTGTCGCGGATGATCTCGGTCGTGCCCGGCACGGAATAGCTCGCCGTCGTACCGTCACTCGCCTTGACCGTGATCTTGCTTCCGCTCTTTGCGGTCAGCGTCCCCTGGATGCGTTGTTCGCCCGCCACTCCGCCGCCGAACCCGCTCCCACCGGATCCGGGCAGGCCGGCGGACCCGCCAGGAAGCTCACCGGCTGCCCCGAGCGGGCTGAGCGGCAGGCCTGTGGCTGCTGTCCGCGCACTCGACCCTGACGAGCCGTCATGCCCGACCGCGTACCCGACTCCGCCGCCGACGATCAGGCCGCCGGCGAGCACGGCCGCTGATATCGACATCCGGCGACTGGTGCCGGCAGTGTCGATGGTGCTCGGATCCGGGTTCGCCGCATCGGTGTCCGCAGGAATTTGCCACTCCTGGGCCGCGGGCGGCGGCTGCTCGTTGTCCATGCTGTGCTCCTCAACGGTGTGACGGGGATGTGTCGTGAGGTCGACAGTCGCCGGGCGGGCTGCGAGGACTCCGACAGATCGCTGCCAAATCGCTGTGAGCCACCTCCCACGTCCGCTCACAGACTCCGTACAGGTATGTCTCAGACCGAGGTCAGGTCGGTCCGCGACAACTGTCCTCATGCTCAGCGCTCCCGTGGCCGCCTCACGCCCCGCAGCCGGCGTCCTCCCTCGACGCTCACCGGCACGTGTCGACCCGACGGCGGTGCTCGCCCTCATCGCGGCCGGCGCCATCGCCGTGCTCGGCCTGTGGTGGCAGAACACGCCATCGATCCACGGAGTGGGGGACTGGCTGACCAACGCCGGCCGGATCACGGGTCTGCTGGCCGGGTACGGCGTCATCGTCCTCGTCGCTCTCATGGCCCGCCTGCCGCCGCTCGAACGCGGGATCGGTGCCGATCGGCTCGCCCGGTGGCACTCGAGGGGTGGGCGTTACACGGTCAGCCTCGTCGTGAGCCACGGCCTCCTGATCATGTGGGGTTACGCCGTCACCGCGCACACGACCGTGGTCTCGCAGACGAAGACCCTGCTGGTCAGCTATCCCGACGTCTTGATGGCGACGGTCGCCGGCCTGCTCCTCGTCGGTGTCGGGGTCACGTCCGCACGGATCGCGCGCCGCCGGCTCCGGTACGAAACCTGGTACTACCTGCACTTCTACACGTACCTCGCGGTTGCCCTGGCCTTCAGCCACCAGTTCGCCACCGGCGCCGAGTTCATGGACAACGCGGCGGCGCGTGTGGCGTGGGCGAGCATGTACGCCGCGGTTGCCGCCGCGATCGTGTGGTACCGCTTCGTCACTCCAGTCCGCCAAGCCCTGCGACACCAACTGCGAGTCGCAGTGATCACTACCGAGGCACCCGGCGTAGTGAGCCTCGACATCACCGGCCGACGCCTCACGGAGCTTCGTGCGGAATCGGGCCAGTTCTTTCGCTGGCGGTTCGCGACCCGCGAGCTGTGGTGGACGGCCGCGCCGTACTCGCTGTCGTCGGCCCCACGTCACGACCGGCTGCGGATCACCGTCAAAGTCGTCGGCGACCACAGTCGCGCGATTGCCGCACTGCGCGCCGGCACGCGGGTGCTCGCCGAGGGACCGTACGGCGCGATGGCCGCGGTACCCAGGCGGCGCTCCAAAGTCCTGCTTCTGGCCGGTGGCGTGGGCATCACCCCGCTTCGCGCACTGTTCGAGTCGATACCCGCCGCGAGCGGCGACCTCACCTTGGTCTACCGCGCGAGCACCGCCCGCGACCTGGTGTTCCAGGCGGAGCTCGCGCAGCTCGCTGCGCAACGAGGCGCCAGCGTGCACTTCGTGGTCGGGCGGCGCAACGAGCTGGGTCACGATCCGTTGGCCGCGGCAGCGCTGTCGGCGAACGTCCCTGACCTGGCGGACCACGAGGTCTACGTGTGCGGGCCGGACGGGATGACTGCCGCGGTCACCCGCGCGCTGCGACGCGCCGGCGTACCGCGCCGCCAGATCCACCACGAATCCTTCGAGCTCTGAGGCGAGTGAGTCCCATGCGTCGAGTTGTCCTGGCGGTTGTCTCCACCGCCGCGTCCCTTGTGCTGCTCCTGTCGTTCAAGTCGCACGGAAGCACGGCGACCGCGACCCCACCGGCAGCGGTCAGCACCGCGACGACCAGCAGCGGATCGTCGGCGGGTGACTCCGCGACCAGCTCGGCCGGCTCCGCCACTTCAACGAGGCGGAAGACAACCACGTCGTCGACCGTCACCGGCACGGCCGCCAACACGCGATACGGCCCAGTAGAGGTCCGGATCACGGTGAGCAACGGCAAGCTGACCAGGGTCAACGCGGTCGAGTACCCCACCAGCGATCCGCGTGACGCGCAGATCAACGCTTACGCGATACCAGCGCTGAGCCAGGAGGCGCTCGCCGCGGGCAGCGCGAACATCGACCTGATCAGCGGCGCGACGTACACGTCGTACGGCTACATCAGCTCGCTGCAGAGCGCACTCGACAAGGCTGGCATATGACCCGGCACGTCGAGCCGTGCATGGGCACGGTGTTCACGATCGACATTCGCGATGAGGGGGAGTGGCGCGCCGCGATCGCGGAGGTCGTCACGTGGCTGCACCAGGTCGACGCGGTGTTCAGCATCTATCGCTCGGACAGCGACATCAGTCGAATACGGCGTCGAGAGATCGGCATCGCGGACGCGGACCCCCTCGTCAGCGAGGTGCTCGACCGGTGCCTCGACATGCAGCGCGCCACCGATGGATTCTTCACGGCGCGCCGTGACGGCGCCTTCGATCCGACCGGCCTGGTCAAGGGGTGGGCGGTCGAACGAGCGAGCCGACTGCTCCTCGAACGCGGGAGCCGCCATCACGCGATCAACGGCGGTGGCGACATCCAGGCCGTCGGTGGCACGGCGCCCGGCGCGCCATGGCGAGTCGGGATCAGCGACCCCCACGACAAGCGCCGGGTGGTCGCCACCGTGTCCGGCATCGACCTCGCCGTCGCGACCTCAGGGACGGCGGAGCGGGGATCGCACATCACGAACCCGTACACCGGCCAACCGGCTGCCGGCCTCGCCAGCGTCACCGTCGTTGGTCCAGCGTTAACCGCGGCTGACTGCTATGCGACCGCGGCATTCGTCATGGGGACGGCTGCGGCGGCCTGGCTCGATGCAGTGCCGGGTTACGAGGCGATCCTCGTCGGGACCGACGGCTCCGCGGTCAGGACGCGGGGGTGCCCGGTCCGATGATGCCGGCCGGTCCGTCGAACCCGGGTGGTCCGATGAGGCCGCCGGCGGGCGCCGTTGCCGACGTACCCGCAAGAACCCGCTCCAAGAGCGTGCCGCCGGCTGAGCCCTCGGTGACTTCCAGCACGACCTTGTCAGCCGCCCTCAGATCGGACACCGTGGCCACTTTGTCGTTCCGCACGATCTGCGTGCTGGCGACAACGGTGTAGCTCGCGGTCGTGCCGTTCACCGACTTGACGGTCAGCTTGCTGCCGCCGACCGACGACAAGGTGCCCTGCACCAGCTGTGAGCTCCCGAACCCGCCGCCCGGGACGCCGAACGCCCGGCCAGGTACGCCGCCGCCGTTGCCGATCGGGTCACCGAAGCCCGCCACCGCGAAGGCATGCCGTCCCGGGCCGCCGTGATCGCCGTGATGATGGCCAATGGCATAGCCGACACCGCCACCGACGAGGAGTCCGATCACAGCCAGCAGCGCGGGAAGCGTGGGAGCGCGGTCCCAGCGCCGACTCGCCTGGGGCGGTTCCGACGCCGGTTCGTTGCTCACGGTGGTCGGCTGATCAGACTCGGTCACGATCTCTCCTTCGAGCTGGCTGCGGATCGGGCGGCGTCAGCGTGGCCGCCGATCCTGGGAGAAACACTGAACGACCCTGCGAAGTACCTGTGAGCCCCTACACCGTTAGGCGTTATATCGTGGTGCGAAGTACCATGCTGAGGTGGATCGCAAGCAGCTCGCGGCCGGGCTCTGGGTGCTGCTGACGGCGGGAGCGTCTGCCGCAGTGCTCGCCGTGCCGCGTTTCATCACGCTCGACAACTACAGTCACGAGACCATCTATGACGGCTCCCGATGGGTGCTCGTCGCCATGCTCGCCGTTGGGGGAGCGGTCGTGGCCACTGCGACCGGCGCGGCTCGATCGTCGGCAGCTGCCGTGTCCTTCGTGATCACGTTGCAGCTGGCGGGTTCTGGTGTCGTCGCGCGCAAGCACTGGCTTCCCTATTACGGCAGCGGGGGAGGACCACCGCGCCACATCGCGGTGCTCTACGGCCTCGCGATCGTCCTTGCCGTCGTCAACGCGGTCGCCGCGGTCATCTGCTGGCTGACGCTGCGACCGGCAGCGGCGCCATGGCCGCGTGCCTCGTCGTACATGGCACTCGGCGTCGCGACCAGCGTGGTGCTGCCGTACCTGTTCGGCCGCGGCTCGAGTGACAATCTCGACCTCACGTCATTGGTCGGCTACGCGGCGCTCGCGTCGGTCCCGTTCGGCCTGTCGTTCATAACCGCCGGGCTGGTACGACGCGAGGTGGCCGCGAGCCTGCTCGCGGCGGTGTGCCTCTCCAGCCTGATCGACGCGCGGGCGGCCGCACCGATGACCTTCGGGTTCACGAACCCGGATCGACCCTTCCTCCTGGTGGCCGCGGTCGCAGGGTGCTTGGCGGCGCTGGAGACAGCACGACGGGCCCTGCAGATCCTGCAGGGCCCGTCGAGTGCGGAGCGGCGAGGAGAGGGGGCAATCTCTCAGTAGCCGTAACCTCCGCCGCCGCCGCCGCCCGATGAGGGGGTCGGGGGCGGACTGCTCTGCGGAGCCGGTGTGGTGGTCCCGGTCCCCGGTGAGGTAGGCGAGGAGGGCTTCGACTTGTTGCCGCCACACCCCGCCAGCACCGCGATGCCGATGGCGAGCGCGGCGATCAGTGGGGTGGCACGGCCGCGCAGCTGATTCATGTCGCTTCCTCATCCGGTCCGTGGTGATCACCCGGCGACCTGCACCGGGTTTCATGTCCTTCACGGGGCCCGCCCGTCATCGGTTCACCCAACCGATGACCGGCGGCCGCGGCAGTCGTGTTCCGCGGCGCCCGACGGCGCGTGGCACGCTGAACCCGTGCGGATCGTTCTCAGTACTGCGCTCGGCGCCGCGCTCGCCGTCGGCGCGACGGGGTGTGGCGGCGGATCGGGCGGAGGCAGCGGCCCCGGTTCCGTCCCGGCTGCCGATGTCCGTGCCTACGTTGACGCCGTGCAGCAGGTGCGGCTGCCGGTGAACGATCTGTTGCTCGGCGCGGACCCGATCACGAGCGCGTACCGCGAGAGGCGGATCACGCCGCTGCAGGCCGCTCACCGGATGGATCGGCTCGAGGAGTCATTCGCGTCGTACTTGCTCAAAGTGCAGCAGATCCAGCTATCGAACCCGCAGCTCGCGGCGATCCACCGGCCGTACGCCGACACCTACTACTACGAGGACGCGTATCTCGCCACGCTCGCCTCCGACCTCCGCGAGGGCGACTTCGACAACCTCCCCGACACCCAGCGTCAGCAACGGCTCGCGATCATCATCTGGCGGACCAAGCTCGAGCTGATTGCTGCCGCAGCGGGCGTGACGTTGCCCGCCGACCTCCAGCAGGCCGGCCGCGGGGAGATCGCTCCCGAGTCGCCGGAGAACCCGCCGTCGACGTCGACCCCGGCCCCGCTGGGCCGCAGCTGAGCCGAAGCGTCCCGTTTGGCACCCGAATCCGATATGTCTCACCCGCCCGGCGCACTCAAGGCGACCCCCCCAGCGGTCGAAGCCTGAATTGTCATCAGCACAACGTTGGTGACGACGGGACACGGTGATCCGAGCGACCCTCACCGACCCTGGCGCCCCCGGGCGGCGGGGCACGGAGATATACGGTCGCCTAGGTTGCTCGGGGAGTGAGTGGCGAGACCGGCCGGTCCAACCGGGCGAAAGCCCCTTGGGCGGGAGCACTCAATGCGCACGGTCCTGAACAGGTCGGCGGGGCGCGCCTCGTTCACCTTCGCTTCGGCGTAGGTGGTGGGCAGCGCGGCGCTCCCCGCCGTACCGGCTTGTCCGCGAAATAAGCCGCAGCAGGTTTCCCGCGTCGCCGGAAATCTTCCTGTGCTTTAGGGTCTTGAGTTCGTGGAGGACGTGGACCGGGCAATCGTGCGGTTGCTGAGCGAGGACGGCCGACGAAGTTTCACGGATCTGTCCCGCGAGACCGGCCTTTCCGTCTCGGCCGTCCATCAGCGCGTCCGCCGGCTCGAGCAGCGCGGCGTGATCCGTGGATACCGGACGATCGCGGATCCGGTCGAGCTTGGGCTGCCGATCACCGCATTCGTCTCGATCAAGCCGATCGATCCCAGCGCGCCCGACGACGCCCCGGAGCGCCTAGAGCCGCTGCGAGCGATCGAGGCGTGTCACAGCGTCGCGGGGGAGGAGAGCTACATCCTGAAGGTCCGCGTCGGGACGCCGGGCGATCTCGAGCAGCTCCTCCAAGAGATTCGGGCTGCCGCCAACGTCTCGACCCGAACGACGGTCGTGCTGTCAACGCCCTTCGAGGACCGCCCACCCGGCCTGTAGAGCGAATCTCGGTTTCTCGATCTCGCGACTTGTCGACTTCCAGCAATTCGGTGGCGGCGTCCGTACCTGGAGTCGAGGTTGAGGGTCGTCGCTGACTTGTCGTGTTGCAGCACACGTCGACCCAAAACTCCGAGCCGAGGGGCGATCGACCAGGAGACCTGACCCGGTTGTCCGGATTTCGTGCGTGTTGAATCGCATTCGGGGATTCAGTTGCGAAATCCGGAAACTTTTCGAAGATCACCCGCCCTGCGTCTGACCTGCACCTTCCCGCGTTTCCGCAGGTCAGGAGGGTGTTGACAGCTACCGGGTGGTAACCGCTAGTTTGCCTCGCGTCCACCACAGGGACGCTTGATCCAGACACTCCGTTCCCCTGGAGTCACCAGCTGGCCGGTCGGTTCGCGTGCACCCGTGAACCGAGACTGGTGCCAGGTCCAGTTGGCCTCCGGTTCTGCGGACGTGTTCTGGGCCAGGCGTGGTGCGACTACTCGGGAGAGGCCCGGGTGCCCAGTAGACAACGGCGGCAAGACGGCGGCCGGCCGCCTTGACGTCGGTCCGAAGGGCATCCGGGCCGGTCCCGGTAGAAGCCGACTCCGCCGCCGCGGTTGATACCGTCGACCCGGTCGTGGCCAGGACCCTGCTTCGCGCGGCGAGCGCACTGCTCAGCGGCATCGCCATCTGGACGTCGTTCCCACCGCTTCGCTGGTGGCCGGTCGCGATCCTCGGTGTTGCGGCCCTGACCCTCTCGCTGCGATCAGCGCCGAGCTGGAAAAGTGCGGCCGGTGCCGGATACCTCGCCGGCATCGGGTTCTGGATCCCCTTGATGAGCTTCCTGCGGGGTGGCTTCGGGTTCGCGGCGTGGGGCGCGGTTGCTGCGTTCGAATCGCTGTGGTTCCTGTTGCTGGCGTTGGCTTTGCGACCGGTGTTACGCCTGAGATGGTGGCCGCTCGCGACTGCGTTGCTCTGGATCGGCGAGGAGTTCCTTCGCGATCGCCTGCCGTTCGGCGGCTTCCCGTGGGGCCGGCTCGCGTTCGGGCAGGCAAACGGGCCGCTGCTCCACCTCGCGAGCCTCGGGGGAGCGCCGCTGGTCGGGTTTGGCGTCGCGTTGGCGGGTGGCCTGCTGGCCTACGCGGCAGCCTCGAAGCGACCGTCGATGCGGACGTTCGTGGCCCTTGATGTCGTGGCGCTCGTCGTGGCCGGCCCCCTGTTGATCTCCCTGCCGACCGCGGGCACCACTCGAGGCGGCGCTCCGGCCTCAGCGGTGGTTGCCGCCATCCAGGGCAACGTACCGCGGCTGGGGCTCGAGGCGTTCGCCCAGAAACGCGCCGTCACCGCGAACCATCTTGCTGAGACCGAACAGCTTGCCGCGGCCGTCGCCGAACAGCGCGCGCCGGCGCCAGATTTCGTTGTGTGGCCTGAGAACTCCGACGATCTCGATCCGCGGACGGACGTCGTGTCGCACGTGGCGATCAACCAGGCGAGCGCCGCGATCGGCGTCCCGATCCTCATCGGAGCGGTGATCGACGCCGACAGCACGCACGTCCAGAACGCGGGGATCGTCTGGTCGCCCACGGCCGGGCCGGGACAGATGTACCTCAAGCGTCATCTCGTGCCGTTCGGTGAGTACCTGCCGTTCCGGGGACTCATGACGGCGATCAGCGGCCGGTTCAACCTGATCGCGAAGGACTTCCTGCCCGGTCACCGAGCGGGCACGTTGAGCATCGCGGGCATCCCGGTCGCGGACACCATCTGCTTCGAGGTCGCCGACGACGCCGTCGTCCGCCAGGCGGTGACCGGCGGGGGCCGCCTGCTCGTCGTACAGACCAACAACGCCTCCTACGAGCAGCCGGGGGACAGCGGCAACGGGGGCGAGACCGCGCAGCAGCTTGCGATCGCCCAGCTCCGTGCGGTGGAGCACGGCAGAGCGGTGGTCGTGGCGGCAACGAGCGGTGTCAGCGCGATGATCGCGCCGAACGGATCGATCCTCGCCCGGACTGCGGTGTTCCAGCCCGCGATGCTCGATCGGCGCATGCCCTTGCGCGATCCGCGGACGATCGCTGACCGGGTCGGGCCGTGGCCGGAGTGGTTACTCAGTACAGCCGCAGGTCTCGTTCTCGCCCTTGCCTATCGGCGTCGCAGGTCGCTGACCAGGGCAGATGCCCTCGACCTCAACTCGACAGTTACCGTCACTCAATCGGTGTGACGCGCGAGGTGCGCTGGTTACGCGGACTTGCGGGGCTTCGCCGCCGGCTTGAGCACGGCCAGCCGCTCGTTGAGGACGTCTTCCAGGTCGTCGAGCGAACGACGCTCGAGCAGCATGTCCCAGTGGGTGCGGACTGGCTTGCCGGCGCGGGCCTCGGGCGCCTCGCCGTCCCGCAGCAGCGACGTCGCGCCGCAGGTCCGGCATTCCCAGGTACCAGGGATCTCGGCCTCGGCCGCCATCGGCATCCGGGTCTCGTGACCGCTGGGGCAGTCGTAGACCACCTCGACGCGGGGCGCGAGGTCGGTGTTGCGGTCAGTCTCGTAGCTCGTGGTGCCGAGCCGGCTGCCGCGCAGGACTCGATCAGCCATCCGGTGTGCCTCCTGGCAGTTTCGACGTCACGTGAGTGCAACGTCGTGTCCTAGTACGTGGATTCCCACGGAACGGACCACTCACGCCCGTTCACTATCAATGAGACGTACGACAAGGCCAACCGGTTTACTTCCGGATGATCACAACCTGGTTGCGACCCGCTCGTCGTTCTCCTTTCAGTGTAGACATCGCCGATAATGGACATTATGTCAGGTAGCAGATTTCAGGGGTGGGGTGATCCTGAGCGGAAGTCCTCCCCGAGAAAGCCGCCTCGGGGACCTGCTCGGGTTCGCCGCGGCCGGCTCGTTAGACGCGGCCTAGCCGATCGGCTACCCTGCCCGCCCATGACACGACCCACCGCGGGCGAGTCGATCATCGTCACCAGCCTGCCGATGATCGCCGTGATCTGGATCGCCGCGTTCTTCGTCTTTCCTGGCTTCCTCCCGCCGCTGTCACCCCGGGCGCCGTCGAACGAGATCGCGACCTTCTACCGCGAGCACGCGGCTCGAGTGCGGTACAGCATGGTCCTGCTCAACTGGTTCTCGGTCGCCTTGATCCCGCTGCTGATGGTCATCGTCGAGCGGATGCGCGCCATGGCCCACCGGACCCCCGTGCTGCGGTACTGCACGCTCGGAGTCGCCGCGGCCGCGCCGATCGTCTTCCTCACCGCGACCGTTTTCTGGCTGCTGGCTGCCTTCCGGCCGGACCGGGCGCCGGACTTGACGCAGCTGTTCAACGATCTCGCCTGGATCACGTTCACCTGCGGCGTGCCGTTCCTGGTCGCCCAGTGCCTTTTCCTCGCCGGCGCGGTCTATCTCGACCAGCAGGCCCGGCCGGTCTTCCCCCGCTGGGTCGCACACTTCAATCTGCTCGTCGCCGCGGCGCTGATTCCTGCCGCGTTCGCCGGGCTCACCAAGACCGGGGCGTTCGCCTGGGACGGTGTGGTGTCGTTCTGGGTCAAGAACGCCGCGATCGCGATCTGGATCGTCGTCATGGCGGTCGTCGTGGGCCGCACGAAACCGGCCGGCGCCGAGGCGACCGCGTGAGGCGACCGACGTGGCTTGACTCCCCCAAGCGCGAGCTGTGGCTCGCGTGGGGGGCGACGGTGGGTTTCTACAACCTGTACGCCGTCGTGTTCTTCCTGATCACCCGCACCCAGCCGCCGGGGCAGCCGTCGTACGGCGACGCGGGCGTCGTCAGCTGGTTCGCGAGCCATCACGACGGGCTGCTCGTCGGGATGGCGTTCATCTTCGCCCTCGGCGGGCTGTCCTCGACCTCGCTGGCCCTGATCACCTACTCGATCCGCCGGATGTCGGTGAGTCGCGCCTACGCGTACGCCTACCTGCTCGTCTACGCAGTCGCCGCGATTCCTGGCTTCCTGTTCATCTGCGTCGCCATGACCGCCGGGGCGATGCGCCCCGACCGCTCGCCCGAGCTCCAACGCTGGCTCTACGACCTGGGCTTTCTGTCCTTCTCCGGGACGATGGGCGTGTTCCTGATCGGGTCGCTGGTGTGGATGACCGCGATCCTGCTCGACAAGAACCGGGTCTTCCCCAAGTGGTTCGGCTATCTCAACCTCTGCAACGCACTCACCGAGGTCGTGGTCGCACCGGCGTGGTTCTTCGACCGTGGCGCCTTCGCCTGGAACGGCCTGGTCGCCTGGTGGATCAATGTCTTCGTCTTCGGCATCTACACGGGCGTGTTCATCACCCTGCTTCGGTCGATGATCCGCCGCGAGGACTTCGGCACCGGTCCGCTGCCCGACCTCCCACCACGCAAGCCGCGCCGGTCCCCCGAAAACGCCGTGGCAACGGCAGCCTCGTGACGACAGCCACCCCGTCGCAGCGCAGCTTGCGACCGCGTCACATCCCGGGGCAGCCGGACATGTGGTTCTTCGTGCTGTTCGAGTCGATGATCTTCACGGCGTACTTCGGCGTGTACCTCTACCACCGCGGGCAGCACGAGACCGCCTTCCTGGCCGCCCAGTCACATCTCGATCTGGGGCTGGGGGTCCTCGACACGATCGCGCTGCTCGCGAGCTCCTGGGCGGTCGCGCGCAGCGTCCAGGCGGCACGGTCCGGCCGGTACGACGCGGCGCGGCGCGACGCGCTGCTGACGGCGGGGTTCGGCGGGGTGTTCGCCGTGCTCAAGGTCGTCGAGTGGGTCCACCAAGTCCACGCGGGAAACACGTTCACGAGCCAGGAGTTCTTCCAGTTCTACTTCTTCCTGACGGCCATCCACTTCATCCACCTGCTGATCGGCTTCGTGGTGATCGGTGTCCTCGTCCGCCAGCTGTCCGGGGTCGAGCGGCGCAACCAGGAGACGGTCGAGACCTGCGCGACGTACTGGCACACCGTCGACTTCCTCTGGGTCCTGATCTTCGCCCTCGTCTACGTGGTGAGGTGACGGTGTTCTCGACGCTCAACAAGCGCTTGCTCGTCGTGTGGGTCGTCCTCTCGGCGATCACCGTGGCTTACCTCTGGATCGATCACTCCGCCGACGACAACGGTGCCGCGCGGGCGAGCACGGCCGTGACACTCAGCGCGATCCTGCTCGCGCTGGTCAAGGTGCGGATCATCATGCGCGAGTTCATGGAGGTGAGGGACGCACCGAGGCGGTTGTGCTGGCTGACCGACCTGTGGGTCGCGCTCATGGCGGTCGGGCTGATCGGCATGTACCTGGTCGGCAAAGCCGCGGCCTGACCAACGGTCAGAAACCTGACAGTCCCGTGAGGAACGAGTGGCCACGGCTCGAGGCGGCGGCGCAGGCTCGCCCACAGGAGGCGGTCATGAAGCACTCATCCACACTTCACACGCACTTCCTATACGGATTGCCCCTCAACGTGCCGACACTGGATATGTCGGCGTCATCCGGCGCCGGCAGAGGCCCTCGACGAGGAGGCTCTCCGATGTGCCGGCACCAGCCATGCTGCCCGTCCGCGGACGCTTCTGACCGCGACGCCGCGCGCGTGGTGGCCAGCCATCCCGAGCAAGGCTGGAGCCTGCTCTGCAACGGCGTCGTCGCCTTCGACGACGAGGGTGACATCCTGCCCGACGGCAGCGTGATCGCCCCGCAGCGCCGCCCCACCGACGTCCACGCGCACGTCGCGTAGACCTCGCTCCGAACTCGCGAGCACGTCCTACTCGGCGTAGGCCTCGATCGGCGGGCAGCTGCAGGTCAGGTTGCGGTCGCCGTAGCCCTGGTCGATGCGACGCACCGGCGGCCAGTACTTGTCCTGCCGCACGGACTTGAGCGGGAACGCGCCGACCTCCCGCTCGTACGGCGCGGTCCACTCACCGAGCAGGAAGCTCGCCGTGTGCGGCGCGTTGCGCAGCGGGTTGTCCTCCGCTGGCCACTCCCCTGACCCGACCCGGTCGATCTCGGCGCGGATCGCGATCATCGCGTCGCAGAATCGATCGAGCTCGACGAGGTCCTCCGACTCCGTCGGCTCGATCATCAGCGTGCCTGCCACGGGGAAGGACATGGTCGGAGCGTGGAAGCCGTAGTCGATCAGGCGCTTCGCGATGTCCTCGACGGTGACGCCGGTGGCCTTCGTGATCGGCCGGACGTCGACGATGCACTCGTGCGCGACCAGACCCTCGCGGCCCGTGTAGAGGACGGGGTAATGGGCGGCCAGCCGCCGCGCGACGTAGTTCGCGGACAGCAGCGCTACCTCGGTCGCCGCCCGTAGCCCGGCAGGGCCCATCAGGCGCACGTAGGTCCACGGGATCGGCAGGATGCCCGCCGAGCCCCACGGCGCACCGGAAATCGGCCCCACGCCGGTCTCAGGGCCGGCTTCGGCCACCAGCGGATGGTTCGGCAGGTACGCCGCCAGGTGCTCGCGGACGGCGACCGGGCCGACGCCGGGCCCGCCACCCCCGTGCGGGATGCAGAACGTCTTGTGCAGGTTCAGATGGGAGACGTCGGCGCCGAACGCGCCCGGCTTCGCCAGGCCGACCAGCGCGTTGAGGTTCGCCCCGTCGACGTAGACCTGACCGCCCGCCTCGTGGACCATCGTGCAGAGGTCCGTGATGCCTGCCTCGAACACTCCGTGGGTCGACGGGTAGGTCACCATGATCGCCGCGAGGTCGTCCCGGTGGTCAGCGACCTTCGTCGCAAGGTCGTCGAGGCTGACGTTGCCGGCGTCATCGCACGCCACCACGACCACCCGCATGCCGGCCATCGCCGCGCTCGCGGCATTGGTGCCGTGGGCCGAGGACGGGATCAGGCACACGTCCCGGGCCGCCTCGCCCCGGTCGCGGTGATAGGCCCGGATCGCCAGCAGCCCGGCCAGCTCGCCTTGCGAGCCGGCGTTCGGCTGCAACGACACCGCGTCGTACCCGGTGATCGCGGCGAGCCACTCCTCAAGCTCGTGGATGATCGCCAGGTGCCCCGCGGCCTGGTCCAGCGGTGCGAACGGGTGGATGCCCGCGAACTCCGGCCAGGTGATCGGCTCCATCTCGGCCGCCGCGTTCAGCTTCATCGTGCAGGAGCCGAGCGGGATCATCGACCGGTCGAGCGCGAGGTCCCGGTCGGAGAGCCGGCGCAGGTAGCGCATCATGGCGGTCTCGGAGTGGTGCTCGGAGAACACCGGATGGGACAGGTACGTCGACTCCCGCCGCAGGCTCGGCGGGATCACCGAGTCGACCGGGCCGGCGGGACGGCCGACGCCGAAGGCCTCGCAGACCGCCTCGATGTGAGCCGCCGTCGTCTTCTCGTCACAGCTGATCCCGACCGTGTCCGCGTCGACTCGTCGCAGGTTGATCCCGCGCTCCAATGCGGCCGCGATGACGCCGTCGGCGCCGCCGGGCACTGTCGCCGTGACCGTGTCGAAGAACGCCGTTGGCGGTACCTCGACCCCGCCGGCTCGCAGCGCCGCCGCAAGGGACGCGGCATGCCCGTGGACCCGTTCAGCGATCACGGCCAGGCCCTCAGGCCCGTGGTAGGCGGCGTACGCCGCGGCCACGACCGCGAGCAGGACCTGGGCGGTGCAGATGTTGCTGGTCGCCTTCTCCCGACGGATGTGCTGCTCGCGCGTCTGCAGCGCCAGCCGGTACGCCGGCTGGCCGTCAGCATCGACGCTGACGCCGACCAGGCGGCCAGGCAGGGCCCGCTCCAACCCGGCCCGCACTGCCATGAAGCCGGCGTGGGGTCCACCGAACCCCATTGGGACGCCGAAGCGCTGCGCGGATCCGACCGCGATGTCGGCGCCCCACTCCCCCGGTGACCGCAGGATCGTGAGAGCCAGCAGGTCGGTGGTGACGGCCACCAGGGCGCCCCGGTCATGCGCGCCGGCGATGAGCTCGTCGAGGGCGACGACCGCTCCGGTGGTGCCCGGAAAGGCGACAAGGAGACCGAAGAACTCCCCCTCCGGGAGGCCGCCTGCGAGGTCCGCAGTCTCGATCTCGATGCCGATCGGCGCTGCGCGGGTGAGCATGACGCTGAGCGTGTGGGGGTGTACCAATTTGTCGACAATGAATCGTGGGGATGTCGACTTAGAGCTACGTCGGCATAGCGACATGGCTTCAGCGGCAGCTGTCGACTCGTCGAGCAGCGATGCACCCGACACCGGCAGCCCGGTGAGATCGGAGACCACCGTCTGGAAGTTCAGCAGCATCTCGAGCCGGCCCTGCGAGATCTCCGGCTGATACGGCGTGTACGCGGTGTACCAGCCCGGGTCCTCGAGGATGCCGCGCAGCAGCACCGGTGGCGTGATCGTGTCGTTCCAGCCCAGGCCGATCATCGACGTGAGGACCCGGTTCTGAGCGGCTCGCTCGCGGAGCCCGGCAAGGACGTCGGCCTCGGACACGGCCGCCGGCAACGGCAGTGAACCCGCGCTCCGGATCGCCTCTGGCAGGGCGGCCTCGGCCAGGTCGTCCAGCGAGCCATAGCCGACGACGGCGAGCATCTTCGCCTGCTCGTCCGGCGAGGGCCCGATGTGGCGGTCGACGAATCGCAGCCCGCCCTCGGGTGGGGTGATGTGGTCGGTCACGGAGCCTCCAAAGCTCGCGCACCCGCCGGCGCGCTGGTTGGCTCCCCCTCTGTCATCGGACCTGAGAGTGTCACCCGGCCGGTGGTGGGTTGTCACTGAACCCACCGGCTCGGACTTGCCCCGTCGGTGAGGCGCATGAGCGCCTGCTCTCCAGAGTGCCCTGCCCGCGCGGTCCGTTGGCCTGAGAGGTTCCGGGGAGGTTGCTCCTTCGGCGCCCCGAGCTGGCGTGCCGGGGACTCTCCCACGCGGGGTGAATCAGACGGGTCGACGCTATCAGCGGCGGGGGTCTGTCATCCGGCGCAACAGGCGGGGCACCGAAGACCGCGGCGTTATGTCAACCGCTCGTCGGCTGCGCGCTGGCGGATTGCTCGCTCCCCCACCCTTGGACCGCGACGCGCCGCGTTCACGCTCAGCGCAGGCCCAGATCAGGCGCTGGTACGCCGCTGCCGGCGCGCGGCAAGCTCGTCGCCCGCCGATGGCGCCGTCACGTCTGGCTCCGCACGCTCCGAGGGCAGTTCGGCGAGGCTTCCCTCGACCTCGGTGACGACTCGGCCGATCGCGATGCCGAACACACCCTGCCCGCCCTGGACGAGGTCGATCACCTCGTCCGGCGACGTGCAGGCGTAGACCGTCGTACCGTCGCTCATCAGCGTGATCCCGGTGAGGTCGGCGTCGCCGCGCTCGCGCATCGTGGCGACGGCCGCCCGGATGTTCGGCAGCGAGACACCCGTGTCGAGCAGGCGCTTGACGACCTTCAGCGTGAGGATGTCGCGGAACGAGTACAGCCGCTGGCTACCGGAGCCATGAGCCGGTCGGACGGATGGCTCCACGAGGCCGGTGCGGGCCCAGTAGTCGAGCTGCCGATAGGTGATCCCGGCGGCTGAGCACGCCGTAGGGCCGCGATAACCGATCGGGTCACCGCCTGCCTCCTCGCGGCCGAACAGCGCCGTCTGCGTGCCTTTCGTGCCTTCGCCCGTCACTAGGACCTCCGAGGAGCCAGAACCGCCGGATGCACAAACCGCACCGGTGGAATTACTCGGCAGACGGTAGGCATCCAACCCTCAGCGGTCAATGACGATCCGGGGCGCGTCATCAATCTCAACCCGTACTCGAGACTCGCTGTTAAGACTCCGTCTCAAAGTCTTCCGGAGATATCTGGTCGAGGAACTCTCGGAAGCGCTCAACTTCCGACTCCTGCTCGTCGGGGATGGTGATACCGGCGACGTCGAGGACTGAGTCGTCGGCGTAGATCACCGTCCCCGCCCGGATCGCGAGAGCGATCGCGTCGGAGGGCCGGGCGGAGACCGACGTCCCGTCGCCGAACCGGAGATCCGCGTAGTACACCCCGTCGCGCAGCTCCGTGATCATCACGGCGTCGAGGTCGGCACCGACGGCGCTGAGCACGTCCTTGAGCAGATCGTGGGTCAACGGCCGGGCCGGCACGATCCCTTGCTGGGCGAAGGCGATAGCGGTCGCCTCGACCGCCCCGATCCAGATCGGCAGGTAGCGGTCGCCGGAGGACTCCTTCAGCAGCACGATCGGCTGATTGGACGGAAGCTCGACCCGAACTCCGACCACGGTGAGCTCGTTCACAATTCGCAACCTACACCTGAGGTCGCGGATGCCGGAGCCGGTTGGCTCAGCCGCCGAGCTGTGGCCGCAGACCGGCGCGGACGAGAGTTG
>JAFAZI010000084.1 GCA_019239875.1 Frankiaceae bacterium
CCTCGGCTGGGTGGTGCCGTTCGGCGCGCCACTGACCCTGCTCGCCTCCGACACCGCGCAGGTGGCGCAGGCCCAACGCCAGCTCGTCCGGATCGGTTGGGACCGCCCCGACGCCGTCGCGGTCGGCCCGATCGAGTCACTCGCACCGGCACTGCCCCGGCGCACCTACCCGAGCGTCAGCTTCAGCGACCTGCCCGCAGACCTGTCATCGCAGGCGGGCACCGTCATCGACGTCCGGCGCGAGGACGAGCGGGCAGGCGGATATCTGCCCGACGCGGTCCACATCCCGCTGCACGCCTTGCTCGATCCGGCAACGCCGCTACCCGAGGGCACGCTCTGGGTGCACTGCGCGAGCGGCTTCCGCGCCAGCATCGCTGCCAGCCTGCTCGATCGGCTGGGCCGTCAGGTCGTGCTGATCGACGACACGATGGACCACGCCGCCGAGCTCGAGCTGCTGGCCAGCTGACTCAGAGCTGTCCGACGGACCTAGGTCGCAGGTAACTCAGCGCTGGGCCGGGACCGGAGTGTTCGTCAGGACACAGCGCGCAAGCGCTGCCGCCTGGTCCCGGATCTCGGGGATGGCGGTCGACTCCCACAGCGAGCCCTTCCGCAACGAGCCGAGGGTCCACACCGACGCATCACTCGATCCGGTCGCGTCGATCACCCGACCGGAGGAAGTTGTCGCGAACCCGATGCCCAGCGGACCCGGACGCACGACCCCGCGGTCGAGCAGCGCGCGCACGAAGGGGACCTCGCTGCGTTCCGGGCGATCGCACGGTCCGGTGCAGTTGACGACCGCACCCACACGAAGCGCCGTACCGCCGGACAGCACCACCTCGAGGCTGTCCCCGAGATCGAGCGCGTCGACGAGCTCAGCGGTATGTGTCACCAGCTGGCCCGACTGCCGACATCTGTCGATGGAGGCCGCACTCTCCGGTGACATTCGGTGGCGCACCGAATCCCACGTACGCGCGTGCTTCGTGAGGAACTCGATCCGATCGGTCTCGGACAGGCCGCCCCACAGCCGTTGCGTGATCGCCCGGATGCTGTCGATCGCCGGTCGCCAGTCGCCGTAGCGGTTTCGCGCCTTCGCGGCGTGGTTGGTCATCACCGTGAGCAACTCGTCGAGACACGGCGTCGGGCTCGAGAACTCCGGGGCTTCCATGCCCGGCCGAACGCCAGGGAGATGCGGCTGCGGCAACCGGCCGTTCCGAGAGATCGCATGGATCGTCCGCCCCGGCGCGGCGAGCCGCAGCGCGAGGTCGATCATGGTGAGGCCGCTCCCGACCAGCAGGACATCGGCGTTCGGCGGCACCGCATCAAGTGCGCCGTACGCCCAGGGGTCACGGATCACCCGGCTCGAGGTCGCGATCGGAGCCGGCACCCAGCGCCGGTCGACGCCGAGGTGTCCGAGCGCCAGCACCACGGCGTCGGCAGCGATCGACTCCCCGGTGCTCAGCTCGACGGTGGTGGCTCCGAACTCGCCCGGCACGAGGTCGACAGCGCTCGCCTCTCGCTGTTCGAGGACGGCACTGGGCGCCCAACACTTCGCCTTCTCGAGCACGTCGCAGAGGTAGTCGCGAAACCACCGGCGCGGCACGAAGTCCGCCTCGGCCACCTCACGTCCGTGATCCGCCAGCCAGCGATGGAAGTGGCTGCCGTCCTCGGTGAGCGCCGACATCTTGTAGGCGGGCACGTTGAGGCGATGCCTCGGGTCTGACGTCGAATAGGCGACGCCGCGCCCGATCGGGGTGGGATCGACCAGCGTCACGCGGACCGGCTGGTGTTGGCGGCCGGCTTCGAGCAGCAATCGGGCCGCGGTCAGGGTGCCCGCTGCCCCCCCACCGACTACAACATAACTGGAGTTACTCAGTAGGGTTGGTGTGTTCACACCACTTACTGTACGTGGTTCCGCTAGTTCCGCAAATGCAGGTACGCCGCGAGTCGCGGCCAGATCACGCCGCCGAGACCGGTCAACGTGTCGTAGCCCTTGTGGGCGCGGACCGACGGGTCGTGGCCCCGGTTCGCTGCCGCGCCGTTGCTGCCCTGGGTGACGTCGCGGAACACGCGGTGGCCGGCCTTCGCATAGGCCTTGTACAGCGCTCGGTGGATGTCGCCAATGCCGCGCGTGCGGCCCTGACTCGCGAGCAAGTTCGTGAACAACGCCGCTGACAACGGCGCCGACAGGCTGGTTCCACCCACCTGGACGAGGCCCTCCGCGTCGCGCGAGTCGGCGACCTGCGAGTCCGAGCTGTACAGCCTGAACCCGGTGTTCGGGTCACCGTCGGCCGCGATGTCCGGAACCATTCGCTTCTTGCGATGCCCGTAGATCGGGCCTTTCACGAATCGCTTCTGATACTTCGGTGCCTTGAAACCGCCGAAGCCGGGACCGCCACCAAAGATGCCGCCACCCGGCGCGCCGGACTCACCGCCCCCCGTGCCACCGCTGCCGCCGGGCAGGATCGGCAGCAGGCCGTTGCCCTCGCAGGACTGCGGATCGTGGCAGGACCAGGCGGTCTCCCGCCAGTTGTGACCGTTGTTTCGCCTCGCCACCGGGCCGCGGTGCCGCAGCGTCGTCCCGCCGACCCCTATGACCTGCGGCGAGGAAGCTGGGTAGTCGACGCCCGCTGTCGAGTTGCCGAGGCCGGTTCCCGTCGAGTCGCCACAGTCATAGATGCCAGCGTCGCCCGATGACGAGAACACGGTCACACCCGCCGCGACGAGCGCCTTGATCATGGACTGCATCGCATTGATCTGCTGGCGGCCGTAGTTCGCCTCGCAGTTGCCCCACGACGTCGACAGCGCGACGATGTGAGCGTCGCCGCCCCGCTTCGCCTGCTTGTCCTGCGTGACGTCGTCGAACACCGTCGCGAGGATGTCGATGTAGGCCGAGCCCGTGTTGGGCGCGAAGTAGGGACGCTGGTTGGCGTGGGGGGCCGTCGCCAGGATCGACTCCTGGTCGAGCGCCACCTCGATGTCACCACCGTTGGAGTTCGCCGCCGACCCGGCGCCACCATCGACCGAGATCGGCCGGTAGTGCCGCGTGCCGACGATGTTGGGCAGGCCGGTCTTCTTCGCGTAGATCTTCAGATCCCGGGCCTTGAACCCGGCGAACTGGACGGTGGCAACCGTCGGCCGCGGATTGCCCTTGCCGACCATCGGCGGCTTCACGTGCGGCGCTGTGTAGGCGTTGCGGAAGCCGGCGCCGTCGACCGCGACGGTCGCCGAGGAGCGCGCCACCGGTTCCGCCGTACGGCTCGCCACTACGGCCGACACGTACGGCCGCAGTCCGGCCGGCACCGAACGCAGCAGGCCGAGCGCGTCGATGACCGAGGCGGGGGCGCTGCCCGTGAGCGTCCACGCGGTTCGTTGCACAGCATCGATCCCAACCTCGGCCAGCCGGTGCCGGACGTGGGTGATGGCGGCGCGGCGCGGCGTCAGCCGGTCGAGCCGCGCGATGCGCTTGGCGTGAGAGAGGCCGTAGGACCGCGAAAGCGCCGCGAGCGCCGCGGGATGGGGCGAGCGCAGCACGATCGTCACGCTCTCGCGATGCGCCGTGGCTGAGATCCCTGCGGCCGGCGCGGCGGCGAGGCCAGTGGCGGCGAGCAGCAGCCCGCAGCCGGCGGCGGCGGTCCGGACGACGCGGCGTTCCGTCATGTCCTCGCAGCGTACGTGGGCGAGGACGAAACGGTCATTGCTGGTAGTTGCTGAGGAAGTTGCCGAAGCGCGTGATCGCGTCCTCGAGGACTTCGACGCCAGGCAGCGTGACGATCCGCAGGTGGTCCGGGGACGGCCAGTTGAAGCCGCGACCATGGGTGACCAGGATCTTCTCCGACCGCAGCAGGTCCAGCGCCATCTTCTCGTCGTCCGCGATGGGATAGACCGTGGGATCCAGCCGCGGAAAGACGTACAGCGCACCCTTCGGCTTGGTGCAGCTCACGCCGGGGATGGCGTTGAGCATCTCCCAGGCCAGGTCGCGCTGCGCGAGCAGCCGGCCGCCGGGCAGGATCAGCTCGTTGATGCTCTGGTAGCCACCAAGCGCGGTCTGAATGGCGTGCTGCGACGGGACGTTCGGGCACAGGCGCATGTTGGCGAGGACCGACAACCCGGAGATGTAGCTCTGGGCGTGTTCCTTCGGGCCGCTCACCACGACCCACCCGGCACGGAAACCGGCGACCCGATAGGACTTCGACAGTCCGCTGAAGGTCAGGCAGAAGACGTCGGGGGCCAGCGTCGCGAGGACGGTGTGCTCGGTCCCGTCGTACAGGATCTTGTCGTAGATCTCGTCGGAGAGCACGACCAGGTCGTGCTGCCGCGCGAACTCGACCAAAGCCTCGAGCACCTCGCGCGGGTAGACCGCCCCCGTCGGGTTGTTGGGGTTGATCACCACCAGCGCCTTCGTGCGGTCGCTCACCTTCGACGCCAGATCTGCAAGGTCCGGCAGCCAGTCGGCCGACTCGTCACAGCGGTAGTGGACGGCCTTGCCGCCGCACAGGCTCGTGGTGGCGGTCCACAGCGGGTAGTCCGGCGCGGGGATCAGCACCTCATCACCGTCGTTGAGCAGCGCCTGGAGGGTCATCGAGATCAGCTCGCTGACCCCATTGCCGAGGTAGATGTCGTCCACCCCGACGCCGTCGAGGCCCTTCAGCTGGTAGTACTGCTCGACCGCCGTGCGGGCGGAGTACAAGCCCTTGGACTCGCTGTAACCCTGGGCCGTGGCGAGGTTGCGGGTGACCGCCTGGAGGATCTCGTCGGGTGCCTCGAAGCCGAACGGCGCGGGATTGCCGATGTTGAGCTTGAGGATCCGGTGGCCTTCGACCTCCATTCGCGCTGCCTCGTCAAGCAGCGGTCCCCGTACGTCGTACGCAACACCGAGCAGCTTGTCGGACTGGCGAAGATCCATGAGACCGAGGGTACGGCGGTCGCGCCACTCGATTTCGGCACCGCTGCACATGAAAGAGCCGCGTCACGACTGATCGTGACGCGGCTCTTCGGTCTTCAGCGGCGCGTTCGCACTGGGCGACGAGCGCGGCGCTGGAAGTTGGTGTGTCAGCTGCTGCGCTGCTGCGGCACGCCACCCAGAAGGGCGCGAACCTCGGTCTCGCGGTAGCGGCGGTGACCGCCGAGCGTACGGATCGAGGTGAGCTTGCCGGCCTTCGCCCAGCGGGTGACCGTCTTCGGGTCAACGCGGAACATGGTCGCAACCTCGGCGGGCGTGAGCAGCGGCTCAGCGTCGGCAGTGCGAGTGCTCATGGTGTAACTCCAGTCCGTGGCGACCGCGGTTCCGGTCGATCGGCCTCCATAGTGCAGATTCGGCGCGATGTCCGGTATGGCCCGTCAGGACCATCTTTGGGCCAGAGGTAACTAGTCCGAATTTGACCGTTGCGATCGGATACGCGGCGCGTGGCCGACTTGTCGTCACCCGCGCGGCCTAACGAAGGGCGTTCGGGCAGGCGTCTCAGTTCGCGTGCTCGAGCGCCGCGATCGATCGCCACCGGCCCACCACCCGCTCGTAGCACTCCCCGGCCGCACGCAGGTCGCCGACCGACAGGCGCTCGAGGGACTCGTTGACGTCGGCGACCGATGTGTCGTCGGACAGCGTCTCGTCGTCGACGAGGTGCACGATCCCGCCGTAGTCGAGCTCGACCAGGGAATGCGGGTGGAAGTCCTCGAGCCAGCGCCCGACGTCCTCGATCGCACCGGTTGCCGGTCCGTCATCGAAGATCTTCCGAACGACGCGCAGCGCCTGGGCGACACGGCGCCGAGCCCGGGACATCTGGGTCACGTAGATCAGCGCGCGATCCAGGCCGTCGTTGGGTGCCTCCGCGGTCCGCCGCTCACCGAGGACGAGCCGTCGCTCCGAGGCCTCGAAGGCGGTGAACCAGGCGATCGGCACCTGCCAGGTGGAGGTCAGGATGCCTGCCTTCACCTCCGGGTGGCTCGCCACCCACGCGTCTCGGGCGTCGTCCGCTGCTGCGGAGAGCGCCGGCGGGAAGAAGGCGTCGCGCAGCTCGTCGGGCAGCTGCGACCGGAAGCTGTCCAACGCGTCCCAGGCGCGCAGCTGCAGCCGCCACGGACAGATGTAGGTCAGCCCGTCGAGGTGTCGCACGTAGGCGTGATCGACCCCGTCGGACAGGTTCAGCCGAGGCGGGATCGCCAGCACCGCTGACATCGCGACCTCGTGCTCGCGAGCCATCTGCACCGGGCGGCTCGGCAGGTCGCCTTGCGCGACGTACTCCTGCCACTTCTCGCGCTCGGAGTCCGGCAGCGCCGACATGGGTTCGTACACGCGGAGATGCGCGGCGTACCCCATCACAAATCCATCCTGTCACGACTCGCCGGAGGTCTACCGTGGGACATGTGAGCGTCTTCGAGTTGGGCTCTTCACACGAGCAGGTCGTGTTCTGCAACGACCCGTCGTCAGGCCTGCGGGCGATCATCGCGATCTACTCGACAGCGCTCGGTCCGGCGCTCGGTGGCACGCGGTTCTATCCGTACGAGTCCGAGGATGCTGCCCTCGAGGACGTGCTGAACCTCTCCCGGGCGATGGCCTACAAGGCCGCCTGCGCGGGGCTCGACCTCGGTGGCGGCAAGGCCGTCATCATCGGCGACCCGGCCACCGACAAGACCGAGGCGCTGCTGCGGTCCTACGGCCGGTTCGTGCAGGCGGTTGGCGGTCGTTACTACACGGCGTGCGACGTCGGGACCTACGTCGAGGACATGGACGTCGTGGCGCGGGAGTGCGAGTTCGTCACCGGCCGGTCGCCGGCGCACGGTGGCGCGGGTGACTCCTCGATCCTCACGGCGTACGGCGTGTTCCAGGGCATGCGCGCGTCGGCCCAGGTCGCGTGGGGCTCCCCGACGCTGCGCGGCAAGCGGGTCGGCATCGCCGGCGTCGGTAAGGTCGGCCACCACCTGATCGAGCACCTGCTCGACGACGGCGCGTCGATCGTGATCGCCGACGTCGCGCGCGACGCGGTCGACCGGGTGCGGCTGGTCCACCCGGAGATCGACGCGGTCGACCCGGACGACCTGCTCGACCAGCCGATGGACGTGTACGCGCCCTGCGCCCTCGGCGGCGCCCTGTCCGACGACACGGTCCCGCGACTGGACGCGCAGATCGTCTGCGGCGCCGCGAACAACCAGTTCGCGCACCCGGGCATCGAGAAGCTGCTGGAGGAGCGCGGCATCCTCTACGCGCCCGACTACGTCGTGAACTCTGGCGGGCTGATCCAGGTGGCGGACGAGATCGAGGGCTACAGCGAGGCGCGCGCGACCGCAAAGGCGGCCCAGATCTTCGACACGACCCGGCGAATTTTCTCGCTCGCGGAGGCGGAGGGAGTGCCGCCTTCGGTGGCTGCGGACCGCCTCGCCGAGCGGCGGATGGAGCAGATCGGCGCACTTCGTCGGATCCGGTTGCCCAAGCACTGACCTAGCCGCGTTATTCTGGACAGCAGATCCGGCTCGACCGGGTCCCCGACACTGAAAACGTCCTGATCGCACCGGTTCTGGGTGCACGAGGGGGTCGAGCCACATGGGGCGCGGCCGGGCCAAGGCCAAGCAGACGAAGGTCGCCCGCCAGCTGAAGTACTCCAGCGGCGGCACGGATCTCGATCGACTGGCGCAAGAACTCGCCGCCGAGCGCGGCGGCAGCTCGCACTCGAGCGCCGAGGAGTCCGACGAGGAGACGGACGACTACGGCTACGAGGACGACGACGAGGACTGACTCGTCCGAACGATGTGACAGCGTTACCGCGATAGCCCGAACGCTGTCACATCATTCCGCTGCCTAGCGCCCGATGAACCCGTGGGCGAGGTGGTCGGTGCCGTAGAAGGTGCCGACGATCACGCCGCGCTTGTTGATCCCGTCGAGGCCGGCGAGCGTGTCCCCGGCGGGTGGCGTGATGTTCGTCCGCTTGCCGCCCCGGATCACGAAGCCGTGCGGCTTGTGGTTGCGGTAGACGACGCCGTCGTAGTCGTCGTTGCTCGCGATGGTGCTGAGGTAGACCCCGTCGCCCTTCTTCGACCCGGCGCCTTTGATCTTCGGGTAGCGGAACTTGCCGTTAATCACGAGGAACGGATGGCCGATGTCGTGCGAGTCGAACCACGTGCCGCTCAGGTCGCCGTCGTCATTGACTCCGGAGAGCTCGGTGCTGACCGCCGCCTTCTTCGGTACGTCGAAGTCCTGGTAGGTCCGACCCTTCACCGTGAAGACGAAGGCCTGGTACGCCGACTTCGGGCCGCCGACCTGGTAGTTGCCAACCGCAACGCCCTTGGAGTTCAGGCCGTTCAGCATCGTGCCGGCGCGGCCCGCATCTGGGTCGCGAACCCGCAGCCAGCTCCCGCCGGTGTGGAACCGGATGTATCCCACTCGCGGCGGCTTGTAGTTCTGCGACGTGTAGAGCGCGGCGTCGCCGTTGTTGGCGACGGTGGTCACGAAGGTCGTGCTGTTGGCACCCGGGCCCTTGAGGACTGCCAACGCCGTCTTGCGGCCGGCTTTGACAAGGAAGGCGCGAACCTTGTTGTGGCAGTACATCGTCCCGCCGTACTCGCCCTTGTCGTTGATCGTGAAGACGCGGTTGTTGGTGCACGGCTTGCCGTTCGCGTGCACCGCGACCGGCTTGAAGCTGTACGACTTCGCCGCCGGATGCCCGGCGGCCGACGTGGCCACCCCGGTCACGGCAACCCCGGCCGACAGCGCGGCTGCGACAGCAGTTCTTCGGGTCACGCGCATGAACCCACCCCCCTTTGGCGTCCGCGAACCGTACCGCGGCGCGGCCACGTCCCAAGGGAGTTTCGTGATCTTGGGGGAGGTCCTCACCGATCAGGCGATGAACGCCACGGTGGCGTAGTCGTAGCCGGTTGAGGTGCCCTCGCTTTGTCCGGTCACGTATAACCGAGTACCGTCAGGACTGAACGCCGCGGCATACCCGCTGTCGGTCCCGCCAGCCAGCGCCGCATATTCCATGCCCCGCGGGCGGGTGGTTCCGCTCCATTCGGCAACGTAGTAGTCGACCGAATTCGTGCCTATGTCTACAAATTGGCCGCCCTCCGCGATCTTGGTGCCGTCGTCGCTGACCGCGAGAGCCCTGTCAACGGCGCCGATCGGCTCAACGGCATTTCCCCGGATCTTAGTTCCAGTCGCCGGGTCGTAGACGAGCATCTCGAAGTCCGTGGAATCCGAGCTCGTCCCCGGGCCGGAGCCGTTGACGACGACCTTGTCGCCGCTGGCGGGTACACCGATCGCAACCGCCTCGTCGTCGCCGGTCGCGGTTTGGCTGAACGACCGCTGCCACACGACCGAGCCGGTGGTCGTGTTGTAGGCGAAGGTGCCGATGTTGTCCCCCGCGCTCACCGTCTTAACGGTGCCGGTGACGAAGACCCGCGACCCGTCAGTGGCGGTCGCCACCCCGACCGCCCCATCGGTCCCGTGAGCCTGCCCGTCGAACCGGGCCACCCAGGCGTTCACGCCCGACGCCGCGCTGATCGCCTCCGTCGCGTAGTCCGCTCCCGTCACCGAACCACCGTCGCTCTGCCCGGTGACCACCACCGTCGCCCCATCAGGTGTCACCGCCACCGACCGCGCCGTGTCCGCCCCGTTGCCCGGCCCGTTGTACCGGCGGACCCAGCGCACCGCGCCGGACGCGGTGTTGATCGCCTGCGTCGCGTAATCCGCTCCGCTCGCCACCCCCGCACTCGACCCCGTCACATACACCGTCGCGCCGTCCGGGCTCACCACCAGCGCCGTTCCGCCATCAGCGCCGCTGCCCGGCCCGTTATAGCGGCGGACCCAGCGCACCGCACCCGTCGCCGCATTCAACGACACCGTCGCGTAATCCAGCCCGGTGCTCGCCCCACCATCACTCGACCCGGTCACGAACAGGCTCGACCCGTCCGGCGTGATCGCCAACGCGGTCGCGCTGTCATCGCCACTAGCTGCCGCGTTGAACCGGCTCGTCCACATCGTCGCACCCGTCGACGCGTCGATCGCCTCGGTCAGATAGTCCAACCCCGTGCCCGGACGCTCACTCGCCCCGGTCACGAAAACCATCGACCCGTCCGGGCTCACCACCAACGACCGCGCACCATCGAACCCCGCCCCCGGACCGCTGCGCCGGTTCACCCACAAGATCGTCCCCGCAGCCGGAGCCGGACCCGCAGCGCGCTCAGTCCCCGCCGCCGGCACGACACCGACAAGAGCAGACATCGCGATCGCCGCCACGCAAGCACCTGCTACGCGACGCCTCATTCGTGAGACCACGTCCACCCCCCGCGCCGGTTGCCAGCCAGCATCCTCGCGTCTGGCTGGGGGCGGCAAGTGCGATGCCGACGCTTAAGCCATCAGCCGGCTTTGGTGATCTCGCCGCAGATCCAGGCGTCGACGCCGCGCGCGGTGAGATGATCGACCGCAGCTTGGGCATCGCCCTCGGGTACGACGGCGACCATGCCCACGCCGAGATTGAAGGTCTTCTCCATCTCCTCTCGCGCCACCCGGCCGCGGTCGGCGATCAGCTCGAAGATCGCGGCGGGCTTCCACGAGGCGTGGTCGATCTGCGTGCGAGTGCCTGCTGGGAGCACCCGCTCGAGGTTCGCGGTGAGGCCGCCGCCGGTGACGTGCGAAAAGGCGTGCACCTCGACCGCGTCGATCAGCGAGAGGCAGTCCTTCGTGTAGATCCGGGTCGGTGTCAGAAGCACCTCGCCGAGCGGTTCGCCGAGGTCCTCGGTCGAGTCGAGCGACAAGCCGCCGACGTTCAGCAGCACGTGGCGCGCCAAGGAGTACCCGTTCGAGTGCAGCCCGCTCGACGCCATCGCCACGACGACATCTCCGGCCTTGACCCGGTCGGGTCCGAGCACCGAATCGGCGCGGACCATGCCCGTCGCCGCCCCAGCCACGTCGTACTCGTCCGGCCCCAGCAACCCCGGATGCTCAGCGGTCTCGCCGCCGATCAACGCGCACCCCGCGAGCGCGCAGCCCGCGTCGATACCCGCGACGATGTCGGCGATCCGTTCCGGTACGACGCGGCCGCACGCGATGTAGTCCGTCATGAACAGCGGCTCCGCGCCGCACACCACGATGTCGTCGACCACCATGCCAACCAGGTCGTGACCGATCGTGTCGTGCCGGTCCATCGCCTGCGCGATCGCGACCTTCGTGCCGACCCCGTCGGTCGACGTGGCGAGTAGCCGGTCCGCGTCGATGCGGAACAGCCCCGCGAACCCGCCGAGCCCGCCAACCACCTCGGGCCGAGTCGAGGTCAGCCGACCCTTGATCAGTTCGACCGCGCGGTCGCCGGCCTCGATGGAGACCCCAGCCGCGGCGTAGGTCGCCGAGCCCTCGACCGAGTCCGTCACACGCAGAACTGTGTCACGGCCGCAACAACGCGTCCCCGGCACCCACACCGGGTGAGACCGGGTCTGACTCGCCCGCCGTGGCCTCGCTCTCGACGGTCCGGGAGATGCCTTCGAGCATGTGCTTGCCGAGCAGCTCGGGCGCGGGCAGGTCGATCGGGTACTCGCCGTTGAAGCAGGCGCGGCAGAGCTTCTCCGCCGGGATCGTCGTCGCCTCAACCAGCTCGTCGAGCGAGATGTAGCCGAGGGTGTCGGCGCCGATCGAGGCGCAGACCTGCTCCACCGTCAGACCGTTCGCGATCAGCTCGGCGCGTGAGGCGAAGTCGATGCCGTAGAAGCACGGCCACTGCACCGGAGGCGACGAGATCCGGACGTGCACCTCGCGGGCGCCCGCTTCGCGGAGCATCCGGACCAGCGCCCGCTGGGTGTTGCCGCGCACGATGGAGTCGTCGACGACCACCAGCCGCTTGCCGGCGATCGCGGAGCGGAGTGGGTTCAGCTTGAGGCGGATGCCGAGCTGGCGGATGGTGTTCGACGGCTGGATGAAGGTCCGGCCGACGTACGCGTTCTTGACCAGGCCGATGCCGTACGGGATCCCGCTCGCCTCGGCGTAACCGACCGCGGCCGGCGTACCGCTCTCCGGGACCGGGATCACCAGGTCGGCCTCGACCGGGTGCTCCTTGGCGAGCCGGCGGCCGACCTCGACCCGCGTCTCCTGCACCGACCGACCGGCGATCGCCGTGTCGGGACGCGCGAGGTAGACGTACTCGAACAGGCAGCCCTTCGGGGTCGCCGGCGCGAACATCTGCGAGCGCAGACCGTGCTCATCGACGGCGATCAGCTCACCCGGCTCGACCTCACGGACGAAGGACGCGCCGACGATGTCGAGTGCCGCGCTCTCACTCGCGATCACCCAGCCGCGCTCGAGCCGGCCGAGCACCAGCGGGCGCACGCCGTGCGGGTCGCGCGCGGCGTAGATCGTGTGCTCGTCCATGAACACCAGGGAGAACGCGCCGCGGAGGTCGGGCAGCACATGCATCGCGGCGGCCTCGAGCGACAGGTCGGGATAGCCCGCCAGCATT
Organism: Frankiaceae bacterium; assembly: GCA_019239875.1. Taxonomy (GTDB): domain Bacteria; phylum Actinomycetota; class Actinomycetes; order JAFAQI01; family JAFAQI01; genus JAFAZI01. The sequence goes on from JAFAZI010000084.1 coordinate 12,432, forward strand.
GCGGTGATCAGGTCCGAGTCGCTGGTCGCCTTCGGCCGGTCACCGCGCCGGCCGTCGCCGTCCGCCACCTCGCAGAACGATGCCGCGAGCTCGGCCGTGTTGGTGAGGTTTCCGTTGTGCCCAAGTGCGATCCCGCCACCCTGCCCGGACGGGCGGTACGACGGCTGCGCGTTCTCCCAGGTGCAGGAACCCGTCGTCGAGTACCGGGTGTGGCCGATCGCGAGGTGCCCGGTCAGCGCGCCGAGGGTCGGCTCGTCGAAGACCTGCGAGACCAGGCCGAGGTCCTTGTAGACGACCACCGTGCTGCCGTCGGAGACCGCCATGCCCGCGGCCTCCTGGCCGCGGTGCTGGAGTGCGTACAGCCCGTAGTAGGTGAGCTTGGAGACCTCTTCACCGGGCGCCCACACACCGAAGACCCCACACGCGTCACGCGGTGGCGGCTCGTCGGGGATGAAGTCGGGTTGCGGGTGGTCGTCGGGCGCGATTGCCTGGGCCACTGAGCGGGTCCTTGTCGTGTGCGACGCGGCGGGGCTGACTCCTGCCAGTGTACGGGCCGCCAGGACTCGCGACCGGCGAATCGCAGGTGTGGCGAAGTCCATATCGGAGTTCACCCGAACCCCTCTTGATCATCTACTCGCCTCAGTGCTACGACAGGTGATCTAGCGGACGCTGAGGTGGGGTCGGTGCGCGTACTGGTCATCTACGCCTCGTCACGTGGCGGGACCGAAGGCCTCGCGCACATGGTGGCGGAGGGCTTCGTCGGCCACGGCATCGATACCGACATCGGTGCCGCGAACGCCGTCGACGAGATCGAGGGGTACGACGCGATCGTGGTCGGCGGCGCGCTCTACAACAACAAGTGGCACGAGGACGCCACCTGGTTCGTCGAGCGGCATCTCGACACCCTGCGCGCCAAGAACGTGTGGTTCTTCAGCAGCGGGCCGCTCGACACGTCGGCGAGTGCCGGCGCCCTCGCGCCGGTCGCGCAGGTGCAGGCGCTGGCGCGCCGTACCGACATCCGCGGTCACATGACATTCGGCGGAGTGCTGGAGCCGAAGTCGACCGGTTTCTTCTCCTCGTTGCTGTCGTGGGGCAAGCCGGGCGACTATCGCGATCCGCATCAGGTCACGGAATGGGTCGACCGCCTGGCTGCGCTGGTCGGTCAGCCGCGCAACACGATCGTCCTCCCCGATACCGAGAACGACGCGAAGGTGCCCACCCGGGTGCTGCGCAGGCTCGTCGCGGCGGGCACCGACGAGGACGACGCGACCGAAGACCTCGGTCTCGACGTTCTGATGACCGAGAGCTAGCCGGCGACCGGGCTGGCGGCCGTCGACACGGCCGGCTGCAGGCGCATCTTGATGTCGGGATGCGGCCGAAGCGTGACGGCGGCCCAGATGCCGATCTCCTGGTGCGGTTCGGTGACGGGCGCCCACCGGCGGGCGAGGGTGGCGAGGACGAGGATCGCCTCGTTCCAGGCGAAGTTCTCCCCGATGCAGATCCGGGAGCCCGCGCCGAACGGGAAGTAGGCGCCTCGCGGCGCGCCGGTCGCGGTGGGGTCGAACTCTCCGTCGGCGTTGATCCAGCGATCCGGCCGGTACTGCTCGACGTCCGCGCCCCAGTACCGCGCGTCGCGATGGATCACCCACGGGCTCATCAGGATCGTGGTCCCGGCCTCGGCGCGGTAGCCGCCGAACTCGATCGGCTCGCGGACCTCTCGCTCCATGATCCAGGCCGGTGGGCGCAGCCGCATGGTCTCCGCGACCACGGCGGTCGTGTACGGCAGACGCGCGATGTCGTCGAACGTCGGGGCCTGGTCACCGAGGACGTCCCGGAGCTCGGCGCGCAGCCGCTCCGCGCTCGCCGGGTTCTGGTCGAGATGCCACCAGGTCCAGGCGAGCGCGTTCGCCGTCGTCTCGAAGCCGGCCAGCAGGAGGGTCAACGTCTCGTCGCGGACCTGCTGCGCCGACAGCGTCTCGCCGTCCTCGGTCGCGGCGATCAGCGCACCGACGGCGTCCTGCCGCGCGTCCGGCCGGTCGGTGTGCTCGGTGACGACCCGCTCGACCGTTGCCTTCATCACCTCGATCGACCGGCGCATCTTCACGGCCGGCGGGAAGCGCGTGTCGATTAGCTTCTCGGGGTTCGGGAGGAAGCCGAGACCGAACCGCTTGAGGATCACCTCGAGCGCGTCCGTGACCGCCTTCGCATCCTGATCGGTCTCGTCACCGAGCAGGGTGCGCCCGACGATGTCGAGGGCGATCCGCTGCATCTCGTCGGTGATCTCGACCACGCGACCGGCCCGCCACCTGCCCTCGGCCCGCTCCGCGGCGGCGACCATGATCTCCGCGTAGGTCTTCAGCGCCGACATCGAGAAGGCGGGGTTGATCAACCGCCGGTTGCGCTTATGAAGCGCTGCGTCGTCGGTGGTCAGAATGCCCTCGCCGAGCGCGATGCGGAGCAGCCGCATGCCGACGCCTTTGGTGACCGACCGGCCGTTGTCGACCATGACCTCGCGCGCCCATGCGGCGTTCGACACGAGCCACAGCTTCTGGCCCGGCATCCGGATCTCGACGACGTCCGGGTGCTGCGCGGCGAAGCGGGCGAACATCCCCGGCGTACGCCGCCGGTCGAAGACCGCGCGGAGGTCGCGCGGCCGCATCCGAACCACTGGTGGGGCCAGCACGCCATCAGTGTGACGCGTCACGGTGGCATGCGTGACACCGCCACCGGGCCGGCGCCTCGTCGGTGCCGGCGCCGGACCCGGGAGCGGAGGTCCGGAGCGGGTCAGCCTTGCGTGACGCGCTTGACCTTGTAGTTGAACTTGCTGGTGCAGCTGTCCTTGCCCAGCTTCTTCGCCGTCCAGTTGCCCTTGGCCTTGGTCTTGCTGGTGAACTTGCCGTCCAGGTGCACCTTGAACTTGTTGCTGGTGACGTCGTTGACCGTGCCGTCGAAGCTGAACTTGCCGCCCTTGACCTTGATCTTCGGCATGTCCAGCAGCGGAACAACCACGCAGTGGTCGTAGTGGATCGCGTCGGACACCTTGTGCTTCTTCAAGGTGAACTCCATCTTGAACTTCGAGCCCGACTTGTTCATCTGCGCGTAGTGACCTGCCTTCGGGTGCCTCTCGACAGCCGCCGGAGCAGCCGTCGCGAATGCGACCGACGTCGCGGCACCGCAGATGGCAGCGGTGATGACATGCGTGCGTTTCATGAATCTCCCCGTGTAGGACCTCGAGCGAGGCAGAGCGCCTCGCTCACGAACCCCGATGACGAGAACATAAGGACGAGGCCGTCTAGCGCGCAGCCGAATCCCGAAATGCGGTCACCGCAGGACAGGGAGATGGCTCGACAGGTCAGAGCGTTCACCACTGGCCTGGATCCGTCCCGCCGCAGCGGCAGTCGCCCACTCGAGGCGACCGGTTGCCAACTCCACCCAGGTCGGCGGGTCGACCTCGACCACGTTGGGTGGCGTCCCGCGGGTGTGGCGGGGACCGGCGACGCACTGGACGGCAGCATGCGGCGGAACTCGCAGCTCGACCGTGTGCCCAGGCGCCTGTTCCGCCAAGACACCCGCGAGCATCCGGCACGAGACGGCGAGGGCTTGCCGGTCCAGGGCGATCGGTGACCGACCGGGAAACGACGCGGACAGATCGAGGCTGTGTACGACGAGTTCGTTGACCCTGGTCAGGAGGAGGTCACTGGCGCGAATCGGGCCGCGCCGCGCGGCCACGACCGGGTCACCACCCGCCGCGTCGAGCGTGGCATACATCGCCGCCGCAGCATCACGGTGCTGGCGTGTCACGTCGGCGAACGATCCTCCGGCCGCGGCCGCGCTCGCTCGCTCGGCGATCTCTGTAGCCGCGGCGTGCCAGCGTCCCGTGTAGGCCGCGATCGACAGCGGCTTGTCGCGGGGCCGAGCAGCCGCCAGCGCAGCAGTCAGCGCAGTCGGCACTTCCGTCGTGTGCACGGCGAGCTGGCCAACCGTCCAGGCAGGAAGTCGCGACGGCTGGTCCCACGCGTCCGCGGGCAGCTCACCGAGCCAGTCGACAAGTGCGGCCAGCTGCGCCGAATACGCCGCACGGAGCTGATCCAGCCTGGCCATCAGCCGAACAGGGCCGGCAGGGTCCCCTCGAACGCGACCCGCAGCTCCGCGAGCGAGACCGCGAACTCACCCTCGACCTCGATGGCGTCGCCGCCGGTCGTGCCGATGCTCACCGCTGGCACCCCCTGCGCGGCGGCGGTCGCCAGCAGAGCATCGGCTGCGTCGGTGGTGACGATTGCGCGCGCGCTCGACTCGCTGAACAACGCGGTGAAGGTGTCGCCGCCGAGCGCCACGGTCGCGCCGATGCCGTTGATCAGCGCAGCCTCGACGAGCGCCTGGGCAAGGCCGCCTTCGGAGAGGTCGTGCGCGGCGTCGATCAGGCCGTCGCGGGCGGCGGCCGCGAGCAACCCCGCGAGCGCCTGCTCGGCGTCGAGCCGGACCGCGGGCGGGTGACCGCCGAGGTGTCCGTGTTCGACCCATGCCCACGCCGAGCCATCGAGCTCGTCGTGCGTCTCGCCGAGCAACACGATCTGCCGGCCGGCGGCCGTGAACCCGCTGGGGACCCGCTTCGCGACGTCGTCGATCACACCGAGTACGCCGATCACCGGGGTCGGGTTGATCGCGGTCGACCCGGTCTGGTTGTAGAAGCTGACGTTGCCGCCGGTCACCGGCGTACCGAGCTCTCGGCAGGCTTCGGCAAGGCCACGAGTTGCCTCCGCGAACTGCCACATCACGCCCGGGTCTTCGGGTGATCCGAAATTCAGGCAGTCGGTCACCGCGAGCGGCGTCGCGCCGGTGCAGGCGACGTTGCGGTAGGCCTCGGCGAGGTTCAGCTGCGCGCCGTCGTGCGGGTCGAGCTTGGTGAACCGGCCGTTGCCGTCGAGGGCGAGAGCGATGCCCCGCGTCGTGTCATCGCCGAGGCGGACCAGGCCGCCGTCGTTCGGCGTCGCGAGGACAGTCCCGCCGAGCACGAAGCGGTCGTACTGCTCGGTCACCCAGCTCCGAGAGCAGAGCTCGGGCGAGGCGACCATGCGCATCAGCGTGGCGCGCAGCTCGTCACCGGTCGTCGGGCGCGGCAGCGTCTTCGACCCGTTGGCGTTGAGCGCATCCTGCTCGTCGTCCGGCCGCGCGACCGGTCGCTGGTAGACCGGGCCGTCGTCGGCGAGCGACCGCGGCGGTACGTCGACGACGGTCTCGCCGTGCCACGTGATGACGAGGCGCTCACCGTCGGTGACCTCACCGATGACGGTCGCGATGACCCCCCACTTGTCGCACAACGCGAGCACCTCGGCGACCTTCGCCGGCTCGACGATCGCGAGCATCCGCTCCTGGGACTCGCTGGTGATCACCTCGATCGGCGTCATCGACGCCTCGCGGAGCGGCACCGTCTCGAGGTTGATGTGCATGCCGCCGTCACCGTGCCCGGCGGTCTCGCTGGTGGCGCAGGACAGGCCGGCCCCGCCGAGATCCTGGATCCCGGTCACGAGACCCGCGTCGAACAGCTCGAGGCAGCACTCGATGAGGATCTTCTCCGTGAACGGGTCGCCGACCTGGACGCTCGGCCGCTTCGTCTCGCTGCCCGCTTCGAACGTCGCGCTGGCCAGCACGGAGACGCCGCCGATCCCGTCGCGGCCGGTCTTCGCGCCGAGCAACACGACCTGGTTGCCGGCGCCCTTGGCCTGGGCGAGCTGGAGGCGGTGGTGGGGCAAAACACCGACGCACAGCGCGTTCACGAGCGGGTTTCCGGCGTACGACGGGTCGAAGCCGACCTCACCGCCGATGTTCGGCAGGCCGAGGCAGTTGCCGTAGCCGCCGACACCCGCGACCACGCCGGGCACGAGACGTCTGGAGTCCGGCGCGTCGGCGTCACCGAAGCGCAGCGAGTCCATCACCGCAATCGGCCGGGCGCCCATGGTCAGGATGTCGCGGACGATGCCGCCGACTCCGGTCGCCGCGCCCTGGTACGGCTCGACATAGCTCGGATGGTTGTGGCTCTCCACCTTGAAGGTGACGGCGAGTCCGTCGCCGACATCGACGACGCCCGCGTTCTCACCCATCCCGACGAGCATCGCGTCCGAGGTCGGAGCGTCATCAGCGAACTGGCGGAGGTGGACCTTGCTCGACTTGTAGGAGCAGTGCTCGCTCCACATGACGGAGTACATGGCGAGCTCGGTGTCGGTCGGCCGCCGGCCGAGGATCTCGCGGATCGTGGCGTACTCGTCGTCCTTGAGGCCGAGTTCAGCGAACGGCTGCTCGACGTCCGGAGTCTGCTCGGCGTTGCCGACGGTGTCGATGGTTGGTGTCATGCGGCGACGAGGGACTTCAGCACGGAGGTGAACATCGTCAGCCCGTCCGCGCTCGGGCCGGTGAGGAGGTCGATCGCGTGCTCGGGGTGCGGCATGAGACCAACGACGTTGCCGGCGGCGTTGGTGATGCCGGCGATGTCGTTGAGGGCGCCGTTCGGGTTGCCGCCCTGGTAGCGGAACGCGACGCGGCCTTCCGCCTCGAGCTCCGCGATCGTGTCCGCGGTCGCGACGTACCGCCCTTCGCCATGCTTGACCGGGATGGTGATGGTCTCGCCCTCGGTGTATCCGCTGGTCCAGCGGGTGCTGGCGTTCTCCACCGTCAGCTGCTGGTCGCGGCAGATGAAACGCAGCCCGGCGTTGCGGACCAGAGCACCCGGGAGCAGGTGGGCCTCGCACAGCACCTGGAAGCCGTTGCAGATGCCCAGCACCGGCATCCCGTCATTCGCCGCGCGGATCACCTCGGCGACGACTGGTGAGAACCGGGCAATCGCGCCGCCACGCAGGTAGTCGCCGTAGGAGAAGCCGCCCGGCAGTACGACGGCGTCGACACCCTTGAGGTCGGTGTCCCCGTGCCACAACGAGACGGCGGTCGCGCCGGATGCGGTCACGGCGCGGGCGGCGTCACGGTCGTCGAGCGATCCGGGGAAGGTCACCACTCCGACGGTGAGGGTGGCTGACACTCCTCAGAGCCTACCGAGCGGTCAGCCCCCTAGCCGCGGCCGCCACGCGGCCCACCTGCCCACCTCTGCGCGCCCACCGGACCACGAGCGCCCGATCCAGCGCCGAGCCCTACGAAACGGGCCTTCCGCGGCAGGTTTTACGCCCCCTTCGCGCGGCTCGGCGGGGACTCGCGCCGCCGTGGCCGCGGCGGGGGTCAGTCCTCGATGCGGACGGTGAAGTCTTCGATCACCGGATTGGCCAGCATGGCCTCGGCGGCGCGGTTGGCGACGTCGAGCGGATCGCCGCCGTCGACCTCGATCTCGAAGCGCTTGCCCTGCCGGACCGACGTCACGTTGTCGAAGCCGAGGCTGGGCAGCGCCCGGGCGATCGCCTGGCCCTGCGGGTCGAGGATCTCGGGCTTTGGCATCACGTCCACAATCACCCGCGCCATGCCCTCACCCTATCGAGAGCAAGCAATGTCACATCACTCGTGCCAGGGCTGGGCAATGTCACATTGCCCCGCGATTTGGCGAGCAATGTCACATTGCTTTGAACGGCGAGCCGGTGAGGCGTTCGTAGGCCTCGATGTACTTCTCCCGGGTCTTCGCGATCACGTCGTCCGGCAGCGCGGGCGGTGGGCCGGAGCGGTCCCATCCCGACTCATGTGCCAGCCAGTCGCGGACATATTGCTTGTCATAGGAGAACTGCGGGCCGCCCGGGCGCCACGTCTCGGCAGGCCAGAATCGCGAGGAGTCCGGCGTCAGCACCTCGTCGCCCAGCACCAGCGCACCAGCCGCGTCGTACCCGAGCTCGACCTTCGTGTCGGCGAGCAGGATGCCGGCTCGCTCTGCAATGTCCCGGCCCTTCGAGTAGATCGCCAGGGTCAGGTCACGCAGCCGTGCCGCCTCCGCCGCGCCGACCGCCGCGACCACGTCGTCGAACGTCATCGCCTCGTCGTGCTGCCCGACCGGCGCCTTGGTCGTTGGCGTGAAGATCGCGCCGGGCAGCCGGGAACCGTCGACGAGGCCGGCCGGCAGCGGCACACCGCACACCGACCCGTTCGCCTCGTAGTCCTTGACGCCGCTACCAGCGAGATAGCCGCGGGCGACGCACTCGACGCTGACCATGTCGAGCTTGCGGCACAGCACCGACCGACCACGCAGCTGATCGGCGTACGGCGCAAACACTGCCGGGTACGACGCCACGTCAGCCGTCACCACGTGATTCGGGATGACGTCCGCGAGCTGTTCGAACCACCACAGCGACATCTGCGTGAGGATCGCGCCCTTGTCCGGGATGACAGTCGGCAGCACGTAGTCGAACGCCGAGATCTGGTCACCGGCAACCATCAACAGCTGACCGTCACCGGCGTCGTACAGATCCCGGACCTTGCCGGAGTGGAGGTGCTGTTCCTCGAGGCCGGGGATGGCGGTCACGACAGCGCGGCGACGCGGTCGAAAACAGCGGTCAGGCGGTCGAGGTATCGCTCGGGCCGGCACACCTCGTCAAGCCGCGCCTCATCCAGGGTCTGGTTGTTGTCGGCGGCGTGCTTGCGCAGGGTCTCGCGGAACGGTACGCCGCTGGACCACGTCTCCATCGCGGCGGCCTGAGTGATGGCGTAGGCATCCTCGCGGGACAGGCCGGACTCGACCAGCTCGAGCAGCACCGCGGACGAGTAGATGAGCCCGCCGGTGGCGTCGAGGTTCGCGCGCATCCGCGCGGTGTCGACGACGAGCCCGTTCACCAGCCGCAACGTGAGGTGCAACAAGTAGTCGGTGCCGATCGCGGCATCCGGCAGCGCGATCCGCTCGACGGAGGAGTGCGAGATGTCGCGCTCGTGCCAGAGCGGGATGCCTTCCATCACCGGCACGACCTGGCCGCGCACGATTCGCGCGAGGCCGCAGATTCGCTCGCACAGGATCGGGTTGCGCTTGTGGGGCATTGCCGACGAGCCCTTCTGCCCCGACCCGAATGGCTCCGCCACCTCGCGGACCTCTGTGCGCTGCCCATGCCGGACCTCGAGCGCGATCGCCTCGCACACCGTCGACATGACCGCGAGCGCCGACACCCACTCGCTGATGCCATCGCGAATCACGACCTGAGTGGCGACATCAGCCGCTCGCAGCCCGAGTGACTCCGCGACGTGGCGCTCGATGGCCGGGTCGATGTTGGAGTAGGTGCCCACCGCACCCGAGATCTTCGCGATGCCCACCGCGTCGCGGGCGCGCACCAGCCGGTCCCGCGACCGCGCCATGGCGAACGCGAAGTCCGCCACCCGGTGCCCCCACGTGTCCGGCTCGGCATGGACGCCGTGCGTGCGACCGACTCGCAACGAACCACGGTGGGTCAACGCGTGGTCCCGCAACGACCCGACGAGCTCGGTTGCCTTGGCGACGAGCAGATCGGTCGCGTCGACGAGCTGCAACGCAAGCGCCGTGTCGAGCAGATCGCTCGACGTCATGCCGTAGTGCACCCACGCGGCGGCTTCCCGCGGCTCGGTGCGGTCCGCCCACGCCGTGAGGAAGGCGATGACGTCGTGCTGCGTGACCGCCTCGACCGCCGCCACCGCCTCCGGCGTCGGTGCGGGCGCGTTGCGTACCGGCTCGACCGCGTCCTCGGGCACGGTGCCCGCGGCGGCGTGCGCCTCGAGCACGATGCGCTCGACCTGGCACCACAGCTCGTACTTGTGGGCCTCGCTCCAGACGCGCCCCATCTCCGGCAGCGTGTAGCGCTCGATCATCAGGCCACGACCAATCCTGCGGCCGCCTTCGCCGCGATGTCCGTCCGGTAGTGCGAGCCGTCGATGTGGATCTGCTTCACAGCGGCGTACGCCGATTCTCTCGCAGCCTCGAGGTCCGCGCCCACGGCCGTCACGGCGAGCACCCGGCCGCCGCTCGTCACGAGCCGATCACCGTCGTACGACGTCCCAGCGTGCAGGACGTCGACGCCCACGACGTCCTCCAGGCCGGTGACCTCATCGCCCGTCCGCGGGCTGTCGGGATAACCGGATGACGCGACCACCACCGTGACCGAGCTGCCCTCTCGCCATTGAAGCGGCGGGTGGTCAGCGAGGGTGCCGGTGGCGACCGCATGCAACAGGCCGCCGAGCGGCGTCTCCAGCAGCGCGAGCACCGACTGCGTCTCCGGATCACCGAACCGCACGTTGAACTCCACCACCCGGATCCCGTGCGAGGTCAGGGCGAGACCGCAGTAGAGCAGCCCGGAGAACGGCGTCCCGCGGCGCGCCATCTCATGAATCGTCGGCCGGACCACCCGCTCGACGACGTCCGTCACCAAGTCAGGTGGCGCCCATGGCAGCGGCGCGTAGGCGCCCATGCCGCCGGTGTTGGGCCCCTCGTCGTTGTCGGCGACGCGCTTGAAGTCCTGCGCCGGGATGAGAGGTACGACGCTCTCGCCGTCGGTCAGGACGAACAGCGAGACCTCCGGCCCGTCCAGATACTCCTCGATCACCACGCGATGTCCCACGGCGTGGGCTTCAGCCACCGCGCGGTCGTCGGTGACAACGACCCCTTTGCCGGCCGCCAGCTCGTCGTGCTTGATCACATACGGCGGCGCGAGGTCATCGAGGATCTTGGCGACATCCCTCGGCGTCGACGCGATCCAGTGGCCAGCCGTCGGGACACCGGCGTCGTTCATGACCTGCTTGGCGAAGGCCTTGCTGCCCTCCAGCTGCGCGGCGTCGGCGTTCGGGCCGAACACAGCGAATCCCGCCTCACGCAGCTGGTCGCCCACGCCGGCGACAAGCGGCGCCTCCGGACCCACGACGACCAGGTCGGCCGACACCTTGGTCGCGACCTCGACCGGATCGGTCAGCGGGAGCGTCTCCGCAACCTGCGCGATGCCCGGGTTGCCGGGCGCGCAGAACAGCTCAGTGACGCCGTGATCCCGGGACAGCGCAAGGCAGAGGGCATGCTCGCGACCGCCGCCGCCGATGACGAGAACCCGCACGCCGCGAGGCTACTTCGACCGCTCGCCGAGCAAACCCGCCCGACACCACCTCTGCCCGCCCCCTCGGCTGCCCGATCCTGCACACAAGTACGACGCCGCGGGGCGGCTCTGTGGGATGAGAATGCTGGTGCCGGGCGGCGACGTCGTGCGTTTGTGGTGCCGCGAGCC
>JAFAZI010000171.1 GCA_019239875.1 Frankiaceae bacterium
CTCGCGGTCGCGGATCTCACCGACGAGCACGATGTCGGGGTCGGAGCGCAGGATCGAGCGCAGGGCGGCTGCGAACGTGAGTCCCGCCTTCTGGTTCACCTGCACCTGATTGATGTTCGGCAGCCGGTACTCCACCGGGTCCTCGACGGTGATGACGTTCTTCTCCGGCGTGGAGACGATGTTCAGCGTCGCGTACAGGGTGGTCGACTTGCCCGAACCGGTCGGCCCGGTGACCAGGATCATGCCGTACGGCTTTGTGAAGCTCACGGCGTACCGGTCGTAGTTGTTCTGGCTGAAGCCGAGATCGGACAGCCGCATCATCGCCGTCGAGTTGTCGAGAACACGCATGACGACCTTCTCGCCCCACACCGTCGGAAGGGTGGCGACACGGAGGTCGATCTTCTTTCCCGCCACATTGACCGAGAGTCGCCCGTCCTGCGGGATGCGCCGCTCGGCGATGTTGATGTCCGCCATGATCTTGAGGCGGCTGATCACGCCCGCCTGAATGTTCTTCGGCGACTTCATGATCTCGTGGAGCACGCCGTCGATCCGGAACCGGACCCGCAGTTCGCGCTCGGTGGGCTCCAGGTGGATGTCGGACGCCCGGTCGTTGATCGCCTGCGTGATCAGCAGGTTGACGAACTTGACGATCGGTGCGTCTTCGACTACCTCCTTGAGACCGTCGAGGCTCTCGTCCTCCTCCTGTTCGAGGACCATGGTGAGGTCGTCGAGGTCGGAGTCCGCTCGGTGGTAGCGGTTGATCGCCGACGTGACGTCGGACTTGGTTGCCACCACCGGCTTCACGTCGACGCCGGTGATCGACCGCATGTCATCGATGGCGAAGACGTTCGCCGGGTCGGACATCGCGACGAGGAGCTTGCCGTCCTCGTAGCCGATCGGAAGGGCGTTGTACCGCCGGCAGACCGCCTGCGGCACCGACGCGAGAGCGGCACCGTCGATGGGATAGTCGGCGAGGTCGACGAACTTCATGCCGATCTGCTGCGCCAAGGCAGCGACCAGCTGGCTCTCGGTCAGTACGCCACGGTCCACCAGGACGCGCCCGAGGGCACGACCAGCCTTCTGGTGCTCGTCGTACGCGTCGAACAGCTGCTGCTGAGTGACGAGGCCATCCTCGAGAAGGATGTCGCCCAGCTGTTTCACGATCGCCCCCTAGTGCGATGGAGTCTGTTCACGTTTCGACCGTTCACTCCGCCACCTTGACCGTGCTGCCGACGGGGCAGGCGGCTGATGGTTTCGGTACTGCGGCGGCGTTCAGCCCGAGTGCGACGTATGCATCCAGCTGGCAGCCATATCGCCCGTTCGTGCCGAAGTGCTTCGCCCAGAAGGTGATCGCCTCGGTGAGGTCAGGAGCGGCCTGGCCGGCAGCCGCCTGCCCGGCGATCACGCCGGTGAGCATTGCCATCGCTCCCTCGGTGTCACCGGCCGCATACCTGATGGTGACGAGGTCCATCTCGTACGGCGTGTGGGTGCCCGCCACCGTCGCAAGCACGCGGTCGGCCGCGGCGGCGGAGTCGGTCACGAGGCCGAGCTTCGCCTGAGCAGCGAGCCGCAGCAGCGCGTGATGCAGGTTGACGGCCGCCTCGTCCTTGGTCTGACCGAGCGCGGTGAGCGCCTGGCCTCGCGTCACGGGCTGAGTGCCGTCGAGGAAGTCCTGGAGGACCTGCACGCCTGGCCGGAAGTCACCGAAGGTCGAGGAACCGGATGCGAGCAACGATGCGGGCGGGTCAAGCGTCGTCGGCTGGTCGAGCTGCCAGCGGTGGAGGGCAGCGACTGAGACGACCATGGCGCCGACCAGGGCGGCGATCGCTCCGCCGCGCACGACCGCGCCGAGCCTGCTCCGCGGCTGCGACTGGTGCGGGCGTTTCGAGCCCGTGGGCGCCAAGCAGGCGGCCATGACACAGAGCTCGATCAGGATCGATGGGTGGGACCAGTCGAAGTCGACGCCTGAGTGCAGCATCGCCGCGAGCACGGCCACCGCGAGGCCGGCGACGATCGGGTCGGTCTCGCCGTCCCGGCGACGGAAGACGAGCAGCAAGCGGCGCATTGCCCAGAACGCGAAGCCGGCGACGCTGACCAGGAACGGCAGCCCGAGGAGCAACCCACCATCGCTGAAGGACTGCAGGTATCCGTTGTGCGCCAGCTGCGAGCGCGCCCACCCGCTCGGCGTGTACAGCGCGCTTGCCGTCGCGAGACTGTGGAAGCCGGCGCCGGTGGCCGGATGATGCGCGGCGATGGTCGCAGCCTCGTGCCAGAACTGTTTGCGGTAGGCGCCGTTCTGCGAGAGCGTCTCGCCCTTTGCCGCGCGTACCTGCTGGGCGGCGAGCGGCGAGCTGTAGTGCGCGAACAGCGGAGGCCCGGGAACGGCGAACACCAGCCCGATCGACAGCGCGACCACCGCCAGCGGACCTCGAACCTTGCACCGGGCGCGCAGCAGCGTTGCGAGCAGGACCAGCCACGCCAGCACGAGCACTGCGAGCGACGCGCGACTGCTGGAGTAGACGATCCCGACCGTGCACAGCGGGGCTGACATCCAGCCGACGAGCCGCAGCGGCGAGCGGCCCCGTGTGACCAGGCTGAGCCCGAGGATGGCTCCCGGCAGGAGGTATGCGGCGTACGGGTTGTGCCAGTAGAAGGTTCCGGACATCTCGGTCGCCGCGGAGCTGCTCCCCCACCAGGGGAAGAAGCCTTTGCTGAACTCGAAGAGGTCGGCGAGGCACACGGCAGCGGCGAGCACCTCGATCCGCGAGGCGTCGTGGACGTAGCGGTGCGCGACGACGAAGGTCCCTGCGCTCGCGACGTAGCCGACTGCGACGTCAGCGCCCCACCAGCCGGTCGGCGACAGGCAGCACACCCCGAGGGCCGCGATCGACACGATCGCACTCAGCACCACGACGCTGGACCTGGCCCGCCAGGCTCGGCTGCAGATCAACGCGGCAATCAGCACGAACTGGAAGACGAGTTCTGTGTGCGCTCCTCTGCCCCCGATCGCCTTCGTGAGCGGCACGGCCCAGAAGCCGAGGACGGCGAGCATCGACAGATGATCGAACCACTCGGTCAACCGGTGCCGGTTTGCGACGGATTGCGGTTCGATGTCTGTTTCTGTGCGGCCGTGGGCGAGCAACGTCACGCGGTTGTATTCGGCCAAACGAGTGAATTGCTTTACCGCTCGGCGGCACCGTTCAGTAGATCGAGATACGACGCGCCGACGCTTTGCCATGAGAACAGCTCCGCCGCGCGGGCGCGCGTCGCCGCGCGGATCCGCTCGAGCTCGTCCGCTCCGAGCCGATCCACGTCCTGGAGCAGCCCGGTCAGGCCCGCTTGGTCGGCGAAGAACCAGGCATCCGGGCCTGCCACCTCCCGGTTCTCCGGGGTGTCGAGGACCAGGCAGAGATTGCCCGCTCCCATGGCCTCGATCAGCGCTGGATGAGTACCACCGACTTCCGTCGCATGGATGTAGCACCGTGCGTTGCGCTGCAGGGCGACGTACGACGCGCCGAACACCGACCCCGGCAGTGCGGCGTTCGGCGCGGCGGCGGCTCGGACCTCCGCCTCGAGCTCGTCGTCATACGTCGCGTGCCCGAGCATGACAAGAGAAGTTGACGTCCGCGCCGCCGCGTGCGCCTGCGCGACCAACAACGGGTTGTTCTCGCGCTCCCACCGGGAGACGTAGAGCGCGTATCCGTCGGGCACCACCTCGACCTCCGCAGGCAGCTCCCCGCCACGGTCGAGCAGATCCGCGCCGTACGGGATCATTACCGAGTCGCTGTCGTGCCGGACGCGGTAGTAGGTCCGAACCTCCTCTGCGTCGGTCACCAGGACGCTCGCCCACCGGACCGAGATCCACTCACCCAGCCGGTACCAGGACCGCCCGAGGATCCCCCACTTGCCGCGGCGCCACTCCAGACCGTCGACGTTCATGACAACCCGGCGCCGGAACAACCGGAGGAACGGCACCACCGGCGCATTCGCCGCGTTGCAGAGGATGACCTGGCGAACTCGGGACCGCAGGACAAGATGAATTGCCGAGATGGCGGTGTGCACCACGGTGTCGAAGTACTTGCTGGAGATCGTCGGCAACGTGACCAGTCGGACGCCGTTCCACTCCGCCCCGGCGGTCGCGTAACGGCGCCGGCAGTAGACGGTGACCGGAACTCCCTGCTCGACCAGGTAGCGAGACAGCCGCTCCGCAAACGTCTCGAAGCCGCCGTAGTTCGCAGGGATCCCCCGCGTGCCGAGAATCGCGACACCACCCGCGACACCACGCGACCGGCGCCGAACCGCACGGCGGCGCGGCGCCAGGCCGGTGGCCCGCAGCAGGGGCACACCGTGCAGCATCGCGATGCTTGCAACGCGCATCTCGAGGCCGGCGAGCCCGGGCGCGAGCAGAACATCGATCCCCTCCCCCGAGATCGCACCGGCGAGGCGACCAGCGAGCGCGGGATCGGTGTCTGACGGAAGGATCAACCCGTCCACCCGCATCGCCTTGGCTCGCCCGATCAGCTCCTCGGCCGACAGGTCCCGTGACAGCACGTCAACGATCGTGAACGGCGTGCCCGAGGCGCGCGTGAGATCGGCATGCAGGCGTCGGCCCGAGTCGTCATCGCCGACTAGGACGTACCGCTCCAGCGCAATGCCGAGCGGCACGAGCATGCGCCGGCTGTGACGGATCAGCCAGCGGGAGCTGATCCCGAACAGCAGCAACGCCAACGTCACCAGTCCGACCCATGACCGCGACAGCGCGCCATGGAAGTTGAACTGATTGACAAGGAAGACGGCGAGCCCCACCGCGAGCGCCGATTCCACCGCCGGCTCGACGTTGGACTCCCCTGGGCGCAGCGCCCCGCGGCGATACAGCCCGGCGGCGCGGTTCGCGATCACCGACCCCACCGCGAGCCCGACGGTCATCGCTTTGTAGCGGGCGACGTAGAAGTCCGAGATCGTCGTCCCGCCGAACCGCAGGGAGTAGGCGACCAAGCCGGCAAGCAGGCCGACCCCAAGGTCGACGATGGCAAGGAAATAGTCCGCGCGACGGCGAAAGCCGAAGATCGCGCGCATCAGGGCAACCTACTGGGGCGGCAGCGCACCAGAGGCCTCCAACGCCAGTGCCAGCGCGCGCCGGGCATCAGTGGCGGAGACGCTCTGCGAGATCTCGCCGTCCCGCACGTCCTGGACGAACGCCGCGAGCTCGCGCCACAACGGCTCCTGGCGCGCCACCGGCAGCTCGAGCTGCCGCGGCCGGCCGAACGCGTCGACGAACTCGCCGAAGTCCGCAGCGTCCTCGATCCACGCCGTCTCGAACAAGGTGAGCTGCTGCGTCACGTAGTTCGCCTCGGCCAGCCCGTGGGAGCCGGTCACCGTCAGCGTCCGCACCTTCGTCGGCGTGACCCAGTTCGCCTGGATGAACCCCGACGCCGTACCGATCTTCAGCAGGATCTCCGCAGAGTCGTGCCGCGAACCCTGGAACGTCCGCGACCCGTGGGCAGCGAGCAGCGACGGTTCACCGCCCAGGACGAACGCCATGACATCGATGTCGTGCACGGCGAGGTCGAGCACGACGTCGGTGGCAGGTTCGCGCAGCGGCACCCCGCCCACCCGCCGGGCGACGATGCTGGAGATGGTGCCGAGCGTCCCGTCTGCCACCAGTCGCCGGAGTTCCTGTACGGCGGGGTTGTGCCGCTCGACATGGCCGACCGCCAGCACGATCCCGGCCGCCGCGGCCGCCGCGATCAGGTCGTCCGCCTCCTCCAAGGTTGCCGCGATCGGCTTCTCGACCAGAACGTGGATGCCGGCGTCGATCAAGCGCCGGACCACTGCATGGTGCGTCGGCGTCGGTGTCGCAACGCATGCCGCGTCGACCACGTGGGCGGCGAGCAGCGCACCGACGTCTGGGTAACGCTGGACACCGTGGCTTGCCGAGAGTGCGTCGGTGGCCGGATCCGGATCGACCAGACCGGCGACCACCACGCCGGGGATCTCACCGAGCTTCAGCAGGTGACGCGCGCCCATGCCGCCGGCGCCGACCACCGCGATCCGAAGCCGGCCGGGCCGCTCACCCACCTGCGATGTCCCGGATGACCGTGACGACCCGCTCGAGGTCCTCGGCCGAGAGCTTCGGGTGCACCGGAAGCGCCAGCACCTCGCGCGCGGCGCGCTCGCTGTTCGGGAAAGCCGTCGGTCCGTCGGTCGCCGCCGCCACGTGCGGATAAGCAGGCAATGACTTCGGGTAGTACACGGCGCTACGGATGTCGTTCGCCGCGAGGTGCTTGGCGAGCGTGTCGCGATCACACGCGAAGTCATCGGTGACCCGGACGACGTACTGGTGCCAGGCATGGCTGACGCCGTCCGGCGCGGCGGGAAGCACCAGACCCGGGAGGCCGGCCAGGCCAGCGTTCAACGTCGCCGCCTTCGACTGGCGGGCTCGGGTGATGGTCTCCAGGCGTGCCATCTGGCGAACCGCCAGTGCCGCGAGCACGTCCGTCATCCGGTAGTTGTAGCCGAGCTCGGCGTACTCGTAGGGGCCAGTCATCCCGTGCTGGCGGAACCGCCGCGCTGACGCCGCGATCTCGGCATCGTCCGTGACGAGCGCCCCGCCCTCACCGCTCATGACATTCTTCGTGGCATAGAACGAGAAGCAGCCGACGTCGAACAGGTTGCCGGCCGGACGGTCACGGTGAGCCGCACCGAGTGCCTGGCAGGCGTCCTCGACGACCGGGACCCGGCCACCGACCGCCGCCGCGACGCCGTCGGCCGCGACCGGCTGTCCATAGAGGTCGACGACGACCACCGCCGCGGTCCGATCAGTGATGGCCTCGTGCAGCTGATCCAGGTCTGGTCCGAACCCGTCGAGGTCGATGTCGACGAAGCGCAGCCGTGCGCCGCACATGAGCGCCGGGTTGACGGTGCCCACGAATGTGAAGGGCGTCGAGACGATCTCCGTCCCCGGAGCGACGGCAAGTGCGTTCATCGCGCAGTGCAGCGCCGAGGTGCCGCTCGATACCGCCACGGCATGCGCCGCGCCGGTTGTGTCGCACAGGGCGGCCTCGAGCTCCGCCACCATCGGGCCGGCGGCGAGCATCCCGCTGCGCAGCACCGCGCCGACCGCGGCGATGTCGGCCTCGTCGAGGTCGGGTGCACTCACCCGGATCTCGCTCACGTCTCATTCCTTCCTTACGATCGCTCGAACGTACCCGCAACCGCGCGTAGGGCGAGTGCAAGTGACTGATGCGGTCGATCAGCGTGTTGCCGGGACCACCCCGCGCCGCATGGCGCTCGCGACCGTGGTGCAAGGGCTCGCACGGTTCGCGCAGCTCAGCACATTGGCGGTCGCCAGCGCGCTGATCGCGCGGCATGAGATGGCGAGCGTTCTCGGGACGTATGGCTTGGCGGTCCTGGTGCTCAACCTGATCCAGACCTGCGGGGACTGGGGCCTGACGCCGATCGGTGCACAAGCTCTCGTCGACGGCGAGCCTGGCGTCTCCCCCGGAGGTCTCGTCCGCATCCGGGCGATGGTGCAGGCGCCGATCGCGGGGCTGTGCGTGGTTGCGACGGTGATCGCCTGGTCCACCGGCCACAACGATGTCGCCACCGGGCTCGCGGCCGGTGCCGCTGCGGGAGTCATCGGCAACCTCGCGGCCAGCATGATGGCACCGTTCCAGGCCGCCCACCGGACCGAGGTCCCGGCCTGGATTGACGTCGGCTCGCGGGTCGCCGGCCTCGGCATGGTGATACTCGCGATCGCGGCCGGTGCGGCTGGCTGGGTCGTCGTGTGGACCGTACCGGCGATGACGCTGCTCGACCTCTTGGCGACGGCGTACGCCGGTCACCGTCGCGGCTTCGGGGTGTGGGAAGTCGACCGCTCCGGCGCCGGGCGTCGTCTGCTGCGTCGCGCCACGCCACTCGCCGTCCTCAACATCTTCAGCGTGCTGTACCTGCGGGCCAACAGTCTCGTCGTGCTGGCCGTACTCGGCACCGCGAGCCTCGGCGCCTACTCACTGGTCTTCCGAGTGGTCGACGTGCTGGTGCTTGCACCGTCGCTGTTCCTCATCGTCTTCTTCCCGGTCCTGGTGCGGCTGCGTTCCATTGATCTGGCGGGCTACCGAGGCGCATGCCAGCAGGCGCACGACGCGTTCATGGCGATCGGATGCGCCTTGACCCTGGCGACGATTCTCGCCGCCCACCCCCTCATCCGGCTGCTCGGCGGCGGCGAGTATCTCGGTGCTGTCACGCCGCTGCGGATCCTCGCTGTCGCGGGCCTTGCCGGGTTCGCGAACGCGCTGTTCAGCCAGCTGATGATCATCGAAGGCCTGCAGGCCACGATCCTCAGGGTGTCGGTCGTCGCGTTGGCGGTGAACCTCGGGCTGTCTGTCCTGCTCGTTCACACCGATCAGCTGAACGGCGCCGCGACCGCCGCAGCCATCAGTGAGATTCTCGGCGCGGCGATGGTGATCGGCATCGTCTCCAGTCGGGCGAAGCTCGGCATCCGATGGCGCCGATCGGTCCTGGTCGTGCTGGGTGCGAGCGCTGTGACCGCGGCCGGCCTGGTCGCCGAACACATCGGCGTGTCAGCAATCGTGACGACCGTCGTCGGGACCATGCTGTTCGCCGGTGGTTGGTTCGGGCTGCAGGGGCAGCAGGCGCGGGCGTTGCTCGCTCACTACGTGCGACAGGGGTGACTGACGGCGTGTCCGAAGGAAATCAGATCCATCCGACCGCCGTCGTCGGTCCCGGCGTCGAGCTCGGCACCGACAACACGATCGCGCCGTACGCCGTCCTCCTCGGACCGTGCGTGATCGGTGATCGCAACTGGATTGGACCGCATGTGAGCATCGGCACCCCGGCACAGATGCGCGACGGCGAACACCCGCGTGCCTGGGATGTCACCGCGGCCGGCGAGGGCATCGTGATCGGTTCCGACAACGTGATCCGCGAGTACGTCACGATCCACCAGCCGACGGATCACGTCACCCGGGTCGGGAGTCGCTGCTACTTGATGAGCTATGCACATGTCCCCCACGACGCTGTCCTCGGCGACCTCGTCACGCTGTCCAACGCGGCGCAGATCGGGGGTCACACGATCATCGGTGAGGGCGCGAACCTCGGCCTGGGGACGATGGTCCATCAACGGCTCGCGATCGGCGGCGGCGCAATGGTCGGCATGGGATCGGTCGTGACCAAGTCGGTCCCTCCCTTTGCCGTCGCGTATGGCAGTCCAGCGCGAGTTGCTGGCGCGAACTCCGTCGGGCTGACGCGTGCCGGGTACGACGACGCGGTCGTGACCCGGCTCGCGACCTGGTACCGCGACGGCACTGGGGCGGTCGCCGATCTCGATCTTCCGCAGACCTTGCAGGCGGCGTTCGCCGCGCACGACGCCGCCATCGCCTCGCTGTCGTGACGCCGGTCAGTGTCGTCATCCCGTGTCACAACTACGGGCGGTACGTCGCCGACGCGCTGCGGTCGATCGCCGAGCAGACCGAACTGCCGGACGAGGTGCTGGTCATCAACGACGGGTCGACCGATGACTCTTCGGACGTGCTCGACACGTGCCGTCGCGAGCTGGCCGATCGCTTGCCCATCACCGTCGTCAACCAAGCCAACCAGGGTCTCGTCCGGACGCTGAACGACGGGGTCCGGCGAGCCGCCTCGCCGTACGTGATGTTCGTCTCGGCGGACGATCGAGCGCGGCCGGAACTGATCGCGAGGTTGCGCCGCAAGCTGGACCACGATCCGCGGGCCGGTTACGCGTACTCGAAGATGGAGCTGTTCGGCGACGAGTCCGGCGTCTATCTCACCTACCCGTTCTCCCCGGGACGGTTGATCTTCGACCACAACTACGTGCCCGGTGCGGCAATGGTGCGTCGTGACGCCTACCTCCAGGTCGGCGGCTTGCGAGAGCTGCCCGCCGAGGAGGACTGGGACATGTGGCTGGCATTTCTCGCCGCCGGGTGGCGCGGGCAGTTCGAGCCCACCGTGCAGTACGAATGGCGCCGGCACGGCGAAGCCCGCAACCACCAGAGCCAGGCGACGCGGCTGCGGCTACGGGTGCAGATCCAGGGCCGACGACCTTTGCTGTTGCTGCGCTACGCGCACCTTGCGATCCCGTACACCGTGACCGCCTTCTGGCGTCGGCTCCGGCTGCGGGTCGGGCCGTCGCCTCGCTACGCGCGGACCGCGTCCGGGTGTTGGATCGAAGCGCCGGTCACCGAGGACCGTTGACCTCCGGTCACAGAGGAGATTGACCTCCGGTCACCGAGGACCATTGAGGAGTCGAGCGGCGACCGCCTGGAAGGCATCGACCTGATCGGACCCGTCGTTGAGCACCATCGACGTGCCGTCGGCGAAGCCGAGCCGAACCTTGGGAGCGGCGGCTGCCGGCTCGCGTTCGACAACGGCCGCGGCCTCGCTGACCACGTCGCCGACGGCATCGGGCGCTAGTGGCGGCGCGACGACGGCAGGTGCCGGAGCCAGGGTGACGGTTTCGTCAGGCCGGTCGATGCCGGTGTCGACCCGGTTGCCTTCAAGCGCGGGAGGGAGCGCGATCTCGGCCCACGAGCCCGGGCGATGACGTCCGACGTAGTCCTCCTGCCGGCGCCGCCGGCGGAACGGCCACATGGGGTGACCTACGCCTGCGCTGCCGCGGTGGCGTCCAGGGAGTCGACCACCGAGTACAGCAACGCGAGCAGCACGGACTTCACCGACTCACGGTCGGTGACGTCGCACGGTACGACCGGGATGTGCGGCTCGAGCTCGAGCCGCGAACGGATCGCCGCCTCCTCGGTCTCGTCCAGCCCGTCGGACCGGTTCATGCCGACCACGTACGGCACTCTGGCCATCCGACGGAAGGCTTCGAGGATGCCGCTCGCCTCGTCCAGCGAGTCCGGGCGAGACGCATCGACCAGCAGGACGTACCCGAGCATGCCCTCGCCGAGGATCTCCCACATGAAGTCGAACCGGTCCTGACCCGGCGTACCGAACAGGTACAGCACCAGGTCTCGGTCGATCGTGATCCGACCGAAGTCCATGGCGACCGTCGTGTCGTTCTTGCGCGACCGCGTCTCGTCGGTGATGCTGCGCTCGGTCGACAGCACGGTGATCTCGCTGATCGTGCGGATCAGCGTCGTCTTTCCGGCCGAGAACGGTCCGGTCACGACGATCTTGACCGCGGTACCGGTGCTTCGACGTCGGTTTCGATTCGCCATCCCTACAACCCCCGCACGCCGGCGATGAGGCGCAACAACAAGCTCTTGTTGACGCTCGGGTCTCGTTCGATAGCTGTGGCTGGTGCTGCCACCACGCCCCCTCCGGCAATCGCCGCGGCGAGCGGCTCTGGGTGGTCAGGCTCACGTGCTGGCATGAATGGTTCCGGACGCTGCGGGGTGACCGCGGACAGATCACGAGAAGGCAGGGACGAGACCTCGGCAACATGCTCGTCGGCGTCGTCGTCGGGCTCCTCGGCCGCTACCGCAGCCTCGGGCTCGATGTCGGCGACAGCCTCGGGTTCCACGGCCGGCTCGGCAACCGCCTCGGGCTCGAGCTCAGGCTCAGGCTCGGCGACAGCCGGGGCTGCGGACTCGAGGCTGGCGATCAGCCCCTGGCGGCGCGCCATCGACGCGACGCCCTCCGACTCATCAGTCCGAATCAAGCCGCGCCCGACCAGCTCGGTGAGCGCGACGGCGACGGCGTACTCGCCGCGGCCGGTCAGCGTTGCGAGGTCGCCAACGGTACGACGGCCGTCGACGAGTGCGAGCAGCGCCCATTCCTCCCGGCTGAGCTGCGGCTCATCCGCCAGGTCCAACGACAGCCACAGCACGGTCGACGAGCCGGCCACTCGCTCGTCGATGGAGCTCCAGCCCTCGATTCGGCGTCGTGCCTCGGTGACGACTTCCTCGACCTCGCGCTTGATGCCCACGTCGTCGACGTTCGGCTCGTCGATGACGAACTCGAAGATGCCGTCGGGCCACCGCATGAGATCGAAGACACTGTCGACAATGTGCTCCGACACGATGGTGTGGAGCTCGCCTTCGTCGATTCCACCGGCGTCGCGCAGCGCACGGGCAAGCCCGATCTCGGAGTTGGCGGCAACCTGCTCGACCGCAGCGCTGAGGGCCTCGTCTGCGACGTGACCGCTACCCGCGAGCCGGCGGCCGAGGGCGAGGCGCTCGAGGTCGGACGATCCCCCGGTGATCAAGCCGTCGCCGAGCCACACGACCCCGTGCGAATCGGCGCGACGAAGGTGCAACCCGCCGGTCTTCTTCGTCATGCTCAGCAACGAGAAGATGTCCGGCAGGCTGAAGGCGTCTAGGGAGCCTTCTAGTCTCACGGCAGACCTCGGGTGGGCGTCAGGTGGTCAGGGACGGCGGTCGGTTAGGACCAGGACGGGTTGTCGACGGACGCGACCGGCGTACCGGTGGGCAGGTTGGACACCCAGGCGGGATCGGTCGTGCTGACGGCGTACGGCGCGATCGGCTCCGGCTCGACGGTGGGCTCGACGGCCGGCACGGCCTGCAGGACCGGCGCGTCGGCGATCGCCTCGACCGGGGCGGCGTCGTACTCGGAAGCTTCGAATCGGAGCGCTTCAGCGACCGCTTCGGCGGCACGGCGTACCTCGTAGAGCATCATGCCGACCTTGGCGCCCTTGGCCGCCACCGCGACCAGGACTGCCTCATCATCGGCGGACACCAGGAAGACGGTCCCGGTCTCGCCCTCGATGTAGACCTGGTTGAGCCCACCCCGGCCGAGCCCCTCGGCCGCGCGCTCACCCAGGCTCAGCAGTGCGGCGCTCATCGCTGCAACGCGGTCTTCGTCCATCGTTGCCGGAAGGGCGCTCGCCATGGGCAGACCGTCGAAGGACACGACCGCGGCGGCTTCAACCTCGGGTGCCTGCGAGAGCAGGTCAGCGATCGCGTGATCGAGCCGCTGGGAGCGGTTGGAAGCGTCGGGCATTTCTGGCACCTCGTCTCAAGGGGCCTACCTACTCGTTCGGCGGCCTCACGAGTCACATCGGCCGTCTGCCGCTGTGGCTTGAACGGCGAAGGCCGACCAGATTCACCCGATTGGCCGGTAGCCCCGTCCGCCCTGTGGACAACGAGAGCGGACCCGCGCGCGACATCGCTACCGTGCCCGCGTGCGACACCTCGTGGCTCTCGGTCTGGGACTGTTCGTCATGGTCGCGGCGTGCGGCGGCTCGGACGCCCCTGCACCCCAGGCGCTCCCCCGCGTGGCCGCCTCGTCACCGCAGCCACGGCCGCCGACACAGCCGCCGACACCATCCCCCCGGGAGCAGGTGGTGTCGGTGGTCCGGCACTACTACGCCGCGGCCAACCGCCTGCCGGATGACATGGATCCGCACTCGCTCGCCTCGCTGTTCACGGCGGCCTGCCCTTGCCGCGCGCAGGTCCAGGCAGTTCGACGGGCTGCCGCCCGTGGTGAGCACTACATCGACCATGCGCATCTCAACGCGTTACGTCCGACCATCGAGTCGAGCCGGCGTGCAGTGGTCTTCGTCGACCTCGCCGCGGCGAGCGGCGGGTTGCGGCGCGCCGACGGCACGGTGGTGACCAGTGCACCTCCGGCGCGTCACGTCCGCCGGGTCTTTCATCTCGTGAAGATCAGCGACCGCTGGCTGATCGACCAGATCGACGCCGTCGGATGATGCGCCGCGCTCTCCTAGCCGCCGTCGTCGTCGCGATGACGCTCATCGCTACGACATCGGTCGCCGTCGCCGCTACGAGCGACGACTGCGGCACTCTCGAATCCGGCACGTGCGGGGTCCACGGTGGCGGCGGGCAGCAGTTCCACGGGGTGATCGCGGTGACCAACGCCCCGTGGGTCTACGACCGCGCGTTGCGATCCGGCGCGCCGGGATGTGGCGACTGCACCTGGTCGATGGTCATTGCCTGCCCGGACAACGGCGATGGCGATCCGACCGGTCCGACGCAGTGCGAGGAGGCGTTGCACGCGAAGAAATGCCACGCCGATCAGACCCTCTATCGCGTCTACCTCAACACCAGCTCGCTCACCGACGTCGCGGAAGGCACCGTCTGCCTCGGCGGCGACGGGAGGGTCATCCCCATCAGCCAGATCGCGATGGGCGACGTCGACCGCTACGTGAAGAACGTCCGGCCGCCGAACCTGCTGATCTCGACGCGACCGCGCGACGGCACGCTCGCCGGCCTGCTCACGTATTTCCGCGCTCGGACGCCAGGGCCGTTGCGATCAGTGCGGTTCGGCGGGTCGGGCGTCACCGAGACCATCACCATCGAGACCTCAGAGCTCAACTGGCACTTCGGTGACCGGCACTCATCCGGCTGGTCGCGAACCAATCGTGCGACGCACACCTATACATATGGCGGAGTCGAACACGGCCGGCTCCGAACCCGCTGGTCCGCGACGTACACCGTGTCCTACGCCGGCCGAACCTCCGGGCCGTATGACGCGACCGGCCGTGTGGCACAGACGCAACCATTCAGCCTCCGGGTCCATCACACGCGGCCAGTCCTGGTCCGGTGATGGGTTGCGGTGACCACGTGCCTTGGCTACTGCACGTCGGCAAGCATCTCCGGGGTGAGGGAGGCCTCGGTGTTCGGGACACCGAGCTCCTCGGCGCGGCTGTCGGCCATGGCCAGCAGGCGACGGATCCGACCGGCGATCGCGTCTTTGGTCAGGGCGGGGTCAGCGAGTGCGCCCAGCTCCTCGAGCGAGGCATTCGCATGCTGCAGCCGCAGCCGTCCGGCCGACAGCAGGTGCTCCGGCGCATCGTCGCCGAGAATCTCCATGGCTCGCTGCACTCGGGCTCCGGCCGCGACCGCCGCCCGCGCAGACCGGCGGAGGTTCGCGTCATCGAAGTTGGCGAGCCGGTTCGCGGTGGCGCGAACCTCGCGCCGCATCCGACGTTCCTCCCACGCGAGCACGCTGTCATGCGCGCCGAGCTTGGTCAGCATGACGCTGATGGCATCGCCGTCACGAATCACCACGCGGTCCACACCGCGCACCTCACGCGCCTTCGCTGGAACGCCGAGCCGTCGCGCGGACCCGACCAACGCGAGCGCCGACTCCGGCCCGGGACATGTGATCTCCAGGGAGGAGGAACGACCCGGCTCCGTCAGCGACCCATGGGCCAGGAACGCACCTCGCCACGCCGCGGCCGCATCACAAAGCGCGCCGGACACGACTTGGGGCGGCAGGCCGCGAACTGGCCGGCCGTTGCCGTCGACCAGCCCGGTCTGTCTCGCGAGAGCGTGGCCGTCCTTGGTCACCCGAACCAGATAGCGCGACCCCTTCCGCAGCCCGCCGGCGGAGACGACGGCGAGCTCCGACGTGTGGCCGTAGACCTCCGCCAGGTTCTTGCGAAGCCGCCGGGCGGTGGCGCCCGTATCGAGCTCCGCCTCGATGACCAGCTGACCCTTGCCGACCAGGTGCAGCCCGCCGGCGAAGCGAAGCATCGTCGCGATCTCAGCCTTGCGGCAGCACGGCTTGGTGACGGACACCCTCGCGAGCTCGTCCTTGACCGCAGCCGTCATTGCCATGCGGAGTCCCCTTTGGTGTGAGTCCGGTCAGTGGAGAAGATCGAGCGGTACGCCGTGGCGAGCCGTTGCGGGTCATGCGTCGGAATCGACTGGTCGTTGCCCAAGTGCGCCACGACGAGCTCCGCGCCGAGACTCTGCGCGGCCTTCTCGAGGGCGGTGGCGTCGTACAACGCGCGTCGGGGGGCCAGGACCACATCAACCTGCAGATCCGGGGCGTGCGCGCCGAGCACCTCGAGGTGCGTCTCCGGAGAGAACCCCTCGGTCTCCCCGACCTGCGGCGACATGTTGAGAGTGACGACGCGTCGCGCGTGGGTCATGGTGAGCGCCTTCAGCATGTCCGGCACGAGGAGGTGCGGGATCACACTCGTGAACCACGAGCCCGGTCCGAACACCACCCAATCGGCATCGAGCACAGCCTCGACGGCCTGCGGGCACGCATCGACGGACTCGGGGTCGAGCCGGACGCCGACCACCTGACCAGGGGTCGTGGCCACCGCGACCTGGCCACGAACGTCGGCGATCTGGCCACGGTCGGCAGGGTCCAGGCCGACGACGTCGGCCACGATGTCGATCGGGTTGACCGACAGCGGAAGCACCCGTCCGACCGCTCCGAGCAGCTCTGCGACGAGATCCAGCGCTGCGACCGGGTCTCCCGTGACGTCGGACAAGCCGGTGAGCAGCAGGTTGCCGACGGGGTGACCGGCGAGGGTCCCGTCACCGCCGAAGCGGTACTGGCACACGTCCGCCCACAGTCGCGAACGTGAATCGTCGCCGGCCAACGCCGCCAGTGCCATCCGAAGGTCGCCGGGCGGCAGGGCATCCAGCTCGTCGCGGATCACGCCGCTGGACCCGCCGTCGTCGGCCACCGTCACCACGGCGGTGAGGTTGGCGGTGACACGTCGCAACGCGGCCAACGATGCGGACAGGCCGTGGCCGCCGCCAAAGGCGACGACCTTCGGGCCGTTCGGGTCCGTCATTCGCGCTCCACGTCTCGGTGAGTCAGCTGCACCTCGACGCCATCCTCACGCAACCGCCGCGCAAGCTCGGCCGACACCGCAACGCTTCGATGCCGACCCCCGGTGCAACCGACCGCAATTGTCGCGTAGTGCTTTCCCTCGCCGACATAGCCCTGCTCATAGCGTCGTAGCAGCGCACTCGCCAGGTCGAGGAACTCGGCTGCGCCCGGCTGCGCGAACACGTAGTCGCGCACGGGCTCGTCCTCGCCGGTCAGCGGGCGGAGCTCCGCGATCCAGTGCGGGTTGGGCAGCAGGCGGCAGTCGATGACGACATCCGCGTCCACCGGTAAGCCGTGCTTGTAGCCGAAGGACACCATCGACAGGTGGAGCTCGTCGGCCGCACCCGCCTCGAACGCGCTCGCGATCTGCGCCCGCAGCTCATGGACGTTGAGCTCGCTCGTGTCCACCACGAGGTCGGCCTGTGACCGCCAGTCGCGCAACAGCTCGCGCTCCTTTTCGATGCCCTCGACGAGACGCCCTTCACCCTGCAGCGGATGCGGTCGGCGTACGCCGTCGAAGCGCCGCACCAGGATCTCGTCCGGAGCGTCGAGGAAAAGCACTCGAGCCGGCTGTCCGGCGCGCGCCAGGGTGTCGAGGGTCTCGCGAAGGTCAGAGCTGAAGGCTCGGCTTCGGACGTCGACGACCACTGCGATGCGGTCGATGCCGCCGTGTGACCGGACGGCGAGATCGACGACGTTCGAGATCAGGGACGGCGGCAGGTTGTCCACGACGTACCACCCGAGGTCCTCGAGGCACTTCGCCGCGGTGCTGCGTCCGGCACCGGACAGGCCGGTGATGACCGCGAGCTCCAGCGGGGCGTCGTTGAGCTTCGATCGGGTGGTGGACACTGCTCCCTAGCCTGCCACGATCTCGCCGGTCGTCACGTCCACTACGGGCTGCGGATTTTCCTGGGCGAGCGCGGTGTGCACGGCCTGCGCGGTACGCAGTCCGACGCCGGGCACCTCCGCGATCTCCTCGACTGTCGCGGCGCGTAGCCGCTTGACCGATCCGAAGTGCCGCAGCACCGCCTTGCGGCGGGTCTCGCCGAGACCTGGTACGCCGTCGAGGACGCTCTTGGTCATCGCGGCTGAGCGCTTCTGCCGGTGGTAGGTGATCGCGAACCGGTGTGCTTCGTCCCGGATTCGCTGGAGCAGGTACAACGCCTCGCTGGTCCGCGGCAGGATCACGGGATCCGGCTGGTCAGGCAGCCAGACCTCCTCGAGCCGCTTCGCGAGTCCACAGAGCGCGACGTCATCGACCCCGAGCTCACGCATCGCCGCGGCGGCGGCCGCCACCTGGGGCGGACCGCCGTCGACGACCACCAGCTGCGGCGGGTAGGCGAACTTGCGCGGCCGGCCCGTCACCGGGTCGATCGGACCTCGCGCTCCGGCGTCGTCATCAAGTGGTTCCTCGCCCAGCTCACCGGTCTCGATCCGCTCCTCGAGGTAGCGACGGAACCGGCGACTGATCACCTCGTGAATCGATGCGACGTCGTCCTGGCCTTCGACCGCCTTGATCGCGAACCGGCGGTACTCGCTCTTGCGTGGCAGTCCGTCCTCGGCCACGACCATCGATGCCACGACCTCCGTCCCCTGCAGGTTCGAGACGTCGTAACACTCGATGCGCAGCGGCGCCTGGGACAGGCCCAGCGCCTCCTGAAGCTCTTGCAGGGCAATCGACCGCGACGTGAGGTCCGTCGACCGCTTCAGCTTGTGGCGCATGAACGCCTCTTTGGCGTTCCGCTCGACGGTCTCGAGCAGGGACCGCTTGTCACCGCGCTGCGGCACGCGCAGCGAGACCTTGCTGCCGCGGACCAGCTCGAGCAGCTCAGCCACCACATCGGGGTCCTCGGGCAGCTCCGGGACCAGGACCTCGCGCGGCACCTCGCTGTCCGACCCGCTGTCGAGGTAGGCCTGGGTGAGGAACTGCTCGACCAGGCCCGGGGTGTCGATCTCCTCCACCTTGTCGACGACCCATCCGCGCTGGCCCCGGACCCGCCCACCGCGGACGTAGAAGACCTGGACGGCAGCCTCGAGCTCGTCCTGCGCGAAGGCGACGACGTCGGCATCGGTACCGTCGCCGAGGACGACCGCCTGCTTCTCCATCGCCCGGGTCAGCGCCCCGATGTCATCACGCAGCCTCGCCGCCCGCTCGTACTCCTGCTGCTGGGCCGCGGCGCGCATCTCACGCTCGAGTCGCCTGACGAACTTCTGGGTCTGGCCGGACATGAAGTCGACGAAGTCCTGCGCGATCGCGCGGTGCTCGATCTCGTCGACCCGGCCGACACACGGTGCCGAGCACTTGTCGATGTAGCCGAGCAGACAGGGGCGCCCTACCTGGCCGGCGCGCTTGAAGACGCCGGCGCTGCACGTCCGCATCGGGAAGACGCGGAGCAGCGCGTCAAGGGTCTCCCGGATCGCCCAAGCGTGGGCGTAGGGGCCGAAGTACTTCACGCCCCTGCGCTTGGCGC
>JAFAZI010000037.1 GCA_019239875.1 Frankiaceae bacterium
TTCAAGGGCTCGGGGTTCTACAAGACGGACTCGCGGTCGAAATCGACCTCCTCGACGTCGAGCTCGGCGGGCTCGAAGGATTCGACCAAGTCGACCGAGACCTCGACCACTGCCGGATCGTCCGGCTCGGACTCGTCGAGCTCCGGCAGCTCCACCTCCTCCGGCAGCTCTGATTCCACAGGCGGCGGCAGCAAGGTCGCCTGACCACAGGAACGCGCCGCGACGCGGCGGAGCGACGCGCGGCGACTTACGGTCCGCGCCATGAGTTTGATCGATCGCGCTAGACCCTTGGTGGGTACGCCGATGTTCCTGCCGACCCGCCGCCGGTTGGTCGCGGCGGGGTTAGCGGCGCTCGCGGTCCTCTGCGGGCTGAACGCGCTGCGGCCGACGCCAGTTCCGACCAAACAGATCTGGGTGGCGGCCCACGACCTGTCGGGCGGTCTTCCGCTTGCCACTGCGGACCTCCGCGTCGCCGCGGTCCCGCTCGCCGATGTCCCACGACATGCACTCCCCGTGACGGAGAGCATCACCGGTCGCCTGGTCGGAGCGCCGATGCGCAGCGGCGAGCCGCTCACCGACGTCAGGCTTCTCTCGCCCGAGTTGGTCACGGCACTGGGCACGCCGAACGCGGTCGCCGTGCCGGTGCGAGTGGCTGACGGCCCGGCCGCGCTCGCGCTGGTCCACACGGGTGATCGGATCGACGTCCTGGCGGTATCAGATCCCGAAGCGGCGGCCACCGATCACAGCTCGGTCGTGGTGCACGATGTGCGGGTGCTCGCCATCGCGCCTGAGGACCCAACCGGCAGCAGCGATCAGGGCGGCGGCCTGCTGATCGTCGCGGCCACCTCACATCAAGCCGCCGTGCTGGCCGGTGTTGCGGCCACCTCACGGCTGTCGGTCACCCTCCGGCGCCCGGCATGATCTCGACGTACCCGGTCTGGGGATGGGGCCGCAGCGAGGGAGACGAGCCGAGAGCAGCCGACCTGGAAGCGCTGGTTCCGCTCGTGTCCGGCCATCTCGGCATCCCGCTGTCGCCGCCCGAGACACCAGCTGCTCTGCCGGAGCTGCCGCCAGACCGGGTCTCCGGACGGCTGCCTGCAGGCTTGCGTGCGCTGGCCTCCGCAGCGCCGCTCGATCGTGCGATCCACTCGGTCGGCCGCTCGTATCGGGACGTCGTTCGCGGCATCCGCGGGGAGCTTGATCATGTGCCGGATGTCGTCCTCCGGCCGACGACCGACGACGAGATCACCGCCGTCCTCGGATGGTGCTCCGACGAGCGAGTGGCGGTCATTCCCTTCGGCGGCGGCACCAGCGTCGTCGGCGGTGTCGAGCCGGACGTCGGCGACGATTACAGCGGCGCCGTCTCACTCGACCTCGGCCGGCTCACTGGACTCGTCGACATCGACGAGTCCTCGCGCGCGGTCAGGGTCCGCGGCGGCACCAGCGGTCCAGATCTCGAGGCGGCACTGAAGCCGCACGGCCTCACCGCCCGCTTTTACCCGCAGTCCTTCGAACGGTCCACGGTCGGCGGCTGGGTCGCGACACGAGCGGCTGGGCACTTCTCGATGGGCCCGACCCACATCGACGACATGGTCGAGTCGGTGCGAGCGATCACTCCTCGCGGCGAGTGGGAGTCGCGTCGACTGCCGGGCTCGGGCGCCGGCCCGAGTCCGGACCGCCTCCTGCTCGGCAGCGAAGGCGCGCTCGGCGTGATCACCGAGACGTGGCTCCGGGTGCAGCCCAGACCATCGCAGCGGTGGTCGGCGACATTCGCCGCGCCGACCTTCGCCGTCGGCCTCGGCGCCGTCCGGGAGATCGCTCAGTCCGGCGTCCGGCCGGCCACCTGCCGGCTGATCGACGCGGGCGAAGCAACGGTGACGGGCACGCTGGCCAGCGGGGAGGCCGTCCTCGTGCTCGGTGCCGAGTCCTGGTCGCAGCCGGTCAGCGACGATGCCCGCCTGCTCAGCGACCTCGCGACGACGCACGGCCTTCGGCTCGTCAGCGACGACAGCGGTGCCAGCCGTGGCAACGAGGCCGGCGACTCATGGCGGTCGTCGTTCCTGCGCGCGCCGTACCTGCGGGAGCAGCTGACCCTGCTCGGTCTCATCGTCGAGACGTTCGAGACCGCCACGACGTGGGACCGGATCGACGAGCTCGTCACCGGTGTCACGGCAGCGACCAGTCGCGCCCTTGGCGAGGTCTGTGGCGGCGGCACGGTGACCTGCCGCCTCACGCACGTCTATCCCGACGGTGCCGCGCCGTACTTCACGGTGATCGCCCCCGGTCGGCGGGGCAGCGAGTTGGCGCAGTGGGCGGAGATCAAGTCAGCCGCCAGTGAGGCCCTGCTGGCCAGCGGCGGCACCATCACGCACCATCACGCGGTCGGGCGTGATCATCGGAGCTGGTACGACCGGCAACGACCGCAATTGTTCGCCGAGTCGATCGCGGCCGTGAAGCAAACAGTCGACCCGAGCGGTGTTCTCAACCCTGGGATCTTGGTAAACATTGCTCCGAACGGGTGAACGGGGTCGCCACCCGACTTCTGTCGTTACTACGAGAGGGGCACCGGAAAAATGGCTGGGTTCAAGAAGTTCCTGCTTCGCGGCAATGTCGTCGACCTGGCGGTCGCAGTCATCATCGGCGCGGCGTTCAGCGGGCTGGTCCAGGCCTTCACGAGTGATCTGCTGACGCCGATCATCGCGGCGATCGGCGGCAAGCCCGACTTCGCCGGCTTGCACTTCACGATTCACCACTCGATCTTCCTGTATGGACACTTCCTCAACGCCGTGATCTCGTTCGTGATCCTCGCGGCGGTCGTCTACTTCTTCGTGGTGCTGCCGATCAACTCGCTGCTCGATCGCTTCAAGCCGGCACCGGACGAGCCCACGCCGGTGCACGACTGCCCACACTGCCTGTCGTCGATCCCCCAGGCCGCGACGGCGTGCGCCTTCTGTACTCGAGACGTGACGCCAGCCGCCGCGTAGCTCAGTCCTGGTCGTGGTGGGGCGGGCGGTCCTCGGCGTACCGCTCGTCCTCACTGCGGCTCTCGTCGATCGCGTCGAGGTCATCACCCCACCCGACCTCGCGCTCGTCTGACGTGGTGTCGGGGAGCAACGGCTCGGTCACGGCTCGAACTTGTAGCCCAGCCCGCGAACTGTCAACAGGTGCCGCGGCGCCGAGGGCGCCGGCTCGATCTTGGCGCGCAACCGCTTGACGTGAACGTCAAGCGTCTTGGTGTCACCGACGTAGTCGCTCCCCCAGATCCGGTCGATCAGCTGTCCCCGGGTCAGCACTCGACCGGCGTTCCGCAGCAGGAACTCGAGCAGCTCGAACTCCTTGAGCGGCATCGGGATCACATCGCTGTTGACGCTCACGACGTGACGCTCGACGTCCATCCGCACCGGTCCGGACTCCAGCACCGACGAGCCCGAGTCCTCCGGTTCGGTGCCCCGACGGCGGAGTACGGCGCGAATCCGCGCGACGAGCTCGCGGGCGGAGAACGGCTTCGTCACGTAGTCGTCGGCACCGATCTCGAGACCCACGACCTTGTCGACCTCGGCGTCCTTCGCCGTCAGCATGATGACCGGCACCTCGGAGCGCTGCCGGAGCTCTCGGCAGACCTCGAGGCCGGACTTGCCCGGCAGCATGAGGTCGAGCAGCACGAGGTCTGCGCCGGCACGGTCGAACTCCTCGAGACCGTCCGGGCCAGTTGCGGCGATCGCCACCTCGAAGCCTTCTCGGCGCAACATGTAGCCGAGCGCATCGGAGAACGACTCTTCGTCCTCCACGACCAGGATTCTGGTCACTGGGTACCTGCCCTCACTGGTTTCCTGCCGGTTGGAGAATTGTCGGCTCCGCGATCGGCGGATGCGCGGCCGAGACGAGTCGGATCGTGAATGTGCTGCCGTCGCCTGGCTGGCTCCAGACCGTCACCTCGCCGCCGTGGTTGCCCACGATGTGCTTGACGATCGCGAGCCCGAGACCGGTACCTCCGGTGGCGCGTGAACGGGCCGGGTCGACGCGGTAGAACCGCTCGAAGATGCGCTCCTGCTCCTCGTCCGCGATGCCGATGCCTTGATCGGTGACGGCGATCTCGACGACGCCGCTGCGCAGGTGGACCGCCACGACGACGCGAGTGCCGTCGGGGCTGTAGGCCACTGCATTGTCGAGCAGATTGGCCAGGGCGGTGACGAGCTGCCCTTCGTCGCCACGCACCGTCAGGCGCGTCTCACCGCCACGGACGATCTCGATGCCACGTGACTCCGCCAGCAGCCGAGCGCGGTCGGTGGCCTCGTCGAGGATGGCGTCGACCGACACCTCGGTCAGATCGGGCAACGGCTCGCCACCCTGCAGCCGAGACAGGTCGAGCAGCTCCTGAACTAGCCGGGAGAGGCGTTGCGTCTCGTGCTGCATCCGGCCGACGAAACGTTGTACTGCCTCGGGGTCGTCGTGCGCGTCGAGCGCCGCCTCCGCGAGCAGTTGAAGCGCGCCGACAGGGGTTTTGATCTCGTGACCCACGTTCGCCACGAAGTCTCGTCGTACCGACTCGACCCGCTTGGCCTCGGTCAGGTCGTCGACCACGAGCGCAACCTCACCACCGTCCAGCGGCTGGGCTCGCGCACCGACGGACATCGCGCGACGAGGGAACTCGTTGAACAACGCCAGCTCGGCGGTCTGCGGTTCTCCGGTCCGGCGGGCGTTGTGCACGAGGCGCGAGAGCTCGGGCATGTTCAGCGCAGTACCGCGAACCACGCCGAGTTGCAGCGCTGCAGAGTTGGCGAGGCGCACCACGTCATCGATGTCGAGCAGGACGGCGGCCGTCGGAAGCAGCTGGAGCATGGTCTCGGCTGGGACCCGCTCCCGTTTGCGCGCGACGGGCCGCGCGGCATTTGACGTCACAGCGTCAGACGTCACGGCGTCAGACCGCTCGGTTCTCGACCGGCGGAGGAGGAACGCCACACAACGATCATAGGGACGGCATATCGACAAAACAGTGGTCGCGTAGCGCACGCTGAGCGTGCCGAATCCACCTTTCACAGGGTCGCCCCCGCTCGTTCATCTGCCCGTTGCCCGCCGTTCACCATGGGCGAGAGAACGTGGTTGTCGGCTTACTCTTGAGCCACCGGACGCAGGAGGCGCTGTGCGCGACCAGTACCACGACGATCTCGACGCGATCACCACGTCGCTCGTCGACATCACGCGGCTCGCCGGCAGTGCGATCAACAACGCGACCTCGGCGCTGCTCGACGCAGACCTCCAGGCAGCGGAGTCGGTGATCTCCGGCGACAAGGCGATCGACAGCCTGTATGAGCAGATCGAGGCCAACGCGTTGGACCTGCTCGCCCGGCAGCAGCCGGTCGCGAGCGATCTGCGCGTCATCATCACGAGCCTGCGGATGGTCGCCGACATCGAGCGAATGGGGGATCTCGCCCTTCACATCGCCAAGGTGGCGCGCCGGCGCTATCCCGCGAGTGCGATTCCCGTCGAACTGCAGCCAACAGTGCTCGAGATGGGTCAGGTCGCGCAGCGCATCTGCAAGAAGTGCTCGAGCGTGATCGCCGGCCGCGACCTCGTGATGGCCGCCGAGCTCGAGCGCGACGACGACGTCATGGACAACCTGCACCGCCGGCTGTTCTCCACGCTGCTCGACGACCACTGGCAGGGCGGGGTCGAGTCCGCCATCGACGTGACGCTGTGCGGCCGCTACTACGAGCGGTTCTGCGACCACGCCGTATCGGTCGCCCGGCGAGTGCATTTCCTGGTCACGGGTGAGCGAGCGCCCGCGTTGGACGACGCAGCCGTCTGACATCGCAAGTCTGCGTGCCGAGCCGAACCGCGACTGTGTGCCGTTGAGGGTGCTCCAGCACCGCGAACAGCACACACCTCGTGAGAACTGTGTGCTCGCGAGTTACCCACGACGCCTCCGACAGTCCATCCATCCGAGTTATCCACAGAGTTTCTCCACAATGGGTGCAGACCGTGACTTCAATCGGCCTTCGGGCGTTCACCTGTCGTTCATCTAGAAGGTGGCAAAGGGTCGATTGGCCTCCCTAGCGTCGGCTTTGCCGGCCCGGACACCCCGGGCCACGCCGATCGGCCCGGAACGACCGGGCCATGTCACGTGGAGGAATCACGACGTGAAGATGTCCCTCGCGATGCGCACCGCTGGTGTCCTCGCAGTCGCCGCGATCGGGCTCACCGCCTGCGGCAGCGACAACAGCACTGGATCCAGCTCCAACGGTAGCGGCAGCGGCGGTGGCACCGTCTCGCTGGCGCCTCAGGGCTCGACGTTCCAGGCGGCCATCGAGGCGCAATGGGCCTCGAAGTTCGCGTCCATCGACCCCAACATCCAGGTGACCTACACCGGCAACGGCTCGTCCACCGGCATCGAGCAGTTCGGTGAGGGCAACGTTCCGTTTGCCGGCTCCGACGTCGTCATGACCCCCGACCAGCAGGCCGCCGCTGACAAGGCGTGCGGTAGCACTGCGATCTCGCTGCCGATCACGGCGGGCGGCGTCGCCATCATCTACAACGTCAAGGGTGTGTCGAACCTTCAGCTCAGCGCCTCGACCCTGGCGAAGATCATGTCCTCGCAGATCACCAAGTGGAACGACCCTGCGATCAAGGCCGAGAACCCAGGCACCAACCTGCCGGCTGAGGACATCTCGATCTTCTTCCGCTCCGACGGTTCGGGCACAACCTCGATCCTCTGGAACTTCCTTGAGACCACGGCGAAGGCCGACTGGCCGCTGAAGCTCGACACGGTCGACAAGACTCTGAACTGGAAGAACGGCAACACGCAAGGCGCGACCGGGTCCGATGGTGTGACCGCCGGCGTCAAGAACACCGAGGGCGGCATCACCTACGCCGAGGTTTCCTACGCCAAGCAGAACAGCCTGCCCACAGCTTCGATCAAGGGCGCCAAGGGCGGTTACGTCGCTATCTCAGGCGCCACCGTCGCGAAGTCGATCCAGAGCGGTTTCTCGATCACCGGCACGGGCAACGACCTCGCGGGCAGCCTGTCGTTCAACGACATGACCGGCTACCCGCTCTCGACGGTGTCCTACGTCCTGGCGTGCTCGAAGTACAGCGACGCCAAGACCGGCGCCGCAGTCCAGAAGTACCTGCAGTACGCCGCCGGCGACGGTCAGGGTGAGGCCGACGCTCTCGGCTTCGCTCCGCTGCCGAGCAGCCTGCAGAGCAAGGTCCAGGCCGCGATCGACACGATCAGCTAGGTCACTAGGACACAATCCCAGTAATGGCGTCGATCACCACCGCTGACACCGCGTCGCTGCGGTCGAGCTCTCGCTCGGCTCGCGGCGACGCGGTGTTTCGCACTCTCACGTTCATTGCTGGGGCGTTCGTCTTCGTCCTGCTCGGCGCGATCGCGCTGTTTCTGGTCATCAAAGCGATGCCCGCGATCAAGAACGACCCGACCAACTTCTTCACGACCACCCAATGGTCGTCATCCGCCTACGGCATCGCGGCGACGCTGTTCGGTACGGCGCTCACCGCGGTGCTGGCGCTGGCGATCGCGGTGCCAGTAGGTGTCGGCGTCGCGCTCTACATCACGCAGTACGCGCCACGCCGGATTGCGACGTTGCTTGGCTACGTGACCGACATGCTGGCGGCTGTCCCTAGCGTCGTTTACGGCCTATGGGGCTTGATCTTCCTGCTCCCGCGCATGGTCGGCATCGACCATTTCCTGGCCAAGTACTTCGGCTGGACCGGGTTGTTCCACGACCCGGCGGGCGGTCTCAACACCTTCCCCAAGACCATCTTCTCGGCCTCGATCGTGCTCTCGATCATGGTGCTCCCGATCATCGCCGCGATCAGTCGTGAAGTGTTCCGGCAGGTCGACCCCGTGCAGAAGGAAGCCGCTTTGGCCCTCGGTGCGACGCGGTGGGAGATGATCCGCACGGCAGTCCTGCCACCGAGCCGCGCGGGGGTCATCAGCGCCACCATGCTCGGCCTCGGGCGTGCGCTGGGCGAGACCATCGCCGTGGCTCTGGTCATCGGCAACGTCAACAGAGTCAGCGGCCACGTGCTGGTACCAGGCGGCAACACGATCGCGGCGAACATCGCGAACACCTTCGGCGAGGCAGCCGACAAAGGACCGCTGATCGCAAGCGGTCTCGTGCTCTTCGTCCTCACGCTGGTCGTCAACCTGGCCGCGCGGTACGTGATCCTGCGAGCCGGTACCGAAGAGCGGTCCGCCGTATGACGATCGCCGACTCCACCCAGTCACTGCGCCGCCAGAGCCTGCGCCAGGCCTCGATTCCCCGCGCCGGTGTCGCTGTGCTCATCGCCGGCTCGATCGGCCTCGCCTTCGTGCTGTTTGCGGTGACGCCGCTGCAAGGAGACGCCGATTTCGTCGTCGTTGCCGCCCTGCTCTCGGTAGTGATCCTGGTTGCGGCGAGCTGGACGGTTGAAGGGCGGCGCCGAGCCATCGACCGATTCGCGACGAGCGCGACGATGCTCGCCCTCATCCTGACGCTGTTGCCACTCGGCTTCGTCCTCGGCTACGTGATCAAACGCGGCGCCAAGGACTTCAACATCAACTTCCTCACGCATTCGCTCGCGGGGATTGGGCCGTTGGATGCCGGTGGCGGCGTTTATCACGCGATCATCGGCACGTTCGAGCAGGTGCTGATCGCGAGCTTCATCTCCGTACCACTCGGGCTGATGGTCGCGATCTTCATCACCGAGTACAGCCGTAGCAGCCTGGCCACCGCCGTCCGCTTCTTGGTCGACGTGATGACCGGCATCCCCTCGATCGTCGCCGGCCTGTTCGTCCTGTCCTTCTGGATCCTCGCGCTCAACCAGCCCTACACCGGCTTCGCGGCGGCAATGGCGCTGGCAATCCTCGAGCTGCCGATCATCGTCCGAACCTCCGAAGAGATGATTCGCCTGGTGCCGGCCGCGCTACGCGAGGCGGCGTACGCGCTCGGCGTACCGAAGTGGAAGACAATCCTTCGCGTCGTGCTGCCGACCGCGACCACCGGCATCACGACCGGGGTCATGCTGGCGATGGCCCGCGTGATCGGTGAGACCGCGCCGGTGTTCCTCGTGGCCGGTAACAACTTCTTCATCAACAACGACCCGCTCCACGGCCAGCAGGCCAGCCTCGCGACCTTCATCTTCATCAACGCGCGAGCATCGAGTGATCTACAGGTTGATCGCGCCTGGGCGGCCGCCCTTACGCTGATCTTGATCGTTGCCGTGCTCTATGTGTCCGCACGACTTCTCACCCGTCGTAACGCGTTGGCCAGGAGGTAGGCCGAGCATGGCCAAGCGAATCGAGACCGTCGACCTGTCCTGCTACTACGGCAGCATGCAGGCGGTCGAAGGCGTGAGCCTCACCGTGGAGCCGAAGAGCGTCACCGCATTCATCGGTCCTAGTGGTTGCGGCAAGTCGACCTTCCTGCGCGCGCTCAACCGGATGCACGAGGTCATCCCGAACGCGCGCATCGAGGGCACGGTGCTGCTCGACGACGAGGACATCTACGGTCCAGGCATCGAGGCGGCCGCCGTACGACGCACCATCGGCATGGTCTTCCAGAAGCCCAACCCGTTTCCGACGATGTCCATCTATGACAACGTCGCCGCCGGCCTGAAGCTCAACGGCATCCGCAAGAAGTCCGAGCTCGACGGCGCGGTCGAGCGGTCGCTGCGCGGCGCGAATTTGTGGGACGAGGTCAAGTCCCGGCTCAACAAGCCCGGAATGGGCCTGTCCGGCGGGCAGCAGCAGCGCCTCTGCATCGCCCGCGCGATCGCCGTCGAGCCGCAGGTCCTGCTGATGGACGAGCCGTGCAGCGCGCTCGACCCGATCTCCACTCTCGCGATTGAAGACCTCATCAACGAGCTCAAGGACCGCTACACGATCGTGATCGTCACGCACAACATGCAGCAGGCGGCTCGGGTCTCCGACGTGACAGCGTTCTTCACCCTGAAGGGGCCGGGCGAGCCAGGCCGCCTGATCGAGGTGGACGCGACCCAGAAGATCTTCACCAACCCCAGCGAGAAGCGCACCGAGGACTACATCACCGGCCGCTTCGGCTGACCCTGCTTTGGTGCAACGGTTGGGCGCGCCACACCACGCCTCGTCTGTGAAGACCTGTCCGTACCGGGCTACGGCCACCTCTGCACAAATCGTTGAACCGGATACCGCCCCGGCGCCGAACAACAAGTAGGCGCACACTGAAGGGGTGACCGTGAAGGACGAGCCAGTACTCGTCACGACAGCTCCGATGAGCCCGCGTGACGAGCGGCGGGGGCGCGAGCGTCGCTACCTGATCACGATGGCCGTCCGTGTCCTTGCCTTCGTCGCCGCCATCGTCTTCGCGACCGGCTGGATCCGCGTGATAGCGGTCATTCTCGCCGTCGTGCTGCCGTGGGTCGCCGTCGTGATGGCCAACGCCGGCCCGAAGAAGCCCGAGCGCACCCAGCCTTCGCTCTACGCCGGCGAGCGCCGGCGCGAGCTGGAGTAGTCGCTCCTCGGCGTCAGAACGCGAAGACGCCGGTGATGACCGCGACGATCGCGAGCATCGCGAACAGTACGAGCCGCAGCCACAGCGCCAGGTCGACGCCCGGCAGGAACCGAGTAGCGAGATCAGCGTTGTTCTGGTTCATGACTCCATGGTGCATGGCCACGTTTTCCTTTGCTAGCAACGAAAGTGTGATCTGCGTCAGACTGGCGTGATCTATCCCACAGGGTGCCGGGATCAAGATCCGCCGGTCACTTGACGAACAGATGCACCAGCTCGAACGTGCCGGCTGCCATGAGTCCAGCCGCGGGAAGGGTGAGCACCCAGGCCGTGAGGATGTTCCCGGCCACGCCCCAACGGACCGCAGAGAGCTTGCGGGTCGCGCCGACGCCCATGACCGACGAGGTGATCACGTGGGTCGTCGAGATCGGTGCCGCATACGCGTAAGCCGTGGTCAACAGCACGCCGGAGGCGACCGACTGCGCGACGAAGGCGGATGAGTTGTCGAGCTTGAACACCCGGCGGCCGAGGGTGCGCATGATTCGCCAGCCACCGGACGCCGTACCGGCACTGATCGCCAGTGCACACGTGAGCTTCACCCAGGTCGGTACGGCGAATTCGCCGAGGTGGTGCGTGACGACCAGGGCGAGCGTGATCACGCCCATCGTCTTCTGCGCGTCCTGTAGCCCGTGGCCGAACGACATCGCAGCAGACGACACCCACTGACCCATTCGGAATCCCACGTTGGCATTGCGCGGGTTGGCGCGGCGGAAGGACCACAGCACGATCAGCATCAGGAGGAACGCGATCGCGAAGCCGACGAGTGGTGAGAGCACCATCGGGATGACGACCTTCTGAACGACGGCATGCCACTTCACGTGGGCGCTCGAGGCGATCGCGGCACCACACAGGCCGCCGATCAGGGCGTGCGAGGACGACGACGGCAAGCCGAAGTACCAGGTGATCAGGTTCCAGATGATCGCGCCGACGACAGCGGCGAAGACCACGGTGAGGCCCTCGGTCGTGTGCGGCGCATCAATGATCCCGCCCACCGTGTCAGCGACCTTGGTGGAGACCAGAGAGCCGATCAGGTTGAACACCGCCGCAAGGGCGAGCGCCTTGCGCGGCGTCAGCGCGCGGGTCGACACCGACGTCGCGATCGCGTTCGCCGCGTCGTGGAATCCGTTGGTGTAGTCGAAGCCCAGGGCAACGATGATGAGCAGGACCAGCCCGGCAGTTTGCACTGCAGCCTCAGGATTCCTTGACGGCGATCGACTCGACGGTGTCCCCGACGTTTTCCAGCGCGTCGGCGGCGCCTTCGAGCTGCTCCGCGATCTCCTTCAGCTTCATGACGGTCAGCGCGTCGTACTCGCCGCTGAACAACCGCGCGAGGAACCGGCGATACAGCTTGTCCGCATCGTTCTCGAGGCGGTTGATCTCGATCCAGTAGTCGCTGAGCCCGGTCACGGCCTTCAGTCGACCCATGGCACTCGCAGTCAGCTCCGCTCCGCGCACCAGGATCTCGGTGAGCCGGTGCATCTCGAGCGGGAGCACCTCCAGGTCGTACAGCACGATCAGGTCGCCAGCCGCGTCGAAGTAGTCCATGACGTCGTCGAGTCGGCTGGCGAGGCGGTAGATGTCCTCCCGGTCGAACGGCGTGACGAAGGTCGAGTTCACCTCCCGCAGGATGCTGTGGGTCCGGTCGTCCCCCACGTGCTCGAGGTCGCGAAGCTGCTTGGCGAGCGCGTCCCGCTCACCTCGGTTTCCGGTGACCAGTGCTTCAAGCACGTGGGCACCCTCGAGGAGATTGTTCGCCGATGAGGTGAACATCTCGTAGAAGACGTTTTCGCGGGGCGTCAACCGTAGGCGCACGCCCAACACCTTAGGGGTTCGGCGAACGAGA
Organism: Frankiaceae bacterium; assembly: GCA_019239875.1. Lineage (GTDB taxonomy): Bacteria > Actinomycetota > Actinomycetes > JAFAQI01 > JAFAQI01 > JAFAZI01. The sequence continues at coordinate 12,391 of JAFAZI010000037.1, forward strand.
GGTTAACGCCGGATGAACGATTACAGGGTTTGCTGGCCTGCCCCGCCAACGCCCAGCCGCGCCGCCACCTCGTGCCACAGCCCGGCATAGGCCGCCCCGACCGGGCTCGTCGGTGCCGTTGCGACCACCGGACGGCGTCGCTGGCCCATGCGCTCGACGATCGCGCTGCTCGGGATGACGGTGCGAGCCACGTCGGCGTACCGTCCGTGCAGCAGCTCGACCACATCACGATGCAGCGCCCGCCGCCGCTCGACCATCGACAGAAAAGCCATGACCGCTGGTTGGCGCTCGACCGTGGCGGCGAGGTCGACAACCTGATCGAGCGTCCGCAGCGACAACGGCGACGGGACGATCGGAGCGAGCACCAGGTCGGCCGCGGTCACGATGTTCATCGACAGCAGCGAGAGCCCCGCCGGCGCGTCCAGTACGGCGAGGTCATAGTCATCGGCCACCGCTTTGATCACCTTGGCCACTCGGTTCTCCCGCCGCTTCACCTCCGACAGGTCGAGGTCGGCCGTCCAGTACGACGGGTCCGCTGGGAGCAGGTCGAGCCGATCATCGGACGTCGATCGAATGGCGCGCTCGACGTCGCTGTCGCCCTGCAGCAGCTTGCGGGTGCCGCCCTTCACCTTGGGCTTGCCGCGAAGCAGGAAGGTGGCCGCTGACTGGGCGTCGAGGTCCCACAGCAAGGTGCGATTGCCATCTCGAGCGGCGAGCCAGGCCAGGTTCACCGCGGCCGCGGTCTTGCCCACGCCACCCTTGACGGCGTAGCAGGCAAGCACTTTCATCGCGCGATCTTGGCAGTCGAAGGTGAACAGCCGGCGAACCCCGATCCGCCCTTCCACGGGCCCGCCACCGCCGTACCCGTCGTTATCGCCCAACCGTCTCAAATCGTTGATTCGACGCGTCCGAAACCAACGATTTGAGACGGTTTGGCGGAAGGGGTCAGGGGCGGCTGAAGCCGGCGAGGAGCAGTTCGGTCAGCTCGTTGACGACGACTTGACGGGGTACGTCGGGATGGTCCAGCCACCAGTCGCCCACCGCCTGCACCATCCCGGCGATGCCGTGCGCCCAGACAAGCGCGCGCATCGGATCCACGTCGCCGAGCGCCGGTTCGTGTCGGATCCCGTTCGCGAGCTCGTCACCGAACCGGCGGACGAAGCCCTCGACCTCCCCGCGGACTCCCGGTTCCTCCACCGCGGCGCGCCGAACCAGGAACCGGTAGACCTGTGGGCGCTCCTCGATGGAGGTGAGGTAGGCATCGACGGTGGCGCGGGTCCGCGCCTCGAGGCCGCCGCGTGTGAGGAGGGCGGCGCGGAGCCGGCCCAGAAGGTCCTCGATGTGGCGCGCCGCCAACGCGCTGTAGAGGCCGCCCTTGTCGCCGAAGTGCCGGTACAGGATCGGCTTGGTGATGCCGGCCTCGGCCGCGATCACGTTCATCGAGGCGTCCGGCCCGTCGCGTTGCACCACGCGATCGGCCGCCGCGAGCAGGCTCGCCCTGCGCTCCACGGCGGTGGGCATCCGGTGGGCTCGATTCTCGCTGGGGCCACGGTGTCTTGACACTGAAGTTACCGCCGGTAACACTGGTTTTCAACACCCAGACCGGCAACACCCCAAGCAGCATCGTCTGGCATCACTCACCCGGCCGGCACCCGCGCCGGACCACCGCATGTCGAGGAGTCGTAGTGGCCGAGTTCTCCCTGGATCTGACCGAAGACCAGATCACGATGCAGAAGTGGCTGCATGACTTCTCTGCCGAGGTGATCCGCCCGGCCGCCCACGAGTGGGACGAGCGGGAAGAGACCCCGTGGCCGATCATCAAGCAGGCCTCCGAGGTCGGCATCTACTCCGTCGACTTCATGGCGCAGCAGTGGTTCGACGACACCGGGCTCGGCATGATGATCGCTCAGGAGGAGCTGTTCTGGGGGGACGCCGGCATCGCGCTGTCGATCATGGGCACCGGGCTCGCCGCCGCGGCGGTGAGCGCGAACGGTACGCCGGAGCAGATCGGGGAGTTCGTCCCGGCGATGTATGGCACGCCGGACGACGTGAAGCTCGCGGCGTTCTGCTCCTCCGAGCCGGACGCCGGCAGCGACGTGGGCGCGATGAAGACCCGTGCCGCCTACGACGAGGCGAACGACGAGTGGATCCTCAACGGCACCAAGACCTGGGCGACCAATGGCGGCATCGCCGACTGGCACGTCATCGTGGCGACCGTCGACCCTAGCCTCGGCACCCGCGGCCAGGCCTCGTTCGTCGTACCGCCCGGCACCAAGGGACTGACCCAAGGCCAGAAGTTCAAGAAGCACGGGATCCGCGCCTCGCACACCGCCGAGGTCGTCCTGGACGACGTGCACATCCCAGGCGGCAACCTCCTCGGCGGTCGGGAGAAGCTCGACGGCCGGCTGACGCGTGCGCGCGAGGGCCTGAAGAGTGGCGTGCAGCCGTCGATGGCCACCTTCGAGCGCACCAGGCCGACGGTCGGCGCGCAGGCGGTCGGCATCGCGCGCGCGGCGTACGAGGTTGCCCTGGACTACGCGAAGGTGCGCGAGCAGTTCGGCCGCCCGATCATCGAGAACCAGGGCATCGCGTTCAAGCTCGCCGACATGAAGATGAAGATCGACGCGTCCCGCCTGCTCGTCTGGCGGGCGGCGTGGATGGCGCGCAACGGCAAGGAGTTCACGGCAGCCGAAGGCTCCCAGTCGAAGCTGTTCGCCGGCGAGACGGCCGTCTGGGTCACCGAGCAGGCGATCCAGATCCTCGGTGGCAACGGCTACACCCGTGAGTACCCCGTTGAGCGGATGCACCGCGACGCCAAGATCTACACGATCTTCGAAGGCACCAGCGAGATCCAGCGCCTCGTGATCGCTCGCGCGATCAGCGGGACGTACATCCGCTAGTCCCGCGGCCGCTCAGCGTTGCGGGCGCGCCTTGAGCTCCGCAATCTCGGCCTTCAGGGCCGCGACCTCGGCTTGCAAGGCGAAGACCTGTTTGATCCCGGCGAGGGTCAGCCCGTCGTCGACCAGGCTGCAGACGCGTGTGACCTGATCGATGTCGCGCCGGCTGTAGCGACGCTGTTGGCCGTCGGACCGGGCGGGGCTGACCACGTCCTGCTGGTCGAGGCGACGCAGGAACGCCTGCTGGACATCAAGCATGTCCGCGACCTGCCCCACCGTGAAGAACGGGTGGTCATAGTCGTCGTACGGCGCTTGACGGCCAAGGGGCGGCACCGCCGAAGCGGGCCGCCCCTGTGCCGGTGTCATCGAGCTCAGCTCGCGATCGCGGTCTGGTCCGAGGCCTCGCCGATCGTGATGCGACGCGGCTTCGCGCGCTCGGCAAGCGGAAGGCGAAGTGCCAGCACCCCGTCGACGTAGTCGGCAGTGACCGCTTCGGCGTCGACCCAGTCGGGCACTCGCAGCCGACGGCTCATGGCGCCGTCGAACCGCTCCTGGAACAGCACCTGCGCACTGTCGCCGTACGCCGCCCGGCGCTCCGCGCTGATCGTGAGCATGTGGTTGTCGAGGGTGACCTCGATCGAGTCGCGCGCCACTCCAGGGAGGTCGACCCGAACCTCAAGGGCGTCCTCGTGACGGATCACGTCCATCGGGAGCCCCACACCGTCGGTGGTGCCGAACGTCCGCTGGGTCAACCGGTCGAACTCGGCGATGAAAGGGTCGAAACGCTCCAGCAACATCTGTCACCTCCAGGTCCGGACGGGCTGTCCCGTCACCAGTCTGAACGATGCGATCGTAAGAAACCTACAACTAGAGTGTCAAGTATTACCACAAAGTTTTGTCAGCTCTCGATCGAACTGCGCACATAGTCCTCGACCGCCGACCGCCACGCCGGGACGAGGTCAACGCGCAGCCTCCGGTCGAGAACGTCCTCGACAGTCACGGCGCCCTCGGCACTGACCGCCCAGTGCGCCTCGCATTTCAAGACCGGTACGCCGTCGGCGATCGGCTCGACCGGGCCGGCGGCCGCGACCTGCCGCGCCTCCGCCCCGAAGCGGCGATCCAGGCGCGCAACGCCGCTGCTCGTGACGGTGCCGGCACCCTCGAGCGGAATGCCCTGGGTGCGACACTCGCCACCACGGCCCAGGGCCGCGGCAACCTTGTCGACAGCGTCCTGTGCCATTCGCCGGTAGGTCGTCAGCTTTCCGCCGACGATGACGAACACCCCGTCGCGTTCGAGCAGCGCATGGCGGCGCGAGATGTCGGCCGAACTGCTCTCGTCGCCACCGCCGAGCAGCGGGCGCAGGCCGGCGTACCGGCCGATGACGTCATCGCTCGTGACGGAGCGCGCCAATCCGGACGAGAGCATGTCGAGCAAGAACGTCTCGTCGTCGCCGGTCACGGCTGGCTCGTCCTCGATGGCGTCCACCGGCTCGTCGGTGAGTCCGACGATGACGGTGCCGTCTGGACGCGGGCACGCGAAGACGAAACGGTTGATGCTGCCAGGCAGCAAGACGTTGAAGGCCGACGTCGGGTTGCCGAGCGCCTCCCTCCGAAGCACGAGGTGTGCTCCCTTGCTCGGCCGGAGCGGTACGCCTGCCACCAGCCCACCGCACCAGACCCCGGCTGCGACGACGACGGCGCGTGCCTTGATCTCACCGGTCTGCCCGGTCAGCTCATCGCGGACCGTCGCGCCGTCGCGGGCCACGTCAACCGCGCTGCAGTGCGTGATCACGCGCGCACCGTGAGCAGCTGCGGTCCGGGCGATGCCGACGACGAGGCGAGCATCATCCTCGAGGGCGCCGTCGACATGAACGTACGAGCCTTTCACCGTGCCGATCCTCGGCACTCGCTGCGCCGTCTCGGCGGCACTGATCCAGGTCGTCCGCGGCATCCAGGCCGGCGTGCGGGCTGCGGTTCGCAGGCCGTCGGCGATCCCCAACAGGACTCGTGAGACCGCTCGTCCGCCGCGCGGATACGCCGGGTAGAACGGCATCAGAAACTCCATCGGCCGGATCAGATGCGGAGCGATCACCGTCGCCAACCGGTTGCGCTCAACGGCGGACTCCCAGGCGACGCCGATCTGACCGGCCGCGATGTACCGCAGCCCGCCGTGGGCGAGCTTGCTCGACCATCGACTCGTACCGGCCGCGAGGTCGTTGCGCTCGATCAGCGCGACGGACAAGCCGCGGCTCGCCGCGTCGAGCGCCACGCCGGCCCCGGTGACGCCGCCGCCGACGACGAGGACATCGACACTCTCGCCGCGCAGGAGGTCTTCGAGGTCCTGATCGCGTCGCGCCGCGCTCAGCATCGAGCTGCTCACGGTCGCAGCCACCCGTCGAGTCCTCGCTCGAGCTCGTCGAGCGCCGCCTCCCTGCCGACGTCGTCGAGCAGGCGGGCAGAGACGATCCAGGGCATGACCGTCAGCAACAGCGACGTCGCCATCAGGTCCGGGTTCGCGTGCCGGATCGACCGGTCCACGTGCCCCTCCGCGATCACCCGGCGAACCCGGGCGAGTGCCAACCGTTGCGTCGAGCCGATGCGGTCGGTGAGGTAGGGCAGCAGCAGTTCGGGATCGACGTCCAGCACCCGCTGGAACAGCGGCTCGTCCGGCAGTCGGCGTGCTGCCTCGACGGTGAGGGCGACCAGCCGGCTCCGCGCGGAGCGCCTGCGGGCGACGCCGGCCTCGATCTCTGTCAGCAGCTCGCCAAGGTCACGGGTCAGGACATCGAGCAGCAGCGTCTCCACGTCAGGTACCAGGCGGTACAGCGTCATGCGGCTGACGCCGGCCCGCCGAGCGACATCGGTCAGGGTGGTACGCCGAACGCCCACCGCGAGCACGGAGTCGCGAACAGCGGAGGCGATCCCATCGGGGATCTCACGACCCACCGGCTGACGGGCCTCACTCGAACTCTTGTGACGTTGAGACGCCATATGTCACACTGTAGCGCAATGGACAACAACGCGACATGGACCTCCTGGGGCGGGGTGCGGCCCGAGCTTGCACCGTCCGCTCGTACGTTTCTGATGGATGTTCTCGGTGAGCTGACGCCACAAGAACCGGCCGACATCACAGCAGCGATCGTTCCGGCATCTCGCCTGCCCAAGGTGGCCCGCGCCGAACTGGTCGACGCGCTCGGCGCCGACGGCGTCAAGGACGACGACCGCATCCGCGCCGAGCATGCCGGCGGGCAGTCCTACGTCGACCTGGTCCGCCGGCGCCACGGCGACGCGTCCGAAGCGCCGGACGCCGTCCTCCTTCCCACGGCCGCGGACCAGATCGCGTCGGTGCTCGCGATCTGCGAGGCCGCGAAGATCGCGGTGGTCCCGTGGGGCGGCGGCACCAGCGTGGTCGGCGGGCTCACCCCGCTCGCCGGCCAGCACAAGGCTGTCGTCGCACTCGACCTGTCCAGGCTCGACCAGCTGGTTGCGGTCGACAAGACGTCGATGACGGCGACCTTCGAGCCAGGGATTCGAACCCCGGCTGCCGAGCAGGCGCTCGCCGCCCAGGGACTCACGCTCGGCCACGTGCCGCAGAGCTTCGAGCGTGCGTCGCTCGGCGGGTACGTCGTCACCCGGTCAGCAGGTCAGGCGTCGAGCGGATACGGCCGATTCGACGACCTCGTGCTTGGTTGCCGGATGACCACGCCACGCGGCGAGCTCGATCTGCCGCCGATGCCGGGCAGCGCCGCCGGTCCAGACCTTCGTCGGCTGGTCATGGGGTCGGAGGGAACTCTCGGCATCGTCACCGAGGTGACCCTCCGGGTGCGCCCGCTACCCGCTGTGAAGCACTACGAGGGCTGGATCGCCCGCAGCTGGGCGGACGGCGTGCGCATCATGCGACGGCTGGCGCAGACCGGCGCGAAGCCCGACATCGCGCGGCTCGCCGACGAAGCGGAGACGCGTGCCTCGCTCGCGATGTCGGGCACGGATGGCCTCAAGAAGCGCGGTCTGGACGCCTGGCTGAAGCTGCATGGCGTGGCCGGCGGCTGCATGATGATCATGGGATACGAGGGCACGGCCGGTGACGTGCGACACCGCCGGCAAGAGGTACGTCGAATCCTGCGCGCCGACAAGGCGGTGCCGCTCGGCGCCGGTGCGGGGAGCTCGTGGGAGCACAACCGGTTCTCCGGCGCGTATCTCCGCGACACGTTGCTCGACAACGGGGTGCTGGTCGAGACTCTCGAGACCGCCACCACATGGTCGCGGCTCGACGACCTCTACAACGGTGTGCGTCGAGCGCTCACCGAGGCGTTGACCGCCGGCACCCAGCTCCCGCTCGTCGGCTGCCACATCTCGCATCTCTATCCAACCGGCGCCTCGCTGTACTTCACCGTCCTGGCCAAGGCTGACGCCGGCCGTGAAATCGCCCAGTGGACGGCGGCCAAGCATGCGGCGAACGCCGCCATCATCGCGGCAGGTGGAACGGCGAGTCATCACCACGCCGTCGGAACTGCACACCAGGAGATCGTCGGGCCCGACCTCGGCGGGGCCATCGGGCTCGACGCGCTTCGCGCGGTCAAATCCCAGCTGGACCCGGCCGGCATCCTCAACCCGGGCAAGCTGCTGCCCTGACCACCCCGGCTCTACAGGCCGTGCTTGCCGTGCCCGAAGCCGTTGCCCTGGCCATTGCCCTTGCCCTTGGTCGTCGTGGTCTGCGTCGGCTGGGCGGTCGCCGTGTCCGTGGGTGGCACCGTGATCGTGTGGGTCGGCTTGGGCTTCGGCTTGGTCGGCTTCTCGGTCGGCGTGGGTGACTCGGACGTCGGTGTCGGCGTAGGCGTCGTAGGTGTGGGTGTGGGAGTCGGCGCGTACTTCTTCTTGAAGTCGTTCAACAACGTCGCCGCGGCGTCCTCGATCTTCACTCCCTTCGCATTCGACAGGTCGCCGCTGCTGATGAGCGACTCGACCTCCTGCACGAGGGCCTGTTCCTTCTCGGTCACCGCCGCGATGCTCGTGCCGCTGGCCGCGACTCGCAGTTCGGACACGAAGGGCTTGAGCTGGCGAGCCGCAGCCGCCGGGATCCCACCCGTGCTGGTCCCGGCGCAGCCACTCGTAGCGATGGCGACGACGGCGAGGGCCCCGAACAAGCGCTTCATCGGCACGCCAACTTCTCGATCTGCTGCATGTCGGACTCGAGACGACCGGGCAGCGAGTTGCCATGCGTCTTGCAATGCCCGCCGCCACCCGAGCTGTTGTGGCGGGTCACGAGGACGACCGCTCCCGCTGCCACTGCGATCAGCACGAGCGTCAGAAGCACCGTCAACGCGCGCGAACCCCGTCGAGGCCGCTGGGCAGGCACCAGCATCTCGGGTGCCGGCGCTGGCGGCACCGATTCGACCTGTGGCATGACCGTCGTCGCGAACGGGGCCGCCACGGTCTCGGGCTCGGCGACCGGGACGGGGACCGGGATCGCCTGGGTCTGGTCGTCGCCGCCGCTCGCCGCGATGGCGGTCAGGCGATCCGCGACCTTCGACGCCGACAGCCGCGTCGCGGGATCCCGCGACGTCATGCTGGACAGCAGGTCGCGCCAGGCGGTGGGGAGCTCACGCGGCACCTGCGGGGGCCGGCTCAGTCGAGCCATCGCCACCTCCAACGAGCTGCCTTCGTACTCCCGCCGGCCAGTCAGGCATTCGAGGACCACGAGGCCGAGTGCGTAGACGTCGGCCGGCGGTCCGACGGGCTCTCCCGCGACCTGTTCCGGCGCGAAGAACGCCGGCGTACCCAGAACGTCACCGGCCTGCGTCACGTGAGCCGAATCGACGAGCCGTGCGATCCCGAAGTCCGCGAGGAAGACTCGGCCGCCCGCTTCCTCGATCAGCACGTTGGCCGGCTTCACGTCGCGGTGGATCAAGCCCTGACCGTGGACGTAGGCGAGGGCCCCGGCGACGGCGGCCCCGATCTCTGCGGCCCGTTTCGGGTCGACCTGACCGTCCCGAAGCTGGTCGGCCAGGGTGTGGCCCTCGACAAGCGCCATGACGAGGTAGGGCAGCCCGGTCTCGTCGTCGGCACCCGCGTCGAAGACGGTCACCAGGCTCTCGTGGTTCAGGCGTGCAAGCGTGCGCATCTCCGCTTCGTGTCGCTGGAGCTGGTCCGCGACGTCGCCGCGGAACAACTTGATCGCGACGTCGCGATGGAGCCGCTCGTCCGTGGCGCGATACACCTCCGCGACCCCGCCGGTGCCGAGCAGCGCACCAAGGCGGTACCGGCCGTCAAGCAGCCGTCCCTGTCCTGGTTGCATGCCGCTGGTCATGCCCTCAAGCATCCCGGCCATGCATCCGGTGCGCCAAACCGGCCCACCAAATGATCAACAGGCGGGGGGAATCCGCCGGTTCGAGAGCTGAATCTGCGGTGCGAGGACGTCCTCGGCGTTCAAGACCTTGCACAGCCGGCGAATCGACGCGCTCGCACCTTCGACGGCGAGCTGGCGCCCGCTCTCGCGCAGCGCATCCGCCGTACCAAGGATCACGGACAACGACATCACGTCCACGAATGACACATCGCACAGGTCGATGACGATGTGCTGCGTCGGACTGGCGCTGAGGTCGTCGAGGAGATCACGCAGCGCGTCTGCGCTGCCCAGGTCGAGGTCACCGTGCAGCCGCGCGAAGGTCACATCTGATTCGACGTGAACCTCTCCGAGCATCAACCCAAGCCTCCGCCCCCCGCTGCCGATCTTTAGACCGTAGGGGCGCGCTGCGTGCCCGTCAGCCGATTGAACGGAATGGTGGAAATTGCCGTGACCGGCTCGCGGCGACCCGGCGGATGGCACGATGGCTAGCCGGCCGGACGCAGCGGCCGGGCCCGCCCTCGTAGCTCAGGGGATAGAGCAACCGCCTCCTAAGCGGTAGGTCGCTGGTTCAAATCCAGCCGGGGGCACGTTTAGGCTCCCTCGCGTGACTGCGGACGTCGTACCGTTTCGCGCCGAGGTGAGCGACCAGGCACTGGACGATCTTCGGGATCGGCTCCGCCGAACCCGGTGGCCCGACCGGGAGGTCGTGGGCGACTGGTCGCAGGGCGTGCCCCTGGACTACCTTCACGCGCTGATCCAGCACTGGACCGATTCGTACGACTGGCGCGAGCGTCAGGCGGCGCTCGACGAGCTGCCGCAGTTCCGGACGACGATCGACGGCGTCGGTATCCACTTCCTCCACGTGAGATCACCGGAACCGGGCGCGCTGCCACTGCTGCTGACCCATGGCTGGCCAGGCTCGTTCGTCGAGTTCACAGAGGTGATCGGACCACTCACCGACCCTGCCGCGCACGGCGGCGATCCGGCCGACGCCTTCCACGTCGTCGTCCCGTCGCTGCCCGGCTACGGCTGGAGCGGCCACCCGATCGAGCCGGGCTGGGGGATCGAACGGATCGCTGACGTCTGGGCCGAGCTGATGCGACGACTCGGTTATGACCGGTACGGCGCTCAGGGCGGCGACTGGGGCGCCGCGGTGACGACGTGCCTCGGAGCGCAAGATGTCGACCATCTCGTGGGTGTGCACCTCAACCTGATCCGAGGCTTCCCGGAGCGTGGGCAGACGGAGTTCACCGAGGCCGAGCAGGTGGCGATCGCCACCGGGCTGCACTACCAGGAGTGGGAGGCCGGATATTCGCTGCAGCAGACCACCCGCCCCCAGACCGTGGGCTATGGCTTGGCGGACTCGCCGGTCGGACAGTGCGCGTGGATCCTCGAGAAGTTCTGGGCCTGGTCGGACTGCGACGGCGACCCGGTCGCAGCCTTCGGTGCCGATCGGCTCCTCGACAACATCACGATCTACTGGCTGAGCAACTCCGCCGCATCCTCGGCCCGGCTCTACTGGGAGAGCTTCCGGGCCAAGCGGTCGAGTCAGATTGGTGTGCCCGTTGGTCTGACGATGTTCCCGAAGGAGATCTTGCAGGTGCCGAGGCACTGGGCGGAACGCGCTTATCCGACCCTTCAGTACTGGAGCCAGCCAGACCGTGGCGGCCACTTTGCCGCGTTCGAGCAACCGGCGATCTTCACGGACGAGGTGCGCGGGTTCTTTCGCCTCGTGCGTGAGGGCCGAGTCGCTTGAACCACACCGTCACGTGGTGCGTGATGTGCGGGTACGGCGGGTCAACCCGTCGCCATCGATCCGAGGAGATTCACGCATGTCTCGCCTGCGAACCGTCACCATCGGTCTGACCTCCGTCGCCCTCGCTGCAGGGGGACTGGTGGCCAGCGGCCTCAGCACGGCGGCCAACGCCGCCGGCTCGCACCACCACAAGGGTGTGACCATCAAGAGCCGCCACACGAGTCTCGGCCGGTTCCTGGTCGACTCGAAGGGCAACACGCTTTATCTGTTCAACAAGGACAACGGCACCAACAAGTCAGCCTGCTACCACGACTGCGCTAACGACTGGCCACCCCTTATCACGAACGGGAAACCCCACGCCAAGGGCAAGGTCAAGCAGCGACTGCTCGGCACCACCAAGCGCAAGAACGGCGACAAGCAGGTCACGTACAAGGGCAGCCCCCTTTACTACTTCTCAGAGGACACGACTCCCGGCGACATGAAGGGCGAAGGCATCAAGGAGTTCGGCGCCGAATGGACCGTCATCAGCGTCAAGGGCAAGGGCATCGACAACGACTGAAACCCCTGACGACCCCGTGGGGCCAGTCAGCCTTGGGAGTACATGAGGGAGCCCGGTGTCGTCAGCAGCTCACCACTTTCGAGCCAGGTCTTGAGACCGGAGAGGATCATCGGCCAGCCGCCGTACACCTGCTCGTTGGCTCCCTCACGCAGCTGGTCATGCGTCACGACCAGCCGACAGGAGTCCTCGATCTGCTCGATCTCCCACGTGATGCGCGTCTGTCCTTCCGCGGCGGCTTCGGGACTGAAGTTGGCGATCATCGTCTGCACGAGCCGCCGCGGCGGGTCCACCTCGACAACGGTGGCCTCCCCGAGCACGAACTCCGCGCCGGGCACGCGCATCTCCTGCTTCGCGCCCGGCGTCCAGTCGCCGTACAGCGCAGCGCCGAAGTTGTACTTCGCGCGGATCTCGGGATTCGTGATCGCCTCCCACAGCCGCTCCGGGCTCGTCTTGATGAAGAGCTCGAACACCTTTTCCATGGCTTCTCCACATCGCGGCGGGCTCGGCGCGCCGAACGAGACGGACGTCGGCCCCGAGGCCGACGCTGGACGGCTGGCTAGGCCGTCGCGCTGTCCTTCTTGCCGGTGCTGATCCAGGCGCCTGCCAGCAGCGCCAGGCCGAGGACGACGGCGGCGATGCCGTGCTTGCTGTGATGGTGCGTCGTCGTCACCGACTCGTGACCGGGGAAGAACGACGGCAATGATGAGGCGGTGTCGGCGAAGTAGATCGCGCCGATCACCAAGCAGGCGACCCCGGCGAGGGCAACGAGCGCCGACAGCCAGACGGGCACATATCGGTTGGCCATGCTCCGAGCGTAGACGTTGCGGCTTGGACCACGCGGCTCGGTCAGGCTCCGATCACCTGTTCAACCCAACCGATTGAGCATGAGTCAACTGGCGTCTCGGTGCTGGCGCTGGCCCCAGGTGAGCTCGCCGTCGTCCCAGGTCGGCGCGCGGCCGACCAGCGCGGCGCCGGTCTCGGTGCCGGACAGGTCGAAGCGCTGTGACCGGGAGTAGGTCGTACCCGGCATCGGCCCGACGGCCGCCGCGAGCATGCCGCTGTTCGGAAAGTTGACCGGACCCTCGTCCGTGATCAGCGTCACGTAGGTCATGCCCATCGCTGACACCGTTCCGTCGGTGACCCCGCCCAGGTTTCCGGACTTGATGCGAATGGCGTCGCCGACGCTGAACGGCCGGGCGAGGAGCAGGACGACGCCCGCGAACACGTTGCCGAGCGACTGCTGAGCCGCGATACCCAGGATCACGCCGGTCAGCGCGCCGCCGACGATCAGATGCTGGATCGGGACCTGGAAAAGCCCGAGCGCCGTGATCACCACGATGATGTAGCCGACGATCGTCACCAGCCACCTGAGCACCCCCGCGTGCCGCGGCCCGGCTCTGAGACCAACCAGTTCGTAGACCTCGGTGGCCGCCGCCCGGGTGGCGACCACCGCGGCGACGACGAAGAGCGCGCCGACGAGGGCACCGATCAGCTTCTGATGGAACGTGCCGTGGATGTCACCCATCGTTCCGGCAACAGCGAACGCTGCGATCGCAACGACGAGCGCGGCAGCGGCGAGGTTGAGATGGGTGCGCGCGCTCGATGGATGCCTGGCATCCGCGGGGTCAGAGTGTCGATGAATCAAAAACCTCATCAAGCAGTCGTACCCACGGTTGCTGAGCTGCAACGTGGGCTACCTCACAGAACGTCAGGCCGCGACGGCGCCGATCGCGATGATCTTCTCCGGATGCAGCCGGATCAGCAGCTCGCCTGCTACTGCATTCCGGCGGCCGTATGCCTCGGCCTGCTCGTCCCCCATGTATCGGCGCGCGATCTCGATCGACAGTGGCAGCATCTCCTCGAGATCCTCCGAAATGCTCACCGTGCCTTCAACCATGGCGAAGTCGAACGGCGGCTGTTCGCTGTCCACGACGAGCGCCGCCCGAGGGTCTCGGCGCAACGAGCGGCCCTTCACGGTCTGCGAGTTGGTCATGAACACGATGTCTTCGCCGTCGAGGACGAACCAGATCGGCGCGACGTGCGGCCTGCCGTCGGCCCGGGTGGTGGCGACCTTGCCGGTCCGCCGGCCTTCGGCGAGGAAGGCCCGCGCCTCGGCGTCGGACATCTTCCGGGACATCAACCCGCCTCGGGTTCGGTGGCGATCGCGGCTTCGATCTGCCGCCGGTGCCGCTCGTCGACATGCGGGAGGTACGACGGGTGGCCGCTCACGAAGTCGACGATGAACGGGCAGAGCGGCGTGATCACCTTCCCCGACTCGACCACGTCGTCGAGTGCCTCCTTCGCAAGACGGCTGCCGACCCCTCGACCCTCCCACTGCGGGAAGACCTCGGCGTGCCGGAAGGCCACCGCCCCGTCCTGCAGCGTGTACGTCGTGAACCCGGCGAGCTCGTCGCCGGCGAAGATCTCGTACCGCAGCTCGCCAGGGTTGTTGCGAACCTCGAGCTCGACCTCGTTGCTGTCCGTCATGTCAGGACCATCCCCGCGGTAGGTGGCTGCTAGTCACCGACCGCGGTGAGCGGCGGCGCTGTTGCACCTACACAAGCCTGGCAAAGCCGATGGCATTCCGGCGTCGGTACGTGGCGACCGCGCGGTGGTCGGTTCGAGATGCCGACGACTGCGATCAACGCCGCGATCCCGCACATCACCGCAGCGATGATGCTCGACGTCCGGAAGCCCGCGGCGAAGACCGCAGGGTGCAGGTAGGCGTCGCCGGAGATGCCGCTCACCACCGGAAACACCGCGACCGCGAACAACCCGGCGGCTCGCGCGACGTCGTTGTTGACCGCCGATGCCATCCCGGCGTGCTCGCCGGGCGCCGAGCTCATCGCGGTAGCCGTGAGCGGCGCGACGGTGATGACGAGGCCGACACCGAAGACCAGAACCCCCGGAAGGACACCGGTGACGTACCGATGGTCGTCGGTCAGCCGAATCAGCAGGAGCAGCCCAGCGCCGATGACGACCGGTCCGAGCGACATCTGCAGCCGTGGACCGAGCCTCGTCGCAAGCCGTCCCGACCGCGCGGAGAGCGCGAACATCAGGGCAGTCACCGGCAGCAGAGTCAACCCCGCAGCCAGTGGCGTGTACCCGGCGACCTGCTGAAGCGTCACCGGGAGCAGGAACAACGCGCCGCCGAGCGCGCCGTACATCAGGAAGGTCACACCGTTCGTCGCCGCGAACTGTCGCGCCAGGAACATCGAGGGTGGCAGCATCGGCGCGGCCGAGCGGCGTTCTGCCACACCGAACCCGACCGCCGCGGCCACGCCGACCGCAAGCGAGCTGACGACGGCCGGGCTCCCCCAACCCCGACCAGGCGCCTCGATCAACCCGTAGGTGAGCGCAGAGAGCGCCACCACCGCCCACACCGCGCCCGGCACGTCGATCGGGCCAGTGGCGGAGCCGTCGGTGGTCTCCGGCACATGCCGGAAGCTCAGCGCGAGGACGAGTAGGGCAAGCGGCAGATTCAACAAGAACAACCAACGCCACGAGGCGACGGACAGC
>JAFAZI010000051.1 GCA_019239875.1 Frankiaceae bacterium
CGAAGATGGTCCGCAGGAAGGTCGCTGTCAGCTCTGTCTGCCGGACCCCAGGGGCGAGGCGTTTCTGGACCTCACCGATCGCCTGCTCGGTGATCCGCAGCGCTTCGCGCATGGCGGACACCTCGTCTGGTGTCTTGATCAGCTTTGCCTTGCTGATGACCTTGCCGGCGTCCTTCGGCACCTCACCGATCAGCGAGCCCGACCGGCGAAGCGCGTGCGTCCACTCGTCGATCGCCACCGTCGCCGTACCCGGCACGAAGTCAGCCAGCCGGGACAGGAAGATCTCGACACCCTCGTCGAAGTCGAGATGTGCAGGCCCGTGGAGGTGGTCATTGGGGATGCCCGCTCGCAGCCGCTCGTCGGAACGGATCGGCGAGAACAGGTGCGGCGACTCGTCATCGGCGAGTACGACGGCGACCGGCTGCTCGAAGTTGACGCGCCCGGCGTCCGCGAGCGGCCAGATCGCGCCGGTCGCATACGAGACGTTCGTGTTGCCGAGCAGCACGATGGCATCCAGACCCTGCTCGCGCATGACCTCGCGGACCCGCGCCGTACGGTCGGCGCGCATCCGCTCGAAGTCGGGGCTGGGCGGGATTCGGTTACCGGAGGCAGCCGACATGAGACCCGGGGTCACGGTCAGTCAACTCCGAGGAAGCGCTTGATGTTGGTACTGACGATCGGGACCGCGTTGTCGACACCGACCGAGTCGACGACACCGGCCAGCGACTCGTCGGTGTAGCCGTACGTGCTCTCGTTGTGCGGAAAGTCGGTCGACCACATGACGCGGTCGACACCGATCCGGTCGACGAGGTCGAGGCCGAGGGGGTCGACGACAAACGACGCCATCATGTTGTCGTTCCAGTACTCCTGCGGGTCGCGCTTGATCGGCAGGTTGTTGATGTGCGCGAACGACGACGCGAT
The DNA here is from genome assembly GCA_019239875.1 of Frankiaceae bacterium. Taxonomy (GTDB): domain Bacteria; phylum Actinomycetota; class Actinomycetes; order JAFAQI01; family JAFAQI01; genus JAFAZI01. The sequence continues at coordinate 922 of JAFAZI010000051.1, forward strand.
GTGCTGGGCGTCCTGGATCGTCGATGGCACCCAGTTGATGCCGCCTTCGAAGTAGCCGATCTGCAGGCCAGGGTGACGATCGAGGATGCCGCCAAGGGTGTACTTGCCGAACGTGTCGCGGAACGGTGCGACCGACTGCAACATGCCGTTGGCGACCGGGTTGAACTCGTTCGGGGTCTGCGGCGGACTCTCCCCGATGTGGTGCGCCACCGGGATGCCTGACTCCTCGATCGCCGCCCACACTCCGTCCATCGCGGAGCTCGCGTAGTCGATCGGGACCTTGTTCTCGTCCTTGCCGGGAGACAGCGGGAGCAGGAACGTCTTGAGACCGAGCGCCTTCAGCTCCGCGAGGGTCCGCCGCGCGCCCTCCGCATCCCACCAGTTGATCAGGCCGACGCCGTAGATGCGGTTGCCCGATCGCTCCTGAAAGTCGGCGATGTACTCGTTGTAGACCCGGAAGCAGGCCTCGCGGAGCTCGCGGTCCGGCCAGCCGAACAGCGCGAGGATCGCGTTCGGGAAGGCGAGCTCTCTGTCAACGCCTTCTGAGTCCAGTGCCGCCAGTCGAGCCTCGACATCGCCCGTGTGCGACCCGGGGACCGGGTCGTACTGCTGGAGCACGCGGATGAAGTCCTCGTGGAGGATCGACTTGCCGCCCATCCCGAGCACCCAGCCGTCGTTCACGTTCATCACTCGCGGCGCCTGGTCCTTCAGGCCTGCCGGGAGCCGCTCGTAGAAGATGTCGTCGGCGAGCGAGATGTGGTTGTCCGCCGAGAAGATCTCTGTCCCGGCAGGAAGACCGAGGTCTCCGGCGCGCTCCGGATGACGGTCCTTCGGCGCTCCGACCCCTTCGAGCGGTCGGGTCAGCGTCCTCACACCTACGGACATCCATGCCTCCTCGTGGCGATCGCCGCACATTACTTCGGTCTCGTAGTAATCGTCAATGAACTCTGGTACTTTGCTTCGACATCGAAGTAATCCGAGAGGATGCCGAGAAAGGGCGAGCGATGACGTCCTGGGACGCCACCGTCGACCTCGTCGTCGTCGGGTCCGGCGGCGGGGGTCTGACGGCCGCGCTGGCCGCGGTTGACGCCGGCGCCAAGGTGCTCGTCGTCGAGAAACAGGGGGTCGTCGGCGGGTCGACCGCGATGTCGGGCGGCGTCGTCTGGATCCCGAACAACCCGCTGATGCGCGCGGCCGGCGTACCGGACTCCTACGAGGACGCGATGGCGCACTTCGACGCCGTTGTCGGCGACGTCGGTCCGGCATCGTCGGAGCAGCGGCGCCATACGTTCCTCACAGCGGGCCTGGAGATGCTGACGTTCCTCCAGCGGCGCGGCGTGCGGTTCGCGTACTGCCGCGGCTACAGCGACTACTACTCCGACGCCAAGGGCGGGATCGACGAGGGCCGCGCGGTCGAGCCCAAGCCGTTCAACGGCAATCGGCTCGGTGAGTGGGGGCGCAAGCTCCAGCCGGGGCTCGCGAAGAGCCTGGGCATGGCCGTCATGACCAATGAGGCGCGGTCGTTGTCGCACTACAACCGCAGCCTTCGAGCGTTCGCGATCACGACGCGGGTGGTCATGCGGACCGCCGCCGCGCGAGCCGCCCGGCGGGACCTGCTGACCAACGGGGCCGCACTGATTGCGCAACTGCTCGGCGCCGCGCTGGAGCGCGGTGCCGAGGTCTGGGTCGATTCCCCGCTGGAAGATCTGATCGCCGATGGCGGTCGGGTGGTAGGTGTGCGCATCAGCCATGACGGCTCGACAAAACAGATCGAGGCGAGGCGTGGCGTCCTGCTGTCCGCGGGCGGCTTCGCTCACAACCCGGCGATGCGGGGCGAGTACGGCGGTGACCAGCCCAACAACGCAAAGTGGTCGATGGCCAATCCGGGCGACACAGGCGAAGCGATGCAGGCAGCGATGCAACTCGGCGCGAAGACCGATTTCATGGACGAGGCGTGGTGGATCCCCTCGCCCCGGACCGGCCGATTCGGGCAGTCCACGCTGGATCAGGCGCGGCAGCGCCCGCGCGCCATCTACGTCGACGCGGCCGGACGACGGTTCGTCAACGAGTCGAACTCCTACATGGAGGTCGGCAAGGCAATGTACGAACGCAACAAGACGAGCCGCGCCGTGCCGTGCTGGCTGATCTTCGACGACCGGTACCGCAAGCGATACGCGCACGTGCGGTCTCACCCCGGCTGGTTCCCCAAGGAGATGCTCGAGAGCGGAAAGCTCAAGCGCGCGGCGACCCTGGAAGCGCTTGCCGCCGAGTGCAACATCGATCCGGCCGGCCTCGCCGACACGATCGAGACCTTCAACCGACATGCCGCTGAGGGGCGCGACCCGGAGTACGGCCGGGGCGAATCGGCGTACAACAAAGCCCTTGGCGACCCGAGCCGCAAGGTGAAGAACCCGTGCATCGAGCCGCTGGACCAGGCGCCGTACTACGCGGTGGAGGTGCTTCCCGGCGACATCGGAACCTGCGGCGGGCTGCTCACCAACGAGCACGCGCAGGTGCTCGACCAGGACGACAAGCCGATCCCGGGCCTCTACGCAACCGGCAACACGACGGCGACGGTCATGGGCCGGCACTACCTGGGCCCTGGAGCAAGCATCGCGAACAGCATGGTTTTCGGGTACGTCGCGGCGAGGCACGCGACCGGCGACGAGGCGGGGGCATGACGGACTACTCGCAGGTCAACTTCTTCACCGACCGTGAGGTGCAGGACGACCCGTACCCGTACTTCGACTGGGTGCGCGAACAGGGTCCGGTGTGGCAGGAGCCGAAGTACGGCGTGTTCATGGTGACCGGACACGCCGAAGCGCGCGATCTCTACCGTGACCCGGCGACGTTCCCCGAGCACGAAGAAGCCTCGGGCACGTACTCCTCGTGCAATGCGGTCAGCGGCCCGTTCGTGAAGTTCTCCGACCCAGCGACCGGCGACGACGTCACCGAGTTCATCAAGAGGTACCGCCACGAGCTGCCCTTCAGTGACCAGCTCCCGTCCTTCGATCCGCCGAACCACACTGCGCACCGTCACCTCCTGATGCGGCTGATCACGCCTCGCCGCCTCAAGGAGAACGAGGACTTCATGTGGTCCTACGCGGACCGGCTGGTGGATGCCTTCATCGCGGACGGGTCCTGCGAGCTGATCAGCCAGTACGCCGAGCCGTTCACGTTGACGGTCATCGCCGATCTCGAGGGCGTGCCGGAGGCCGATCACTCCCGCTTCCGCGACCAGCTGTCGACAGTGAGCGAAGCGAACACCCACAAGCCGCTCGAGTTCCTCTACGACCGGTTCAGCGAGTACATCGAGGAGCGACGAGCCCACCCGACCGACGACGTGTTGAGCGGACTTGCGACGGCGACCTTCCCGGATGGCACGACACCTGAAGTCAAAGACGCGGCACTCATCGCCGCGAATCTCTTCGTCGGTGGGCAGGAGACAACCGTCCGGCTGCTGTCGTTCGCACTCCGCATGCTCGCCGAGCGCCAGGACCTGCAGAAGCAGCTGCGTGATGACCGGGAGAAGATCCCGAACTTCATCGAGGAAACGCTGCGGCTGGAAAGCCCGCTGCGCACGCAGTTCCGGATGGCACGGGTGCCCGCAACGCTCGGCGGCGTCCACATCCCCGCGGGCGCGACGATGATGCTGGCTCCCGGCGCGTGCAACCGCGACCCGCGGACGTTCGAGAACCCGGGCGAGTTCGATCTTGATCGATCGAACGCTCGACAGCACGTCGCATTCGGCCACGGCATTCACACCTGCGCCGGCGCGCCACTCGCGCGAGCCGAGGGACGGGTGACCCTCAACCGACTGCTCGACCGGACGTCGGACATCTCGATCTCTGAAGCGCACCACGGGCCGGCTGACGCTCGGCGCTACGAGTACCTCCCGACGTTCTTCCTTCGCGGATTGCAGAAGCTCTACCTGGAGCTCAGCCCGGCGGCCTAGATCCGCCCTCCTGTCAAGGCGCCGTTGTCGTGCTGTGGACAACTCGTCAGAGCGGGGTTCTGGGGATAACTTCGCTCTGATTTTCTTTTGTTACCAACGGTTTCTGGCCCCGAAACTGTCAGAGGTGCCCGCTAGGTTTCGGGTATGGGAATCGAGGCGGTCACCCGGCTGAACGAGGCGCTCGACGT
>JAFAZI010000100.1 GCA_019239875.1 Frankiaceae bacterium
GGTCGCGGGTCCAGAACAAGATGTGGTGCGCGTGGTCGGCCGGCCCCTGACATGTCACCGGGATGTCAAGGTCGCTGTCGGGATGGCGGGTGGCGCGGCGGGTGGCGCGGTTGCTGACCCAGCCGCATGTGCTGCCGGTCTCGAGCAGCAGCGCCCGGTGCTGGGCGGTGCTCCAGGTGCGGGTTTTGCGGCCGAGGTCGAGGATCTCCCCGTGGCTGCCGAGCAGCGCCGGGATGATCCCCGCGTCACACGCCAGCATCCGGGCGGTGCCGATGCTGATCTCGGTGCCGTTCAACATCGCACCACCGCCACCACCGGCACCACTGCCACCGCCGGTGAGCGGTCCGCTGCCGGTGAGGGGACCGGTGGGGTCGAGGTAGTTCCCGGCGAGGTGGGCGGCTTGGGCGTCGAGGGAGGCTTTGAGGTCGTTCCAGGCGAGGGTGACGGTGAGGTGCGCGGGTTCACCGTTGACCTGCGGCAGCTCCCCGGATTTCAGGGCCCGGTTCGCCAGCGACACGAGGGCGTCGGCGCGGCGCTGCCGGGAGGTGCGAGTGTCCTCTTCCCCACCCTTGCTCATCATCGCGTGCAGCGCGGCTTTCAGCGCGGCGGCGCCGGCCGGGTCGAGCATCCCGGAGATCGACGTCATCCCCTCGATCGTGTCCGAGACGGTCAGCCACCGGGAGTCATACCGCCGCTGGTCGGCTGCGTCTTTGTCTTCGCACCAGCCGAGGTTCTGTTTCACCTCCCGGCAGAACGCGGCGAGCGCGGACGGGTCCACGTAGGCCGCGGCGTCGACGAGCGCTTTCTCGACCACGTCCCGCAGCTCAGGAGGGGTGGAGCGCAGCAGCCGCAGGATCACCTGCGCATGCTCCAAGCTGATCTCCCCACACCCGAACGCGTCGGCGATCACCGGATGCTCCGGCATCGCCCGCGCCACCGTCATCCGCCGCGACGCCTCCGGTTTGCTGCGGCACTGCTCCTCCACCAGCCAGCCGCGGGTCTTGCGGCCGGACTCGATCTCGGTGGTCTGCTCGATGTCGATCACCTGCAGCTGGGTGCTGATCACCGCGTCGAGCCGGTTGCTCACGGTGAGCAGGTCCGAGGAAAGCTGCAGGCGGTCCAGGCCTTTCAGGTCGCGCGGGTCCGCGGCGGCGAGGACGTCGAGCGCCTCGTTCAGCCGGGTGACCGCCTCGATTCCCATACCCGAAACCTAGCGGGCACCTCTGACAGTTTCGAGGCTAGAAACCGTTGGAAACAAAAGAAAAAGCGAAGCAAAGTTATCCCCAGAACCCCGCTCGGCGAAGTTGTCAACAGAGCCAGATGACGGCCTTGACAGGCCGCTCAGATACAAGATCGGAGTGGCCGAGCATTAGAAGCGTTATGCCGCGACGCGGCTCCGCTCCTCCAGCCGGGCACCGATGTTGTTGCATGCCTCGCAGGTCTCCTGCGGGATCCACCCGATGCGCATCAGCAGGGCGAAGATCTTGCAACCGACGCAGTAGCCGGCGATTGATTCCAGTCCAGCGGCAACGATCATCGCGCCGAGCAACAGCTGCGTTCCGCCCGGCCTGCCGACCGCGAGCAGCACGACCGCTGTCACGGTGACGACGGCGCCGATCCCCTGTGCGAATCGCTTCGGCGGGCCGGGAACCGGTCGCGCGGCGCCCAGCCGCGGGGCGACCTTCATTGCGAGGGTGCCGAGAGGGCTCAGCGTAGGGCCGGTCAGGACGCGGGCGACGAACCCGTATGCGAGGGCGGCAGTCACCCACAGCCAGGCGTCGCCCGCAGTCACGGAAAGCACAAGCGTGGCGATGCTGATGACGAGTACGACGCCGGCCACCGTCCGGGCTGCCAACTCGTTCACGGGGTTAGGAAACGAGAACAACCGCACTGACCTACTCCTTCGCTCTTATCTGGAGCATCTGGAGTAATGTACACGACAAGGATGAACCGGCACCGATCGGTCAGCGTGTGTGCTGGTCCCGCTTCATTTGCGCCTCCGCGACATGCCGCTGCCCCTCGAAGACGTCCTCGGTCAGCCGGCCGACGAAGTCACGGACGACAGACCAGTAGCCGGAGTCGAACTCCTCGACGATCTGGAACGTCCACCGGTCTGGCAGCACATCGCGACCCACGATGTTCTTCCGCAACTCGTCGGCATAGTTTTCGTGGCCAGCCGACCGGAGCTGATCGGCGCCTCGGCCGAGCAGCATGTCGGCGCGTCCCATCAGTTGATGGAACGAGTAGAGGTGACCGCGGGCACGCTCGATGTATTCGAGCCCTTCCGAGACCGTGCCCGCGGCCTCTACTGTGTCCGAACTCAGGGAGTCCGCAACAGCCAGCGCCTTCTCGAAGTCGCCGTCAGCTGTCTTGCTCGACATCGCCGCGCCAGGCGCCGGTCTCCTGACCACGCTTCTCGATGAACTGCTTGAAGTTGCGCAGGTCGGCCTTGGCGTCGCGGCGTGGAATTCCGATTGCGTCGCCTGCCTTCTCCACGAGGCCTTCCGGCTCGGTGTCGATCTGCAGCATGACCTTGGTGACGCCGTCGTCCAGCTTGTGGAACGTCACGACGCCGGCATGCCCGGTGCCTTCTACGCTCCGCCACGCGATGCGCTGGTCCGGCGTCTGCTCGGTGATCTCGGCATCGAACTCGCGAGTGACGCCGCCGATTGACACCGTCCAGTGCGTCGAGGTGTCAGAGAGCTGCCGGACTTCTTCGACCCCGTCCATAAAGTTCGGAAAGCTCTCGAACTGCGTCCACTGGTTGTAAGCCGTCGAAACCGGAACCTCGACTTCGATGCTCTCTTCGATGGTGCTCACGACGAGGAAAATCCTTTCGGGTCGATGAAAACTCTGCCCTTACAGCGTTTCCAGAACCCGGCGCAATAAGCGCCAAACCGCCGACGGACGTCAGCCCACGGTGAGATCGACGGTCGCGGTCAGGTGGTTACCGAGATCGCTGTCGGCGCGAACCGTGACTTCGAGCTCTCGTCGATCGCCGTCGCGTGAGTCCTTGTTGACGTGCCCCCGAAAGCGAAGCGGCTTGCCGGGGACGGCCGGCGCCCCGAGACGTGTGGCTATCTGCCGGAGCTGCGAGTCCGGGCCCGACCAATCCGTTACATAGCGCGAGACATATCCATTGCTGGTCAGGATGTTCATGAAGATGTCGGGCGCGCCTTGGGCCATCGCGTAAGAGCGATCGTGATGGACGGGCATGAAATCTCGAGACGCGATCGCGCCAGCCACGATGACCGTCGCAGTCACATCCAGATCGAACGGCGGCAGTTCTTCGCCGCTGGCCGCCGCCACACTCGAGCGCGACCGGTCACGCTCGGACGAGACCTCCGGCGGAGGCCCCGGTGCGAACTTGAAGACAGTGAACAGCTGCTTGCCGACCTGCGCGCCACTCTCGTCGTCGTACCGGTTCGACCACGTGACGAAGTAACCCTTGCCCAACCCTGTGTGCTTGCGTCCCGAGACCGATTCCAGCGCCGTGTCCGACGACAACTGATCGCCGATTCGCAGGTAGCGGTCGAAGGTCAACACGGAGTTGGTGGCGAGCGTGCCGGTGTAGCCAGCAGCGGCCAGTACGGCGAGCGGACTCTCAGCGCCGATCTCGCCAGCCGCACCTCCTCGCTCTGCGATGCCGGCGATCGTCGGCCGACCCATCGTCCACGTCTGCAACATGGCGGGTGGCGCGACCTGCTCGCCGAACCGAGTGTCCGACGCTGTCGTCTCGTCGTACGCCGGATTCCGATCGTCGAGCGCGTCGACCCAGTGCCGGATCATCGCGGCGTTCACCGGGTCAGGCGCCGATGCAGGACCGCCCGATCCAAGCGGTTGCCCCACCTTGGTGAGCAGTTCTTCGCGCAGAGCGTCGGACGGGTCGGCCACTCGCCAATCTTGCCCGACGGCACGCACAGCGCGAGCGGAACCGTTTACTTCCGCCTGGCTCGGAAAGCCTCGCGAACCTGACCCGAGCCGAGGAGAAACGTGGCCACCAAGCGTCAACGCACCCAGGCCGCGCCCGCGGCCACTAGCGCAACCGGACAGCGCTTCACCGGACCGTTGGAGGGCGACGACCCGCGAGCGCAGACCGGTGAACGGCTGACCACCGCTAACGGGGTCCGCATCCCCGACACCGATCACTCGCTCAAGGCAGGCACCCGCGGCCCGACCTTGATGGACGACTTCCACATGCGGGAGAAGATCACCCACTTCGACCACGAGCGGATCCCGGAGCGCGTGGTGCACGCTCGCGGCGCGGCTGCGCACGGCCGGTTCGTCGCGAACGGCGAGGGCGCCGCATTCTCTCGCGCGGGCTTCCTGAAGTCCGGCGTCGAGACTCCGGTGTTCGTTCGCTTCTCGACAGTGGTCGGGAGCCGCGGGTCGGCTGACACGGTGCGCGACGTCCGAGGCTTCGCCACGAAGTTCTACACCGAGGAGGGGAACTTCGACCTCGTCGGGAACAACATCCCGGTCTTCTTCATCCAGGACGGCATCAAGTTCCCCGACATCGTGCACGCCGCCAAACCGCACCCGGACCGCGAGATCCCGCAGGCACAGACGGCGCATGACACGTTCTGGGACTTCGTCGGGCTCCACACCGAGGCGACGCACATGGTGATGTGGGCCATGTCAGATCGCGCCATTCCGCGGTCGTACCGGACGATGGAGGGGTTCGGGGTCCACACCTTCCGCCTCGTCGACGACGCAGGCACGACCTCCCTCGTGAAGTTCCACTGGAAGCCAGCGGCCGGGGTGCACTCCTTGGTGTGGGAGGAGGCACAGCTCGCGGCCGGCTTCGATCCCGACTTCCATCGCCGGGACATGTACGACGCCATCGGCGCGGGCGTACCACTCGAGTGGGACCTCGGCGTACAGGTCATGCCGGACACCAACGACCAGACCTTCGAAGGCATCGACCTGCTCGATCCGACCAAGCTCGTCCCCGAAGAGCTGTGCCCAGTGCAGCTCCTCGGAACGATGACGTTGGACCGGACCCCGACGAACTTCTTCGCCGAGGTCGAGCAGGTCGCATTCCACACCGCCAATCTCGTGCCGGGCATCGAGGTCACCGACGATCCGCTGATGCAGGCGCGGCTGTTCTCCTACCTCGACACTCAGCTGATCCGCCTGGGCGGGCCGAACTTCAACCAGCTGCCGATCAACCGGCCGCAGTGCCCCGTCAACGACATGCTGCGCGACGGCTACCACCAGACGGCGATCCACAAAGGTGTCGCGCCGTACCAGCCGAACAGCCTGGACGACGGCCTTCCGGAGGTCACGCCCGCGGCCGAAGGTGGCTACGAGCACGTTGCGCGCAAGGTCACCGGCTCCAAGGTGCGCCAGAGCCCGGCATCATTCGCCGACCACTTCTCACAGGCCACGATGTTCTGGCGATCGATGACCGACGTTGAGCAGTCGCACATGGTCGAAGCATTCGTCTTCGAGCTCAGCAAGTGCATGTTCGAACAGATCCGGGAGCGTTACGTCGGCATCCTGGCGAACGTCGACGCGGACCTCTGCGCGCAGGTCGCTGCCGGCCTGGGTCTTTCGGCCCCGAAGCCGACGAAGCGGCCGAAGTCGGTCGAGCCCTCACCCGCGCTGTCCATGATCGCGGACACCCCCGGTCCGGTCGCAGGTCGAGTCGTCGGCGTCATCGCAACCCCCGACGCGGATCTGACGGGGATCGGTCGACTGCGTCGCGCCCTCAATGCTGAGGGCGTCGTACTCCGGGTGATCGCTGCTGTCGGCGGCACATTGGGTGACGGCCGCAGCGCCCAGGTGGTCGAACGGACCTTCGTCGCGACGCGCTCCATCGAGTACGACGCGGTTCTCATCGCAGGTGGCGCGGGCAGTGTCACCGATCAACGCGTCAGCCTCCTGCTGCAAGAGATGTTCCGGCACTGCAAGGCGATTGGCGCGTGGGGCGACGGAACCACGGCGCTGGAGAACGCAGCGATAGATCTCGAGGCGCCAGGCGTACTTACTGCCGCCAAAGCGGGGGATGAACTGGTGGCGATGCTGGTCGAAGCACTTGGCCGGCATCGCGCGTGGGAGCGAGCACCGCTCGTCCTCGCGAGCCCCCAGCCCTGATCGGCGCGGCTCATACCGAGATCGACACACGAGCAATTACTCATCGAGCACAAGGAGCCCTCATGAGCCAGAACGGCATCGACTTTCTTCGCGATCAGCACCGCACCGTCGAGACACTCCTCGACGCCGTCAGTTCGGCCAGCCCCACGGAACGTGGTGCGAAGTTCGACGAGCTGCGGGAGCTGCTTGCGGTGCACGAGACCGCCGAGGAACTGATCCTGCGGCCGCTGACGCGGGCGGCTATCGACAACGGCAACGAGATCGCGGACGCCAGGTTCGCCGAGGAGAACGAGGCCAAGCAGGTGCTCGCCGACCTCGAGAAGCTCGACGCGAGCACCGGCGAGTTCCTGACAAAGTTCGAGTCCTTCGCGATCGACGTGCGCAAGCACGCGCAGAACGAGGAGACCTACGAGTTCGCGCAGGTCGAAGAAAGCCAGGACGAGGCCGCGTTGGGCAAGCTCGGTACGGCGCTGGCCGCCGCCGAAAAGGCCGCGCCGACCCACCCGCACCCGAGCGCCAAGACGACCACCGCGAACCTGGTCCTCGGTCCGTTCGCATCGATCGTCGACCGCGTACGGGACGCGATCAAGCAAGCCAGCTGACTGCTGGGCCGGCCTAGGCCATCCAGGGCCGGGCCGGCCCATCCAGCCGCAGGATGGCAAACCCGCTTCGCTCACACAGCGAAGCGGGTC
>JAFAZI010000107.1 GCA_019239875.1 Frankiaceae bacterium
CCGTTGGTGTCGCACAGCGCGACCACCTCCGCGCCGGCGCCGGCCGCCACGGTCAGGACCTCCAGCGCGTAGTCACGGTTTAGCTGGTAACCGTCAAAGAAGTGCTCCGCATCGAGGAACACCCGTCGCCCCTCGGCGACGAGGAAGCTCACGGTGTCGCGGACCATTGCGAGGTTCTCCTCCAGCGTCGTCCGCAGCGCGCGCTCGACGTGACCGGTGTGAGACTTGGCGACCAACGTCACGACCGGGGTCTGCGCGTCCACCAGCGCACGAACCTGCGGATCATCCGCTGCCACCACGCCCGCCTTGCGGGTCGCGCCGAACGCCGCAAGGACGGCGTTGCGCAGCGCGAGCTCGCCAGCAGCAGCTCGGGCGAAGAAGGCCTTGTCCTTCGGATTGGCACCTGGCCACCCACCCTCGATGAAACCGACGCCGAGCTCGTCGAGGTGCGCTGCGACGGCGAGCTTGTCGTCGACGGACAGCGACAAACCCTCCATCTGCGAGCCGTCTCGCAGCGTCGTGTCGTACACGTGCAGGTCAGTGCTTGGCACTGTCGGTCCTTCCCGGTCGGGTGAGGCTCGCTTCAACACAAAACCCCCCGGCCCGAAGGCAGCGAGGGGTTGCGCGTCGACTGGTGGCCTAGTCGACGCGCTCCGAAATAATCGTCCAGCTGGTCATCACCTAGCAGTCTTCGGCAGATGTGGGGCGCGGGTCAAGTGTCAACCCCGTTGACCGGACCAGACGCCCACGATGTCGCGCACCGAGAGCATGCCGATCACGTCGCTGTTCTCGCAGACCACCAGGTGCCGGAACCCGCCACTGACCATCGCCGCGGCGGCTTGGTCCAGTGACCAGTCGGGTGCAGCCACAACGATGTCACCGGTGAGATGAGCATGGACCGGCTCGGTGTCGACGTCCTGACCAGCGGCGATCGCATCGAGCACGTCACGTTCGGTGAGGATGCCGGGCTGATCGTTGTCAGGGTCCATGACGACGACCGCACCGACCTTGCGCTCGGACATCCGCCGTGCTGCCTCGCGCAGCGTGTGCGTCGGGCCGATGAACAACACGACGTCGGACATCGCGTCACGCGCGGTGAGCTGGGACTCTTGCACCTGCATTGGCGCCTCCGGGTCGACCTAGCGGTCCCTCTTAGCCGTGATCATGGCACGCGGTGCAGCCAATTGTGCGGGTCTGGAACGCGCCCGTGCTGCAGGTCCACAAGCGCCGTCCGGATCGCGCCCGCGACGGGCGTCGCCTCGGGCAACCGCACCTGCCCACCCCGCCACCTCAGATCGCCGATGGACGCGATCACCGCAGCCGTGCCGCAGGCGAACACCTCAGTGATCTGGCCGGTGTCGACACCCTTTCGCCACTCGTCGATGTCGACTCGGCGCTCCTCGACGTCGCGACCGAGCTCAGCCGCGATCGTCTTGATCGCGTCGCGCGTCACACCCTCCAGGATGGTGCCGGTGAGCTCAGGGGTGACGATCCGGCCGTCGTCGAACACGAGCCAGAGGTTCATCCCGCCGAGCTCCTCGACCCAGCGACGCTCCACCGCATCGAGGAACAGCACCTGCTCGCACCCGTTCTCGATCGCTTCCTGCTGCGCGACCAGACTCGCGGCGTAGTTGCCGCCGCATTTCGCCGCACCGGTCCCGCCCGGCGCTGCGCGGGTGTAGTCCTCGGACAACCAGATCGCCACCTGCTTGTCACCGGCGGCAAAGTAGGCGCCGGCAGGTGACGCGATCACCATGAACGTGACGTCCTGCGCCGGCCGCACCCCGAGGCCCACCTCGGTGGCGATCATGAACGGCCGCAGGTACAGGCTGTCCTCGCCGCGGGTCGGCACCCAGACCGCGTCCTGCCGGATCAACTTGTCCGCCGCGTCGACGAAGTCCTCGATCGGCAGCGGCGGGAGGGCAAGGCGCTCCGCGGACCGCTGGAATCGTGCGCCGTTGACCTCGGGCCGGAACGTCGCGATCCCGCCGTCGGGCTGCGAGTAGGCCTTGAAGCCCTCGAAGATCGACTGGCCGTAATGGAAGATGTGTGTCGCAGGGTCGATCTCGAGCGGACCGTACGGGCGTACCCGTGCGTCGTACCATCCGGTCGCCGGAGTCCACCGCACCGTCACCATGTGGTCGGTGTAGTGCTTGCCGAAGCCGGGGGCGGCGAGGATCTCCTCGAGCCGACCCGGCGGGGTGGGTGTAGGCGTCGGCTCGACGCTGAACTCAAGAGCCATCTAGACAGATTAGGCGAGGCGCGCCGCGATCGCATCTCCGATCTCAGCGGTACGACGGGTCGCGCTACCCCGCTCTGCAAGGTCGGCGGCAGCTGCCGCCTCGACGCGACGGGCGGCACCCGAGAGCCCCAGCGAGTCGAGGAGCATCGCGACCGACAGCACCGTCGCGGTCGGGTCCGCGACGCCTTGTCCCGCGATGTCGGGCGCGCTGCCGTGGACGGGCTCGAACATGCTCGGTGCCGTGCCGTCCACGTTCAGGTTGCCGCTTGCGGCCAGTCCGATGCCGCCGGCGATCGCGGCGCCGAGGTCGGTGATGATGTCCCCGAACAGGTTGTCGGTGACGACGACGTCGAACCGCTGCGGCTGCGTCACGAAGTACAGACACGCGGCGTCGATGTGCGCGTAGTCGACCGTGACATCTGGGAAGTCGGCGTTGACCGCCTCCACGGTCCGCAGCCATAGCGAACCCGCGTGGGTGAGGACGTTCGTCTTGTGCAGCAGCGTCAGGTGCTTGCGTGACCGCGCTGATGCTCGGCCGAACGCGTCGCGCACCACGCGCTCGACGCCGAACCGCGTGTTGACGCTGTTCTCGGTGGCGACCTCGTTCGCCGTCGCGTGACGAAGGGCGCCACCGACACCGGCGTACGGGCCCTCGGTTCCTTCCCGTACGACGACCATGTCGATGTCGCCGGGTCCCACATCGGCCAGCGGTGTGCTGACTCCGGGATAGAGCTTGACCGGCCGCAGGTTAACGGCGTGCTCGAAGGCGAATCGGAGCCGCAGCAGCAGACCACGCTCGAGCACGCCGGAAGGAACGGTGGGATCGCCGACCGCCCCGAGGAGGATCGCGTCGTTGCCGCGCAGCTCCTCCAGGACGCTGTCCGGGAGAGTCTCGCCCGTCCGGTGCCAGCGGGCGGCGCCGAGGTCGTAGTCGGTGGTCTCGATCTTGACCCCGTCGGGCTCGATCGCCGCGGCCATGACCTTCAGGCCCTCGGCGACGACCTCCGGACCGATTCCGTCGCCGCCGATGACCGCAATGCGCTGACTAGTGCTCACGGCGAGCGAGAGTAATCGACACCTCCCTGGCCGGAACCGCCCGGGAGGTGTCATTCTCCTGCGGTGAGCGACGCCGAGGCACAGCTGCCCGCCACCCACCGCCGCTGGCTGTTGATCAACGCAGTCGGGATCGCGACCGTCCTCAATCTGGTGATCAACCTGCTGCTGGCGTGGAACCAGACCCGCGACGGCGAACACGTGAAGCTGTGGAGCGTCTCCGTGGCGCATCCCAGCGTCGGGACCGACATGCTCGGGACCCTGCTGATGCTGCCGCTGATCACCACCTTCCTCGCGTCCTGGGCGGTCCACCGCGAGCTGCGCCGGGGCGCCTTCGCGCCGCTACCGAAGACGGCAGTTCGCGCCTGGTCCTGGCTCGCCGTCCAGAACCCGAGACGTCGAGCCGGCCGGTTCGCGATCGCGACCTTCCTCATCCTCGCCATCCCAGCCGTTGACGTCCTCGAGATCGGCGCCCGGCACGGCATGAGCGCTCACAGCTTCGCGACGTTCCACGTGATCTTCGCTGTCCTGCTCGGCATGGTGGTCACGCCGCTTGTCATGTTGATCGCGATGACCGACGCGTGACGTCCCCAGACGCCTGGGAGCCGGGCGCTCCGTCACGAGATGAGATCTTGCCGAGCCTGATCGCCGGCGTGATCATCCCGTTGATCGCATATTTCGTGGCCCACAGCCGCACCTCGACCGTGAATGCGTTGATGATCGCCGGCGCATTTCCCGCCGCCTGGGTCTTGGTGCAGCTGGCCCGGACGCGTCGCGTCGACATCATCGGCTCGATCACGCTGTTCGCCTTCGTTGCGGGCGTCACGGTCTCGGTCCTGCTGGGCGGCAACGCGTTCGTGTTGAAGATCCGCGACGCCGCGTTCACGGTTCCGTTCGGTTTCGTGTGCCTCCTGTCGCTGCGAGCCCCGCGCCCGATGATGTTCTACCTCGGCCGCTCGATGTCGGCTGGCGACGACGAGCGGAAGATCGCGGCTTACAACCAGCTCTGGGAGATTCCCGAGGCGCAGCGCGTCTTCGGTGTCATCACCACGGTCTGGGGGTTCGGCCTGCTCGTTGAAGCCGGTGTGCGGATCGTCATGGCAGCCACTCTGCCGACCGGTGTGTTCGTCGTACTCGCACCGGTCTGGGCGGCGATCTCCTTCGGCAGCCTCTTCGTCTTCACCACGAAGTACAGCCGTAAGGCTCGCGCGGAGGGCGAGGCGAACCTCGCCGAGCAGGGCCTCGCGTTCCCGAGCGTGGTCCTCGAGGCCGACTCAGCGGGCTAGCCGGCACCCGCTAAATTCCGTCGCCCGTGACCGGCAGCGCCCATAGTGTCGTGGCGTGACGCGACGCGGCTGGGTGCTGTTCATCGCGATGTGCATCATCTGGGGGCTGCCCTACCTGCTGATCCGGGTCGCCGTCCGTGATCTGAGCCCGGCCACCGTGGTTTTCGCTCGTACCGCGATCGGAGCCATCCTGCTGCTGCCGGTCGCCATCAGCCGCGGTGTGCTCCCCGAGCTCAAGGGCCGCATCCGCTGGCTCCTCTTCTTCACCGCCGTCGAGCTCACCATCCCGTGGCTGCTGCTGACCGATGCGGAGAAGCATCTGACCAGCTCCCTCGCCGGCCTGCTTGTGGCCGCAGTGCCTCTGGTCGGTGTGCTTCTTGCTCGCATCTCCGGCCAGGCCGAACACATGACCACGCGGCGCTGGGTTGGCCTCGGCGTCGGCATCGCCGGCGTGGCCTCGCTCGTCGGACTTCAGGTCGGCGAGATCAACATGACCTCGGTCCTCGAGATCTTCGTCGTCGCGGTCGGGTACGCGACGGGGCCGTTGATCCTGTCGACCCGGCTCGCAACGGTGCCCAGCATCGCCGTCGTCTCCGTCTCGCTGTCGATCACTGCGGTGATCTACGCGCCGTTCGCGGTCGCGAGCCACCCGCACGACGTGCACGCGAAAGTGGTGTGGTCCGTGGTCGGGTTGGCTGTCGTCTGTACGGCGATCGCTTTCCTCGTGTTCTTCGCCCTCATCGCCGAGGTCGGCCCAACGCGATCCACGGTGATCACCTACGTCAACCCGGCGGTCGCCATCGCGCTCGGCGTCGCCGTACTCGGCGAGCACCTCACTGCCGGCATGATCGTCGGCTTCCCGCTCGTGCTCATCGGATCAGTGCTCGCGACCTCCAAGTCTGCGGCGGCCGCGAGCACCGACGCCGTTCCCATGTTGGGCGAGGAGCCGGTGGTCAGCCCCGGTTGACCGCAGAGACCAGGGCGTAGAGCGACGCGGTCGTGATGCTCGGCGAGATGCCGCAACCCCAGAGGACAGCGCCGTTGATGGCGACCTCCAGATATGCGGCCGCCTGCGCCTCCTCGCCCGCACCGGTCGCATGCTCGTGGTAGTCGAGCACCCGAGCATCGATGTCGACGGTGTTCAGAGCGTGAACCAGTGCCGCGATCGGGCCGTTGCCTTCGCCTTCGATGTCGCGTGCCTCGCCGTCCACGGTGACCTTCGCCCTGATCCGGTCGACGTCCCCGCCGCTGTCGATCGAGTAGGACTCGATCCGCAGTGGTGCGGTGCGCTCGAGGTAGGTCTCGCGATACATCTGCCAGATCTTGTCCGGCGCGACCTCGCCGCCTTCGTTGTCGCAGACCGTCTGGACGATCCGGGAGAACTCGATCTGCATCCGGCGTGGCACGTCAAGGTGGTAGTCGTGCTTCATGACGTAGGCGACCCCGCCCTTGCCCGACTGGGAGTTGACCCGGATGACCGCTTCGTAGCTGCGCCCGACATCCAGCGGATCGATCGGCAGATAGGGAACACCCCATGTGAAGTCCTCGACCGGTACGCCGGCCTGCGCCGCGTCACGCTCCAGCGCCTCGAACCCCTTCTTGATGGCGTCCTGGTGCGACCCGGAGAACGCCGTGTAGACCAGGTCACCGCCGTACGGGTGGCGCGGATGCACGGGTAGCTGGTTGCAGTACTCGACGGTGCGACGGATCTCGTCGATGTCGGTGAAGTCGATCCCCGGATCCATCCCTTGGCTGAAGATGTTCAGCCCGAGCGTGACCAGGCAGACGTTGCCGGTCCGCTCGCCGTTGCCGAACAGGCACCCCTCGACGCGATCCGCACCGGCCTGCACACCGAGCTCCGCCGCCGCCACCGCCGTACCACGGTCGTTGTGCGGGTGCAGGCTGAGAATGATCGAGTCTCGCCGCGTCACGTTGCGGCCGAACCACTCGATCGAGTCGGCGTAGACGTTCGGCGTCGCCATCTCGACGGTCGCCGGCAGGTTGAGCACGACCGGACGGTCGGGCGTCGGCTCCCACACGTCCATCACGGCTTCGCAGACCTCGACTGCGTAGTCCAGCTCAGTGCCCGTGTAGGACTCTGGCGAGTACTGGAACCGCACGTCGGTGCCGCCGAGCAGCGACTCGGAGTACTTCTGGCACCACTGCGCCCCGCGAACGGCGATGTCCTTGATCCCGTCCTGGTCCAGGCCGAAGACGACGCGTCGTTGCAACGTCGACGTCGAGTTGTACACGTGGAGCAGCGCCGTGCCTTTGAAACCGATGAGGGACTCGCAGGTCCGCTCGATGAGCTCCTCGCGCGCCTGAGTGAGGACCTGGATCGTCACGTGGTCGGGGACCACGTCGTTCTCGACGAGCGAGCGGATGAAGTCGAAGTCCGTCTGGCTCGCAGCCGGGAAACCGACCTCGATCTCGTTGTAGCCGATGTCGACGAGCAGGTCGAACATCCGGCGCTTGCGCTCGGCGTCCATCGGGTCGATGAGCGCCTGGTTGCCGTCACGGAGATCGACGCTGCACCACTGCGGCGGACCAGTGATCACCCTGTTGGGCCACGTGCGGTCCGGCAGGTCGATCGGTGCGAACGGCGTGTAGCGATGGGCCTTTGCCATGCCAGTCATGGGTTTGCTCCCTGTCACAGAATCAGTCGAAGAGGGATCGGGTGGCAAACCGGCTCGCTGCTTCGTGGTGACACAGCCAAACCCCGTAGCGGGGGGCCGGTCGAGAGGCCCCGCTACGGGCGGGTAAGAAGCAGCAGCGACGTCATCGATGTCACGGTACCAGCCGGGGCACGAATCGTCGCGACGAAATGATCACAGCACCGAGTACGGCGAGGGCCGCCACACCGTCGAGCCAGTAGTGGTTGGCGGTGACGACCACGACGTACGCGGTGAGGATCGGATGGATCAGGACGAGCCATCGCCACCGGCTCCGGCTGACCATGATGACCGCCATCGCCACCAGCACAGCCCATCCGATGTGCACGGACGGCAGCGCGGAGAGCTGGTCGGTGACCCCCTTGCCGAGACCGTCGTAGACCGACTGGTGGTAGCGAGCCGCAAGGTCGACCAGTCCCAGGTCCGGCACCAGCCGCGGCGGAGCCACCGGCAGCAGACCGATCAGGAGCGAGACACCGGTGAAGGCCACGACGAGGTTGCGCCATCGGGCGTAGTGCTCGCGATGTCGCCAGAGCAACCAGAGCAAGGTGGCCGCCAGCATCGGTGCGTGCGCCCAGGCGTAGAAGCCGTTGCAGATCCTCGACACCGTGACGTGACCGAGGACGGCATGCTGCAGTGTCGCTTCATTCGGCAGGTGAAGTGTCCGCTCGACGCCCCACAACCACCTGCCCCTGCCGAGCGCGCCGGCCTCATGGAACACCGAGACCTGACCGACGACCCGCCAGAGGATGAAGAGAACGTTCAGGATCAGGAACTCACGGAGCACGAACCCCCACCGGCCGAGCTGACGGCTGACCGTCGAGTGGTCAGTGGCCAGGCCCTCACCGAACCTGCGACCGCACGTCGTACACGCATCGGACGCCATCGGCACGCGGGCGTGGCAGCCCACGCACACCCATTCAGGCGCGACGGCGAGGTCGGTCACCTATGACCTATCGGCCGAACGGGTGAACGAACTTGAGCCGATTCAGCCGTGGCAGAGCACGACGCCGAGCACACACTTGTGCTTCGAGTGACCGGACTTGTGATGTTTCCGGTGCTTGCCGTGGTGAGGGAGCATCGACTTCGGCAGGCTGAACACCCCGACTCCCACCGGGATGGGGCGTTCCTTGCCTTTTGGCAGGGGGCTGCGGGTAGCCAACGGGTGATTCCCGACCCGGGCGACGAGGTCGGTCGACCCGCCGCCGTCGAGGGCGTAGGACCGCTCGGCTCCGAGATCGACCATGATCTCGGACATCTGGTTCTCGTCGACGCCCGCACGCTCGCCGCTCTTCGGGCTCGCGACGGTCGCAAGGATCAGCTGCGTGCCATGGTGTGCCCAGGCGAAGTCGGTCCGGGCGGCGTAGATCTCGTTGCGGTTGCAATACAACCCGCTCCGCACGTGATTCGGCGAGGCGACGACCTTGGTTCCGACGCCGTACGCCTGTCGGAACGGGTGATGGGTGTTGGACTTCGCGCGGTAGTTCAGGTCGATCGTGCTGTGTCCCCGCAGCGAGTCCATCCAGCTGAGTGCGCCGAGGCCATTTGCGACGAGCAGCACGCCATGAGCGGGCACGCGATGGTGGCGGCGCGTGTGGGGAATTGCACGGCCGTGGCGTACGACGAGAGCCCGTGAGAAGGGCGGCCGCGGAACTGGGTGCCGGCCCCACGCGGACGTGTAGAGCGACAGCCCCGACGGCGGCTCGATCTCGTTGATCGCAACCAGCCGCTCCCGGACGCCCTCGCTCGACACGGCGCTGCCCACCAACCACGCCCGACCGTCGCGGGCGCGGCCATCCTGGCCGATGCCCGCGATCCGCTCGTGTTCGGCGGAGAGCACGAGCGGGCCGCGAGCGCCGATGAGCGGCACGGTCGGTGAACCGAAGCTGAAGTTGAAGTACATCCCATTGGTCGCGGCCACGAGGTGCGGCTGCTTCGCGAGCTCGGAGAGCCGGTGGCGATGCGTCAGCCTCGTGTGCAGCGGGCTGACGGCGACGCGGCGCCGGGCCAGGTTGGCTCGTACGACGTTGATCCGCAACCGGTGCGGACCCGGGCGCAACGTCGCGGCTGACAGCGACACGCCTGGCGCTAGCCGGTGATGGTGCCAGACGGTCTTCGAGGTCACCAGGTTGCCCGCCGGCGGACAGTAGCTGTACTCCTGGCCGGCCATCGCGTGCTTCACCGGCGTCAGCGTCAGCGCGGTGAGCGCCAGACCGACGGCGACGAGCGCGGCCGCAACCCGGGACATGGTGTCCCTGTCGGCTGGTTTTCGCGCGCGGTAAAGCGCCGTTCGGCCCATGACCTGTCAACGACCAGCCGCCGATTTGGTGACGAGACCGGCTGCGCCGCCGGGTCGGCCTGCCCTAGTCGAGAAAGTCGCCGAGGGCCGAGCGGAACTGCTCCGGCTCGTCGACCCACGGGAAGTGGCCGGCCGCGGGGATCTCCACCACGCGGCTGTTCGGCATCAGGTCCGCGACGAGATAGCCAGCACGGACTCCGGTCAACCCGTCTCGGCCGCCCACCACGACCAGCACCGGCGCGGTGAGCTTCGACAAACCGGTTCGCAACGCGTCGACGTCGAAGTCCGCACCGGCACCGAAGGCCGCGGTCGCGCGCAACGACATCTGGCTGTCGGTCGACGCCGCGTGTTCCTGGCAACGCTCGTCCCACCTGCCGTACGCGAACATCCGCAGCTCGGGCGTCGGCCGGTTGCGGCGATGTGGCGGCAGCAGCTCGAGCTCTGCCTGGGCAGCCGCGGCGTCGGGATACCAGGACTCACCCGATCGCGATCTGCGGATGGCCTCGAGGTCGTCGCTGACGTCGCCGAAGAGGTGGGCCGACGGCGTCACCAGCACGAGTCGGCTGATCCGCTCCGGGTGGCGTGCCGCATAAGTCATCGCCACGATGCAGCCTGCCGAGTGGCCGAGCAGGTCCATGCGGTCGAGATTCCGCTGCTCGCGAAGCAGTTCGACGTCCTCGGCGAGCCGCGGGAAGGCCAGGCTGTCGCGGTCGGCAGGCAGCTCGGAGATTCCGGTCCCGCGCAGGTCGAACTTGACGAGCGAGTGGGTGTCCGACAAGCCGGCGAGGTCTTCGAGATAGACCGATGCCCGTCCGGGGCCGCCGGGCACGCAGACGACGGGGGGCCCGTCGCCCAGGATGTGGTAGCCGAGCTTCGTCCCGTCCGGGGCGTCGAAGCGCTCGACCCGGGCGTCAGGCACCCTCAGTCCTCCGGCAGGTACGCCGCACGGACGTCTGCGGCACCGACCGCCGCCGCGATTTCCGACAGCGTGTCCGGGGCGATCGCGGAGTCAACCGTCAGGACCATCAGCGTGCGGCCACCCTCCGCAGTACGGGCCACCTGCATGCCCGCGATGTTGACGGCCGCCTGGCCGAGAAGCTGGCCGACTGTCCCGACGATGCCGGGGCGATCGTCGTACGTGATGAAGATCATGTGCTGGCTGATCGCGACCTCGACGTCGAAACCGTTGACCTCGACCAGCTTCTGTATCAGCCGCGGGCCGGTCAGGTTGCCACCGACCGAGACCGTCTGCCCGCTGGCCAGCGTGCCGCGAACCGTCAGCACGTTGCGGTAGTCCGGGCTCTCCTCGGTCGACGTCAGACCGAGCTCGATACCCCGCTCGCCCGCGAGCAACGGCGCGTTCACAAACGTCACCTGCTCCTCCACCACATCAGTGAAGACACCCTTGAGCGCAGCGAGCTGGAGCACCGACACGTCGAACGCCGCGATCTCGCCCTTGATGTCGACGGTCAGGTTGGCCGGCACGCCGCCGGCGACCGCGGTGAACAGCCGGCCGAGCCGCTCGATGAGGGGCAGGCTCGGGCGCAGCTCTTCGGCGACCGCACCGCCCTGGACGTTGACGGCGTCCGGGACGAAGTCGCCGGCGAGGGCGAGCTTGACGGACTTGGCGACGGCGAGGCCCGCCTTGTCCTGGGCTTCCCCCGTCGATGCGCCGAGATGTGGCGTGACGACAGCACTCGGGTGCTCGAAGAACGGCGCGTCGGTGCAGGGCTCGCTCACGAACACGTCGACCGCTGCGCCGCCGATCCGACCCGCCTTCAGCGCCTGCGCCAGCGCGTGCTCGTCGACGAGTCCGCCGCGGGCGGCGTTGACGAGGATCGCACCGGGCTTCATCAGCCCGAACTCCCGCTCGCCGATCAGGCCTTTGGTCTCCGGGGTCTTCGGGAGATGGATCGAGATGAAATCGCTTTCCCGCAGCAGGTCGTCCAGGGTCACCAGCTGGACCCCGATTTGCCCGGCACGGGCAGGTGGCACGTAGGGGTCATAGGCGAGCAGACGCGTGCCGAAGGCCGCCATCCGTTGCGCGAACAGCACCCCGATCCGACCTAGGCCGACGACCCCCACGGTCTTGTCGGCGATCTCGACGCCGGTGAAGGATGACCGCTTCCACTCCCCTGCCTTGAGGCTTGCGTTCGCAGCCGGGATGTTGCGCGCCGCCGAGAGCAGCAGCGCGACGGCATGCTCGGCTGCTGAGGTGATGTTGGACACGGGCGCGTTGACGACGAGTACGCCGCGTGCGGTCGCCGCGTCGACGTCCACGTTGTCCAGCCCGATGCCGGCGCGGGCGACGACCTTCAGCTTGGGGGCGCCGGCCAGTGCCTCGACGTCGATCTGGGTGGCGCTGCGGACGATGACGGCGTCGACGTCGGCGAGCGCCGGAAGCAGCGCGGATCGGTCGGCGCCATCGACGTGGCGGACTTCGAGGTCCTCAGCGAGGACCTCGAGTGCCGAGGGCGCGAGTTCTTCTGCGATCAGAACGACTGGCTTGGACACCGGCCAACCCTACAGAGGCGGTTTCGCGCCCTACTGTTTGATCCAGCTCATGAGGCCACGGAGGCCTTCGCCGACCTCCTCGATCGGCTGTGCCGCAGCCTCTTCGCGGTACTTGGTGAACTGCGGCCGCCCGGCGTCGTCCTCGGCGATGAACTCCCGCGCGAACGAGCCGTCCTGGATCTCACCCAGGATCCGTTTCATCTCCGCCTTCGTCTCGGCGGTGACCACTCGCGGGCCGCGCGTGTAGTCGCCGTACTCGGCGGTGTCGGAGATCGACCAGCGCATCTTCGCCAGGCCGCCTTCGTACATCAGGTCCACGATGAGCTTCAGCTCGTGCAGGCACTCGAAGTACGCCGCCTCCGGCTGGTAACCCGCCTCCGTGAGGGTCTCGAAGCCCGCCAGGACCAGAGCGGAGACGCCGCCGCAGAGGACCGCCTGCTCGCCGAAGAGGTCCGTCTCGGTCTCCTCGGTGAACGTCGTCTTCAGCGTGCCAGGGCGGGTCCCGCCGATGCCCTTCGCGTACGCGAGGGACAGCGCAAGCGCGTTGCCGCTCGCGTCCTGCTCGACGGCGACGAGGCACGGCACGCCACGCCCCTCCTCGAACTGCCGACGCACGAGGTGTCCGGGGCCCTTCGGGGCGACCATGCAGACGTCGACGTTCGACGGCGGTGTGATGTAGCCGAACCGGATGTTGAAGCCGTGGCCGAAGAACAGCGCATCGCCGTCTTTGAGGTTCGGCTCGATGTCCGCCTTGTAGAGGTGACGCTGCACCTGGTCGGGGGCGAGCACCATGATCAGGTCTGCTTCAGCGCACGCCTCCCCTGGTGTGACCACGCGCAGGCCTTCCGCCTCGACAGCAGCGCGGCTCTTGGAGGTCTCCGGCAGGCCGATGCGCACGTCCACGCCGGAGTCGCGGAGGTTCAGTGCGTGAGCATGGCCCTGCGAGCCGTAACCCAGTACCGCGACTTTCCGCCCCTGGATCAGGGCGAGGTCGGCGTCGTCGTCGTAGAAGATCTCGGGCATGGGGTTACGCGGTCCTTTCGACAGATCGCAGGGTGCGGTCAGTGATGCTACGGGCGCCGCGGCCGACCGCGACCATTCCGGACTGCACGAGCTCACGGATGCCGAACGGCTCCAGAACCCGGATGAACGCTTCCAACTTATCGGGGTTGCCTGTGGCCTCGATCGTCACGGCGTCCGCGGCGACGTCGACGACCTTCGCGCGGAACAGCTGAACCACTTCCAGAACCTGGGATCGCACCGACTGGTCCGCCTTCACCTTCACCAGCAACAGCTCCCGCTGAACCGAGGTGGCGGGATCGAGCTCGACGACCTTGAGCACGTTGATCAGCTTGTTGAGCTGCTTCGTGACCTGCTCCAGCGGCAGGTCTTCGACGTTCACGGCGATCGTCATTCGGGACACGTCGGGATGCTCGGTCGGGCCGACGGCGAGCGAGTCGATGTTGAAGCCGCGACGGCTGAACAAGGCCGAGACGCGCGCCAGCACACCGGGCTTGTTCTCCACCAGGACCGAGAGCGTGTGGCGGCTCACGCCGTACTCCCTTCGCCGTCGACCACTTCGCCCATCTCGTAGTCGAAGTCCGGTGCGGTCTCGCGCGCGATCTTGATGTCGTCGTTCGACGTGCCAGCGGCGACCATCGGCCAGACCATCGCGTCCTTGCCGACCACGAAGTCGATGACGACCGGCGCGTCGTTGATCGACATCGCCTTCTCGATCGTCGCGTCGACATCGTCGGCGTTCTCGCAGCGCAGGCCCACGCAGCCCATCGCCTCGGCGAGCATCACGAAGTCCGGCAGGTACTGCGTCCGACCGGCCTTGAGATCGGTGTTCGAGTAGCGACCTTCGTAGAACAGGGTCTGCCACTGGCGCACCATGCCGAGGGAGCCGTTGTTGATAATGGCGATCTTGATCGGGATCCCCTCGATCGCGCAGGTGGTGAGCTCCTGGTTGGTCATCTGGAAGCAGCCATCGCCGTCGACCGCCCACACCAAGGTGTCGGGCCGCCCGACCTTCGCCCCCATCGCGGCTGGTACGGCGAAACCCATGGTGCCCAGGCCACCCGAGTTGATCCAGGTCCCCGGCTTCTCGTAGGACACGAACTGCGACGCCCACATCTGGTGCTGACCGACACCGGCCACCACGATCGTGTCCGGGCCGCAGAGCTTGCCCAGCCGCTCGATGACGTACTGCGGGGCGAGCGTGCCGTCCGTGTGCATGTCGTAGCCGAGCGGATAGGTCCGCTTCCAGCCGTTGCACTGCTTCCACCAGGCCGCGTAGTCGCCCTTGCGGCCGGCCTCGTGCTCGGCCTGCATCGCGACGATCAGGTCAGCGATCACCTCGCGGACATCGCCGACGATCGGCACGTCCGCCACGCGGTTCTTCGAGATCTCCGCAGGGTCGATGTCGGCGTGGATCACCTTGGCGTCCGGTGCGAAGCTCGACAGCTTGCCCGTGACCCGGTCGTCGAAGCGCGCGCCGAGCGTGATGAGCAGGTCGGCTCGCTGCAGCGCCGTCACCGCCGAGACGGTGCCGTGCATTCCCGGCATGCCGAGATGCTGGTCGTGAGAGTCCGGGAAGGCACCGCGCGCCATGAGCGTGGTCACGACAGGCACGTTCGTGAGCTCGGCGAGGACGCGCAGCTCCTCGGTCGCGTTGGCCTTGAGCACCCCGCCCCCGACGTACAGCACAGGCCGCTTGGCCTCGCTGATCATGCGCGCGGCCTCACGCACCTGCTTGCCGTGGGGCTTGGCGGCCGGCCGGTAGCCGGGAAGCTGCATCTCGACCGGCCACTCGAAGGTGGTCTCGGCCTGCAGGGCGTCCTTCGCGATGTCGACGAGCACCGGGCCGGGCCGGCCAGTGGCGGCGATGTGAAACGCCTCTGCCAGCGTGCGCGGGATGTCGGCCGGATCCTGGACGAGGAAGTTGTGCTTCGTGATCGGCATCGTGATGCCGCAGATGTCAGCCTCTTGGAACGCGTCGGTCCCGATCGCGCCCGACGGCACCTGGCCGGTGATCGCGACGAGCGGCACCGAGTCCATGTATGCGTCGGCGATCGGCGTGACGAGGTTTGTCGCGCCAGGTCCGCTGGTCGCCATGCAGACACCGACCCGGCCGGTGGCCTGCGCGTAGCCCGTCGCCGCGTGTCCTGCGCCCTGCTCGTGGCGGACCAGGATGTGGCGGACCTTCGTGGAGTCGAACAGTGGGTCGTACGCCGGGAGGATCGCTCCGCCGGGGATGCCGAACACCACCTGGGCATCGAGTTCTTCCAGGGCGCGCACCATCGCCTGCGCTCCCGTCATCCGCTCGCTCATCGCTCCGTCTTCCTGTGTCGTCCTCGTGGGACCTCGGTCATTACCTCGTGGGTGTCATGCATCGACATCGCTGCGGCCATGAAAAAACCCCTCGTGCGTAAGCACTGAGGGGTGGCACGCGATCCAAGGATCAGATCGCGTGCTCCATGACTACGAGAATTCGCTGCACGCAACAACGGTGGACTACGCCACCCGTTGTGTCAAGCAAGATCGCCTGCGGCACAGTCCGCTCGCTCACCGGCGCCAAGCGGTTCGCCCGGCTGGAACGGGATCGGCGCGGCTGGCTCGCCGAGCGCCGGAAGGCCGTCGATGCTGACCGCGTTCTTCTCCTCGCGGTAGGCGACCAGCTTGTCGGGGCCCTTCTTCTCGGCCCACCGATCGAGCAGGTCGCGATCGCCGACGTACTCCATCCGCGGCACCGAGAAGCCACAGGAGTCGCTGACCCGGGTGACATCGACGACGATGATCGCTCGCGCGCCCGGCCTGGCCGGGAAGTTCGACACGAGCGTCTCCCACTCCGCGTCCTCGGGCACGACGACCCGACCCAGCCCGTGCAGCCGCACGATCTGCGGTGGCCCGTCGAACCCGCAGAACATCACGACGACTCGGCGGTTCTCCCGTAGATGAGCGATCGTCTCCGCGCCGCTTCCGGTCAGGTCGAGCCAGGCGACGCGGTGCTCGTCAAGCACTGCGAACGTGCCGGTCCCTCCGCGCGGCGAGAGGTTGATGTGCCCATCGCCCGCGAGCGGCGCCGTCGCGACGAAGAAGACATGCTGCGCCTCGATCCAGCCGCGCAATTTCGCAGTGATCGACTCGTACACCTTGGACACGCGAGCATCCTCTCATCGCCAAACCGTCTCGAATCGTTGGTTTTACGAGATTGAAACCAACGATTCGAGACGGTTGGGCGTCACCCCCGGGGGTGGGGTGACGGGCTGGGGGTTGGTTAGCCGCAGACGGCGCCTTGCGCAGCCGACCCGACCAGGCGCGAGTATTTGCCGAGCACGCCGGTCGGATACCGCGGCGCCGGCGGGTTCCAGCCTGCCTTGCGCTGCTCGAGCTCGGTCGGGTCGACCAGGAGATCGAGGGTTCGCGCCTCGACGTCGAGCCGGATCGGGTCGCCGTCGCGGACGAACGCGATCGGCCCGCCGTCGGTGGCCTCTGGCGCGACGTGCCCGATGCAGAGCCCCGTCGTACCGCCCGAGAACCGGCCGTCGGTCAGGAGCAGCACGTCCTTGCCGAGCCCGGCGCCTTTGATGGCCCCGGTGACGGCAAGCATCTCGCGCATCCCTGGGCCACCCTTCGGACCCTCGTAACGAATCACCACGACGTCGCCGGCCTTGAGCGTTCCGTCCGTGACGGCGTCCATCGCGGGCTTCTCGGTGTCGAAGACGCGAGCTGTGCCTTCGAAGACCGCTCGGTCGAAGCCAGCGGTCTTCACCACAGCGCCGTCCGGCGCCAACGAGCCGCGGAGGATCGACAACCCGCCGCTTGCGTGAATCGGGTTCGACATCTCGCGCAGCACCGTGCCGTCGAGCTTCTGCGGCGACAGCTCGGCGAGGTTCTCGGCCACGGTCTTCCCGGTCACCGTCATGCAGCCGCCGTGGATCAACCCGGCCTCGAGCAGCGCCGCCATTGCGACCGGCACGCCCCCGACCCGGTCGAGATCCGCCATCACGAAACGGCCGAACGGCTTCACATCGGCGATGTGCGGTGTCTTGTCCCCGATCCGGTTGAAGTCATCGAGGGTCAGCGGCACTCCGGCCTCGTTGGCGATTGCCAGCAGGTGGAGTACGGCGTTGGTCGATCCACCGAACGCCATGACGACGGTGATCGCGTTCTCGAAGGCCTCGAGGGTGAGGATCTGCCGCGCGGTGATGCCTTTCTCGAGCATCCCGACGACTGCCTCACCAGAGCGGATCGCGTACTCGTCACGTCGGCGGTCGACGGCCGGCGGCGCAGCGCTGCCCGGCAGCGACATCCCGAGCGCTTCGGCGACACTCGCCATGGTGTTCGCGGTGTACATGCCCGCGCACGCCCCCTCGCCCGGACAGGTGGCGCGCTCCAGATCACCGAGCTCGGCCTCCGTCATGAGGCCTCGCGCACACGCGCCAACGCCCTCGAACATGTCGATGATCGTCAGATCCTGATCGGCGTGGCGGCCGGGCAGCGACGTACCTGCGTAGAGGAAGACCGATGCGAGATCGAGCCGCGCGGCGGCCATGAGCATGCCGGGCAACGACTTGTCGCAGCCCGCCAGCAGCACCGAGCCGTCGAGCCGCTCGGCGAACATCACCGTCTCCACGGAGTCCGCGATCACCTCTCGCGAGACCAGCGAGGCGTGCATCCCTTCGTGGCCCATCGAGATGCCGTCGGACACCGAGATCGTGCCGAACTCGAGCGGTACGCCGCCTGCCTGCCGAACGCCGTCTTTCGCCCGCTTCGCGAGCCGGTCCAGTGACAGGTTGCACGGCGTGATCTCGTTCCACGACGAGGCGACGCCGATCTGCGGCTTGTCCCAGTCGGCGTCGGTCAGGCCGACCGCGCGAAGCATCGCTCGCGCCGGCGCCCGCTCGTACCCGTCAGTGACTTCTCTGCTTCGAGGCTTCCGGTCCACGATCAAGAAGCGTATGTGCCTCAGCGCCCGACCGTCATGGCGATGTCCTCGCCATGGTGTGAGACTCGGGACGGTGATGACACGCCAACCCGCCCTGGCCCTAGGTGCCGTCTGCGCCATTGCACTAGGCGGAGCGCCGATCGCGGCCGCCGTCGGATCCCCTCACCACGACACGGCGTCGCGGCACATGGCGCCCAGCCGCCACCACCACCATGTCCGGGCGGAGGCCTCGACCGCCGGCGACGGTCCTCATGTGGTCAATGCCAACGACTTCACCACAGGTCACCGCGGCCTCAAGCCGGGCCAGATCGAGATGACGACCGTCGACGCACGACCCACTCTGATTGCCGGACATCACGCGAAGTTGGCGATCCGAGGGCTGTCCAAGCACGACAATCTGCAGGTCGTCGTCGACGGCCAGGCGATCAAGGTGCATCGAATCTTCCGTCACGTACGAAGCCGCCCGGGTCAGGCCCGAGGAGCGGTCGAAGGAGTCATCCACCTTCCGTCGCTCGGCCACAACGTCGTGACCGCGACCGCTCGTGACCACCGCTACGGCAGGCGCTCAGTCACCTTGCACCTGCTCGCCCACTCCATCCAGGGCCCGATCCTCACCGGCCCGCATCAGGAGCCTTTCGTCTGCCAGACGGCCGAGCAGGGAATGGGTGCGCCGCATGGATCGAACTGTGTCGCGAAGCGTCGAGTTCACTGGTGGTACAAGGACAAGCAGGGCAGCTTCCACCGACTGACCAAGCCGTTCGCGCCGTACCCGAAGTCAACGGCGAGCACCACGATCCACGGCAAGCGGGTTCCATTCGTCCTTCGCGTCGAGAACGTCGTGATCAACCGATCAGTGACGCGCCTCGCTGTCCTGGACGACCCGCACAAGCGCGGCAGGCACAAGCCCTTCCAGCCGCGCGAGTGGAACCACAACCTGGTCTGGCACTTCGGAGAGTCCTGCGGCACCGGGTTCCATCAGGGCAGCGATGGCGGTGAGATCTCCGTGTTCAGCCCACTCGACAAGATCAGCGGCGACAACATCGCCGGCCCGTTCCTGAACCTGCCAGGCCTGCTGAGCCACGGCTACATGGTCGGAGAGTCATCGCTGACGATCTTCGGCGTGCACTGCAACCAGGTGCTCTCCGCGGAGACACTGATGATGGTCAAGCAGTTCGTCACCGACCGGTACGGCGATGTCCACCACGTCACGAGCGGTGGGGCGTCCGGCGGCGCGATCCAGCAGTACACGATCGCCAACGGCTATCCCGGGATCCTCGATGGCGGCACTCCCCTGCTCTCGTTCCCTGACGTGGTCAGTACCGCCATGACGGTCGGTGACTGCGTCCTGCTCCGGCACTACTTCGGCACGCACAAGGACGACTTCAGCACGTTCGAGCAGAACGACGTGACCGGTCTGGCCGACCCCCAGGTGTGCATCGACTGGGACAACCTGTTCGGTGACAACCTCCACCCGACGTCCTGTCCGGGCGGCGTCGATCCCGCGACGATCTACAACCGCAAGACCAACCCGGACGGCGTCCGTTGCGACCTGCAGGACGACCTGGTCAACCTCCTCGGCCGGAGCCGGGCGACCGGAAAGGCGTTGCGGCCGCTGGACAACGTGGGGGTGCAGTACGGGCTGGTCGCACTCCGCCGCGGCCAGATCACAGCGCAGCAGTTCGTCGACCTCAACCGCGGTGTCGGCGGGGTGAACCTCAACGGTGGATTTGTTTCGGGCCGGCAGCGCATGTCGCGCCGGGAAGCGCACCGCATGTTCGCGAACTCGATGGTCGGTGAGTACGGCGCGATCGACCAGGCGGCGATCATCGATCAGACGATCCCCGTCTCGGACGACGTACCCGAACTCGACATCCACGACCAGATCCGACCGTACGAGGTCAGGGCGCGGCTTGATGCCAACTTCGGCAGCCATCGCAGTCAGGTGATCTGGAGTGGTGCCGCCCTGCCGTCGTCAGCGATCGTCGCGGTCAACAGGTGGCTCAACGCACTCGACGCCCTGCAGGCGGA
This sequence comes from Frankiaceae bacterium, assembly GCA_019239875.1. Classification (GTDB taxonomy): domain Bacteria; phylum Actinomycetota; class Actinomycetes; order JAFAQI01; family JAFAQI01; genus JAFAZI01. Next base: position 20,045 of record JAFAZI010000107.1, read on the forward strand.
CCATCCCTGGAAGCCGAGGGCGTGGCTGGTCGCGCACAGCCGGCCGTCGGACCTGACGGACGCCTGCCGGATCGGCGGGGCCGGGGCGCCGGCGAGCTGCTCGGTGGCCAAGCACGCGGGACCTCGGCAGAAAGCGGGTGGGCCGCTGTCGGAGGACGTCATCAAGTGCCGGCTCCGCCCTCTGCGGCGCGCCGCCTACCCGTCATCCATGACGGCAGCGCAGTTCCGATCGCTCAAGAAGATCTTTCCGGGCGGCGTCTGTGACTACGCGAAGAAGTCGGTGGGCTCGGTCTCGCGAAGCCGAACCTGGGTGTCCTTCGGTGACAAGCACCGCTATGACAAGCCACAGGTGATCCCCTACCCGCTGGTGCGTTCCCGCGTCCCCCGCCAAAGCGCGGGCTAGGACTGGCCGAGCTTTTCGAGGATCAGCTCGCGGGCGCGTTTGGCGTCGGCGGCTCCCCCGGTCGCCTTCATCACGGCGCCGACCAGCGGGCCGACGGCACCGAGATTGCCGCCGCGCACCTTGTCGGCGGTGTCGGCGTTGTCCGCGATCACTGCGTCGATCGCAGCGATCAGCTCGTCCTCGCCGGCGACCTTCCAACCGTGCGCGTCGATCACCTCGTCGACGCCACCCTCACCGGCGAGCACGGCATCCGCGACCTGCCGGGCCAGCTTGTTGGTGAGCGAACCGTCGTCCTCGAGCGCGCTGATCCGCACGACCTCGGCCGGGCCGATGGCGAGCTCGGTAACTTCCTCGCCGAGCTCGTTCGCCCGGCCCACCAGATAGCCGAGCCACCAGCCCTTGGCCTTGGTGGGCGACGCTCCACCGTCGATGGTCGATGCGACGAGATCGATGACACCCGCGTTCGTCATCTGGTCGATGTCGACGGCGGTGAACCCGTTCGCCCCGGCGAACCGAGCCCGGCGGACGCTCGGCGGTTCGGGCAGCGAGGCCCGAATCGCCTCGACCTGCTCGGCCGGCGGTGCCAGCGGCACGAGGTCCGGCTCCGGGAAGTACCGGTAGTCCTGGGCCTCCTCCTTGCTGCGGCCGGGGCTCGTCGTACCGGTGTCCTCGTGGAAATGGCGCGTCTCCTGCACGATGCGCTCGCCGGCGTCAAGCAGCGCAGCTTGGCGCTCCACCTCGTGACGTACCGCCTGCTCGACCGACCGCAGCGAGTTGACGTTCTTGGTCTCGGTCCGGGTCCCGAGCTCGGTCGCGCCCTTGGGCATCAGCGACAAGTTGACGTCACACCGAAGTGAACCCTGCTCCATCCGGACGTCGGAGACTCCGAGGTCGCGCAGGATGTCTCGCAGCTCCGTGACATACGCGCGCGCCACCTCGGCGGCTTTGTGGCCAGTCCCCCGCACCGGCCGCGTCACGATCTCGACGAGCGGGATGCCCGCCCGGTTGTAATCGACCAACGAGTGTGTCGCGCCATGGATGCGCCCGGTGGCGCCGCCGACGTGCAGCGACTTGCCAGTGTCCTCTTCGAGATGCACGCGCTCGATCTCGACCCGGAAGGTCTCCCCGTCGACGGTCACGTCCAGGTACCCGTCGGTGCACAGTGGCTCGTCGTACTGGCTGGTCTGGTAGTCCTTCGGCATGTCCGGATAGAAGTAGTTCTTTCGCGCGAAGCGACACCAGTCGGCGATGTCGCAGTGCAGCGCAAGGCCGATCTTGATCGAGTAGTCGATCGCGGTGCCGTTCGTGACCGGCAGCGACCCGGGCAGGCCCAGACAGGTCGGGCACACCTGGCTGTTGGGCTCGGCACCGAACGCCGTCGAACAACCGCAGAACAGCTTGGTCACGGTACCGAGCTCGACGTGGGTCTCGAGTCCGAGCACGGCGTCGTATCGCTCGAGGACGTCGTCGTACCTGCTCGTCGTCACCGTTGTCATGCCATCAAGCCTGTCACAGCGAGGGAGCGGTCAGGGCAGACTGGCAGCCATGGCCGAACGCGAGATTCGCCGGTGGGGCGACCCCGTACTGCGCACGCCATGCGACGAGGTGACGGTCTTCGATGCGGCACTCGCGGCGCTCTGCGACGACCTGCTCGACACGGTGACCGCGCGTGACGGGCGGGCGGGGCTCGCCGCCAACCAGATCGGCGTCGGCCTGCGCGCCTTCAGCTGGTTCGTCGACGGCAAGAGCGGCGTGGTTGTCAATCCTCGCCTCGTACACCTCGACGGCGAGCAGGATGGTGACGAAGGCTGCCTCTCGTTGCCCGGCTTGTGGTTTCCGGTACGTCGGGCGGCGTTCGCCGCGGTCGAGGGCGTGGATGTGGCAGGCAAGACCGTGCGGGTCGAGGGCACCGGGTTGCTGGCCCGCTGCCTGCAGCATGAATGCGGCCATCTGGACGGCCAGCTGTACATCGACCTGCTCGACGGCGACCTGCGACGCGACGCGCTCAGGGCCGCACGCAGGCTCTAGCCAGCGGCGCCGTCGACGGTGACGAAGTCGATCAAGGCTTCGACCGGGCCGAGCAGGGCAGGCTCGAGGTCGGTCCACGACCTCACCGCATGGAGAATCCTTCGCCACGCCGTTGCGGTGTCCGGCGCGCCGAGATGTGCGGTGATTCCCTCTTTCCACGGCATCCCTTTCGGGATCACTGGCCACGCGGCGAGCCCGACTCGCTCGGGCTTAACCGCCTGCCAGATGTCGACGAACGGATGCCCGACCACCATGACGTGGGGACCCGCCACCGTCGCCGCGATCCGACTCTCCTTGCTGCCTGTCACGAGGTGGTCGAGCAGCACACCGAGACGCCGGTCGGCACTGGGCCTGAACTCCCGCACCGCGTCCAGCAGATTGTCCGCACCTTCCAACTGCTCGACGACCACCCCTTCGATCCGGAGATCCGCACCCCAGATCCGTTCGATCAGCTCGCAGTCATGGACGCCCTCGACGAGGATGCGACTGGGCTGAGCAACCCGTGTTGCGGCGTTCGGTACGGCGATCGATCCCGATGCCGTGCGGGAGCTCGCGACCGGTGACGCGAGGACCGGGCGGCGCAGGGTGACCGTCTCGCCATCGAGCATGAAGGCCGCTGCCGCCCACCGGAACAGGCGAGTCGCCCCGAACCTGTCCTCGAGTGTCACCGTCGCCTTGTCAAACCCGACGATGGCGCCACAGAACCCCGAGGCGGCGTCCTCGACGACGAGGTCGATCTCGGCATCGACCTCGCGGATCGTGCGCCGCGGTCGCAGCGGCGTGGCGATCGGATCGGGCCCGTAGTCCTTGCTCGGCATCGAGGAATTGTCCCCGACAACACGTGGGCCCGGCCGGATATCCGGCCGGGCCCACGCAGGTGTGTCAGATCAGCTGCTGGTCGTGCTCGGGCTCGACTGGTAACCGATCTTCGTGTAGTCGATCGATGCGAAGCCGAAGGAACCGAGGTTGGCCAGGCCATTCGTCACGCCACACATCTGCGGGCGCTGGAACAGCGTGATCGTGTGGACCTCCTGGTAGAGCAGCTTGTCCGCCTGGTTCGCGAGGTCGGTCGCCTTCGTGGCGTCCGGCTCGGAAACGGCCTGCTTCAACAGCGTGTCCACCTGCGGGTTGGCGGTACCCGTGAAGTTCTGACCACCGCCGTTCTTCGGTGATGAGTAGATCGACAAGCTCGAGGAGATCGGGAACGGCGTCCCGAGCCACGAGAACGGCGCCAGGTCGAACTTGCCCGGCGTCAGGTACTTGCCCGACCACTGGTTGATCGGCACCGCGTTGATGTGAACCTTGATGCCGATCTGCTTGAGCAGCTCCTGCGTGAGCTCGCCCTCGTTCTGACTCGAGACGATGCCGTCCGGAATCATGAACTCCAGGTCGATCTCCTTGCCGCCCTTTGCGTAGTAGCCGTTCTTGTCCTTCACAAAGCCGTCGTCCTTGAGCAGCTGCTCCGCGGCCGTCGGGTTGTACGTCCCGAGGTTGGCCGTGTTGTCGGTGTAGCCGTCCTGGCTGTTCATGAAGAAGTGGTTGTTCAGCGGAACCGTCGGCCACGGGATGTGGTTGAGGTCCGACTTGATCAGCAGGTCACGGTTGATGCCCATCATCACGGCCTGCCGGACCTTCTCGTCCGTCATGAAGCCGTGAACGCTGCTGACCGTGATCTGCCGGTAGTCCGGACCCGCGGCAAGGGTGACGTGACCGTCCTTGGCCTTGTTGATCTGCTTGTAGTCGTCCGGGTCCACCGCGACGTCGTAGTCGAAGTTGATCTCGCCGTTGACGTACGCCTGGTTCGCGGCGGTCGAGGACAAGGTCTCGAACACGATCTTGTCGAGCAGCGGCTTGTCGCCCCACCAGTTGGGGTCGGGGGTGACGGTCACCGTCTGCGCGGACTTGTTGAACTGCGGGTTGCCGAACGGACCACCGGTGACGGGGATCTTGCTGACGTAGCCGGTGTTGAACAGGTCAGCGGTCGACATGTAGTGCGCCGGGTACAGGAAGGTGTCGAAGATCGCCTTCCAGTCGGTGAACGGCTTCTTGAACACGACGACGACCGAGAACTTGCCGTTGTCGCCCTCGCTAACGCTCTTGATCTGGTTGTACCCGGTGTTGCTGGCGCACTGGTAGCCCTTGTGCTTGCCGTCGCACGCGGTGAAGTTCGCCGCGTAGTCAGCTTCCGTGATCGACGTGCCGTCCGACCACTTCGCGTCTGGGTTCAGCTCCGCGGTGATGGTCTGCGGACTCGCCGACGTCTCGCTGATCTTGGTGATGAAGTTGGGGTCGGCGACCACGCTGGCGTCGGCCTGCGAAACCATCGGGGTCGGCATGATGGCGCCGAGCACGTTGCTCGTGGTCGCCTCGGGACCGTCGACCTGGTTGTAGTTCCACTGGGTCGTGTACTGGTCAACCGACCACTTGACGGTGCCGCCCTGCTTGAGCGCTGACACGGGCTGGACGTTGATGTCCTGGCCCTTCAGGCCGGAGACCTGGCCTTGGCCGTTGGTCGTCGCCCCGCTTCCATTGGTGTTGTCGCCGCCACTGCTCGACGACCCACAGGCACCCACGATCATCGTGAACGCGACTGCGGTCGCCGCAACGGCTGCGCCTCGTCGACGCATCTTCAATGTTCCTCCTCTTGGGATGTGGCCGATCGCCACTGTTGCGCGACGTGGCTAGACAACGGCCAGCGCCTCGGCGTAATGACAGGCGGCGCCATGGTCGTCGCCTTGGGGATAGAGCGGCGGCACCTCGTTGTCGCAACGCTGGCGACGCTGCAGGTCGAGTGCCTCGTACTTGAAACAACGGGTTCGGAACCGGCACCCCGACGGTGGATTCGCCGGGCTGGGCAGGTCTCCCTTGAGCAGGATTCGTTCCCGCTCCCTCTCCTTACGCGGATCAGGAATCGGGATCGCCGAAAGCAGCGCCTGAGTGTAGGGGTGCGACGGCCGGTCGTAGACCTCGTCGACATCACCGATCTCGACGATCTTGCCGAGATACATGACCGCGAC
>JAFAZI010000139.1 GCA_019239875.1 Frankiaceae bacterium
CGTGAGGTCCGGTACTCCGTCAAGCCCAACGCTTACCCCGAAGATCCCCGTCAGCGTCGTCAGCGATGCTAGGCCAGTTCGCCACGCGCTGGCTTGCCGGCGCATAGCAGGCAACTGAGCCGCAGCGGAGTCTCGCGCGCGGATCGCGTTATCGCGATCTTCCCGTGTGGACAGCGGCAGGGGGCGGGCTGGCGGAGTTGCAGTATCAACGACCTCTCCGGCGTCGGTCATCGAGCCCACTCCGTCCAATGCGCACCGCAGCCGGATGGCTCGGTCGCCGGGCGGCCGGGATGAACCTCATGACACTGGCAGAGCACGGTCGCGTGTTGCCACGACTCGTAGCGCGGCGCGAACGCCTCATCAGATGCGCCCTCAACGTCAGGCTCAACCAACACACCTATTATCACGCGGTACTCGGTCTGGTGAGAGCATCGCGGGCAACATCCGCGAAAGATTCGATCCCCGCTCTTGGCGACCGACCTTGTCATCGACCCCGAGAAACTCTCTCTGGTGGTGATCTCGTAATCGAGGGGAGCCTCTGCTTGTTCATCGCTCATCGCGAGGATGGTTGCATGGCTGAGCGCAGGCGCGCAGCGGCCACGCTCTGCGACCCGCGCCGAAACCGCGCCCCGAGAGAGGGTTCGCGGCTCCAACTGGGTTGGTCATCGCAACAGGTCGACCGGAATAATCTCCTGGACCGGGACATCCAGCGCTCGCGCGAGGGCGTTTAAGATCGTGGGGTTGCGCCGCCCCGCTCTAGTGCGCTGACGTACGCCGGGTCAACCCCCGCCTTGCGGGCCAACTCCATCTGGGAGAGGCCGTGTGCGCGTCGCGTACTTCCCGAAGGCGGTAGCGAACCGAAGCAGCAGCCGCCGCGACTCTTCTGTCTCTCGGCCACGCACCTTCTGAACCTGCGTGCGGGTGGAGCGGGCGACGGGAATCGAACCCGCACTGTCAGCTTGGGAAGCTGATGTTCTGCCATTGAACTACGCCCGCGCCGCCGGTCGACCCGGCGATCGTGCAGAGGATAGCGGTCGCTCAGGCCGCCTTGACCGTCATCACCTTGGTCGCGACCTCGGTACCTGTCGCGGTCGCGCCGGTCCCGCCGAGGCGGAACAGCTTCACGGTGTAGGTCCCGGAAGGTACGTCGACGGTGAACGCGCCGTGCGCCTTGCAGTCCGACGAGAGGGCGTGGGCGAGGACGGCTTGCTCGGTGGTCGCCGACGTGTGTCCGGCCTCGGGCACGCCGCGCAGAACGCCGGGCGTCGTGCCGGGTCCGAGGCGGTCGATGCCGAGCGTGATGACGAAATGCATGCTGGCCGGACCGGTCGCTGACCACCGCACGACGCCGCCCTGCTTCGGCGACAGGGAGCTCAACGCGAATGCGGGCGTCTGGCAATCGGTGGTGAGGGATGGCGGGCGGTTGTTGAGCTCGGCCCGGACGATGCCGGCGACGATGATCACGGCCAGACCGATCAGCGTCCAGCGCCAGCTCGACCGGCGGGTGAAGTCCGACGTCGCCCGCATCGGGTCGGGGACGTCGGAGGGGACGCCCGCCTTCGTGTCGCGACGCTTGAGCTCGGTCTCCTCGAACGCGCGCTCCTGCCAGTCCCGGCCGCGCGGTGGGCGTGCCATCCCGGCTGGGTCGCCCTACTCCTCGTCGTCGGAGTCGCTGTGGGCGGTCCCGGGCTTGTCACCGATGGTCTGTTCCATCGTCGTCGCCTCGCTCACCGTGCCGGGCTCCGGCGTCGGGTCGGTGACCGGCTCGCGTGCGGCCTCACCCGCCGCGGCCTCGGTCTCCTCCGCCGACGGTTCACCGGCGGGCTGTACGGCGCTGGTACCGGTCGTCGCGTCGGGCTGGTGCGCCTCGACCTGCTCGCCTTCGGCGGCAGCCGGAGCGCCTGCCATCGCGGGAATCTTGCGCAGACCGATCGAGTCGGCGAGAACCTGCGCGATGTCGATGACCTTGACGCCCTCGGCGCCGCCCTCCGACCGCTTCGCGTTGACGGCGTCGTCAAGCATGATCAGGCAGTACGGGCACGAGGTCGCGATGATCTCCGCGCCGGTGCCCAGCGCCTCGTCGGTGCGCTCGACGTTGACCCGCTTGCCGATTCGCTCCTCCATCCACATCCGGGATCCGCCGGCGCCGCAGCAGAAGCCGCGCTTGCCGTGGCGGTGCATCTCGACGCGCTCCAGACCGGGCACCGCGTCGATCACGATGCGCGGGTCCTCGAGGACGTTGTTGTGGCGACCCAGGTAGCACGGGTCGTGGTAGGTCAGCTTCGCCACGATCGGGTCCTGCGGCGACAGCTTGCCGTCGGCAACGAGCCGGGACAGCAGCTGTGAGTGGTGCACCACCTCGTAGTTGCCGCCGAGCGCGGGATACTCGCGCCCGATGGTGTTGAAGCAGTGCGGGCAGGAGGCCACGATCTTCTTGGCGCCGACGCCGTCCAGCGTCTCGATGTTCGCCTTCGCCATCTCCTGGAAGAGGTACTCGTTGCCGAGCCGTCGTACCGGGTCACCGGTGCACGACTCCATCTGGCCGAGGATCGCGAACTTCACCTCCGCAGCGTTCATCACGCGGGCGATCGCCTGCGTCGACTTGCGAGCGCGGTCGTCGAGGCCGCCGGCGCAGCCCACCCAGTACAACCACTCGATGTCGTCGGGGATCGAGTCGGACACCACCGGGATGTCGAACTCCATGCCCTCGAGCCACTCCTCGCGCATGTCGGCGCGCAGGCCCCACGGGTTGCCCTGGTTCTCGACGTTGCGCAGCATCGTGCCGGCCTCTGACGGGAACGAGGACTCCATCAGGACCTGGTAGCGGCGCATGTCGATGATCGTGTCGACGTGCTCGATGTCGACGGGGCACTCCTCCACGCACGCACCGCACGTCGTGCAGGCCCAGAGCGCGTCGGGGTCGATGACGTCAGGGACCAGCGACACCGGCTCGAGGTCGGAGCCGTCCTCCGCCTTGCCGCCGAGCAGCCGTGGCGCCTGGTCGTACATCGCGTCGCGGAGGTTCGTGATGATCAGCTTGGGGTTGAGCGGCTTGCCCGTGTTCCAGGCCGGACACTTGTCCTGGCACCGCCCGCACTCGGTGCAGGCAAGGGTCTGCAGCAGCTGTTGCTGATGGAGGTTCTCGATGACGCCGGCGCCCAGTACGGCGTTCTCGTCCTCCATCAGGTTCTCGATGTCGGGCGTCGTACCAAGCGGACCGAGCGCCTTCGGGTGGCGCTTCAGTGAGGCGTTGATCGGCGCCGTGAAGATGTGCATGTGCTTGCTGTAGAGCACGAGCACCAGGAAGCCGACGATGACCGCGATGTTGAGGACGATGAAGAGCGTCTCGAACGCCATGCTGTTCGGAGTGATGTACGACGTCGCCTTCGACGCGAACGCCCACCAGCCGTCGTCCTGGTAGGGGAAGTGGCCGGTGTCGATCTGCGCGCCGCGATAGAGCAGCAGCGTCGCCATGACCAGGAAGATCATGCCGAGGACGACGAACGCCTGGTCCGTGTGCGAGCCGTAGAACCGTGACTTGCGGTCCAGGCGCTTCGGCGAGTTCTTCAGCCGGATGATCGTGAACGTGACGAGCGCCAGGATGACCGCGACGGTGAAGATGTCCTCGATCAGGCCCACCGCGCGGGTCTTGCCGATCAGCGGGATCGCGAAGTCCCGGGAGAACAGCGCGCCGTACGCCTCGATGATCGTCAAGAACAGGATCGTGAAGCCCCAGAACGTGAACGCGTGCGCGGTACCAGGCACCGTGCGTTTGAACAGCTTGCGCTGGGCGACCACGTCGACGAGCTGGGCCTTGACGGCGCCGGCGATGTCGGGCCGGCGCTCGGGCGGGATCGGTGCACCGGCGAGGACCAGGCGGGCGAGCCAGAGCACCCGCTGCCCGGCGATCGCGAAGGCGATGAGGGAGACGGCGAGACCGGCAATCAGGCGAACAGTCACGCGGGAAGCGTACGTTTCGGCGTCGTTCGCGTCGCGCTCGGCTCGCGAATGCTGCGTCGAGCCGCGCTAAATGGGCCTTCCGAGGCAGGTTTTCGGCCCGCTTCGGATGGCTCGGTGTTCGGTCGGCGACGCCGCGCGCAGCCGCGCCTAGAACCGCTCGGACAGCCAGTTGATGATCGGGATCATCACGATCGGTGCGGTCAGGACGACCAAGCCGACGATCACCAGCGCAGCGGTGAGGCGGACCCGCAGGTTCGGCTCGCCTCGTCGGTCCTGCAGGCGGCCCAGCATGACTGAACGGTACGCCGAACCACCTCGGATAGCCTTGCGTGAGGCTCCGAAAAAAAGTTGAGTGAATTTCGCTCAAGTCGGAATGCACGGCCACCGACCGGTGGTTAACATGAGTGCAACCGGCTCAACTCTCGACGTTGAGCCCACTCCTACAACGCACAACGAAAGGTCACCACGATGGGACGAGCAGTCGGCATCGACCTCGGGACGACGAACAGCGTCGTCACCGTGCTCGAGGGCGGAGAGCCCAATGTCATCGCCAACGCCGAGGGCTCGCGCACGACGCCGAGCGTCGTCGCGTTCGCCAAGAACGGCGAGGTCCTCGTCGGCGAGGTCGCGAAGCGACAGGCGGTCACCAACCCGGACCGCACGATCCGCTCGGTCAAGCGCCACATGGGCACCGACTGGGAGATCGACATCGACGGCAAGAAGCAGACGCCGCAGCAGATCTCCGCTTTCATTCTTCAGAAGCTCAAGCGCGACGCGGAGGCCTACCTCGGCGAGCCGGTGACCGACGCCGTGATCACCGTTCCGGCGTACTTCTCCGACGCGCAGCGCCAGGCCACCAAGGAGGCCGGCCAGGTTGCGGGGCTCAACGTGCTCCGCATCATCAACGAGCCGACCGCCGCCGCGCTGGCGTACGGCCTGGACAAGGAAGCCGACCAGACGATCCTCGTCTTCGACCTCGGTGGCGGCACGTTCGACGTGTCGGTGCTCGAGATCGGCGACGGCGTGTTCGAAGTCAAGGCGACGGCGGGCGACAACCACCTCGGTGGCGACAACTTCGACAAGGCCGTCGTGGATTGGCTGGTGGCCGAGTTCAAGCGCTCGCAGGGCATCGATCTGAGCGCCGACCCGATGGC
>JAFAZI010000062.1 GCA_019239875.1 Frankiaceae bacterium
GTCGGCTGCCAGTACGGGTCGACCGTGCCGGCGCGTGACTTCCCACTGCTACTCGACCTGTGGCGCCAAGGTCGGATGCCGCTCGAGCGTCTCGTGACCAATCGAATCAACCTCGAAGACATCGATTCCGCGTTTGCCGACATGAAAACCGGACATGGCGTCCGCAGTGTCATCTGCAACGACTGAGAAACGTTTCGGATGCACTCAACGGGCGATATCTCCATGTATCACGAAGGATTTTGCTGGGAAGGGTCGGAAGAGGTTGGAGCTCGCTCAGGATCCAACCTCCATTCGTGACGGCCGGCGGTTCGCCCGGCGCCGAGTCATCGACCTCGGGGCCGAGTCGATCGCCGACGATGTGGAGCTGGCAGCCGCCGAGCTGCTGGCGAATGCCGTTCAGCACGGCTCACCACCGATCGCGATCCTCGTCGCCGGTGACTCCAGAGAAGTCCGGCTCGAGGTCAGCGACGGCAACGAGCGTCCGCCGATCCAGCCGACCACGAGCGTCACCAACATGACCGGCCGCGGGCTCGCCCTCGTGGACGCGGTCGCCACCCGCTGGGGCGTCGACCGGGCAGGCGGCGGCAAGACGGTGTGGGCGCAGTTCCAGCCGACAACGGCGGCGGCTGCCCTCGATGACCTCGACCTCGAGCGCTTGCTTCACTCCTGGGAAGAGCCAGTCGATCCCGAGGCGGCCGGCCTCTACACCGTCGTTCTCGGCGACGTCCCGACCGACCTGTTGATCGACGCCAAGGCACACATCGACAACGTGGTGCGTGAGTTCTCTCTGGCGGCGTCGGCCGCGGACTCCGGCGAGGCGATCACCGACCATCTGGCAGCGCTGATTCGAACCGTGGTCCACGAGTTCTCGGATGCCCGCGACGCGATCAAGCGACAGGCGCTGGCGGCGGTGCGTCGAGGGGATCCGCGAACCCGGCTGGTCCTTCACCTGCCGGCGTCCGCCGCGAGAGCGGGCGAGGCTTACCTTGCCGGCCTCGACGAGGCTGACTCCTACGCCCGAGCGGCACGGCTGCTCACTCTCGAGACGCCCGCCGCACATCGCCTGTTCCGGCGTTGGTACGTCGAGTCCGTGGTGCGGCAGCTGCGGGACCTCGTCGCCGGTCGAACGCCCACGCCGATCCAGCCGTTCGAGTCGTGCATGGTCAGCGAGATCGAGCGACTGTCGGTGCTGCAACGCTTGTCCGATCGCGCCGCGCGCCTGCAACGCGTCACGGCGGCGCTGGCGAAGTCACGAACCCCCGAGGACGTCGCGGACGTCGTCGTGTCAGAGGGTGTGTCGGCTCTCGGGGCCTCCGGCGGGTCGCTCGTGCTGCCGGCCGAGGACGGCGAGCACATCGCCGTGCCGGGCGCCGTCGGGTACGGCGAGGGACTGGTCGACGCGCTGCGGGAGGAGCGTCTCGACGCGCCGCTGCCCGCTGCCACGTCGTTGCGGACCGGGCGGGCCACCTGGCTGGAGTCCCGGGAGGACCGGGATCGCGAGTTCCCTGCGTTGCGCGGGCTCGAGGCGGCGACTGTCTCGATGTGCTCGGTGCCGTTGATCACCGGCGGCCGAATCCTCGGCGCCTTGCGGTTCAGCTTCTCGCAGCGTCGGTTGTTCGACGACGACGAGCGTGCATTCGTGCTTGCGCTGGCAGCCCAAACCGCGCAGACGCTGCAGCGCACCGAGGTGTACGCCGCGGAGCGGAAGGCCTCGTTGGATCTGCAGCGAGCTTTGCTCCCCGAGGACATCCCCACCTTGGCCGGGTGGGACATCGCCGCTCATTACAGCCCGGCCGGCGGGCAGGAGGCGGGCGGCGACTTCTACGACGTACTCAAGGTCTCGGACGGCCGGGTGGTCGCGGTGGTCGGTGACGTCATGGGCCGGGGTGTCGAGGCAGCCGCAGCCATGGCGCAGGTCCGGACGATGATGCGTGCCTACGCAGTCGACGACCCGGACCCGGTCGCAGTGTTCGAGAAGGTCGACGGGTTCTTCAACGCTGTCGACCTTGCTCAGCTCGTCACCGTGATGTACTTCCTCATCGACACCGAGTCCGGCAAGGTGCGGATCGGCAATGCCGGGCATCTGCCACCGATCGTCGTCGACTCGCACGGCAGCCGGGTCGTCCCGACAACGACTGGCACTCCCTTCGGTGTCGATGGCGGACCCAGGCGGACGTCGGACGTGGTCGAGATCGGCCCGGGCATGTGCCTCATCGTGGCAACTGACGGCCTCGTCGAGCGCCGCGGCGAGGACATCGACGTCGGAATCGTGCGGATGCTCGCCGCCGCCGCGAGCGGTCCCGCGACCGAACCAGCCGACGTGCTGTTGAAGCGGGTGCTCGTGACTGCAGCGCCCGCGAAGGCTCAGGACGATGACGTGACCGTGCTGGTGATCCGGCGGGTGTGACTGGCTCAGGGCTTCCCGCCACAACGGCCCGTGCCACTAACCAGCCAAGTCCGAGCGATGCGGATTTAGTGCTGCGAAGTGAGTTTTTGACGGGCCAGGTACGACACCAAATTCACTTTGCCTAGTGGAGGCGGGCCGCTACCCGCGCCACGCAGCCGCCGCCCGTCGCGGCTGAGCCGGGGCGATGCGGATTTAGTGCTGCGAAGTGAGCTTTTGACGGGCCAGGTACGACACCAAATTCACTTTGCCTAGTGAGGCGGGGCTGGGTGCGGGTCGGCTGCGTGACCGTGCTGGTGATCCGGCCGGTGTGACGGGCTCAGCCCAGGCTTCCCGCGATGACATCGCCACCGTTGGGCGACGACACCCAGAAGCGCTTCCCGATCAGCAGCAGGTCGACGTTCGCCCGATCACCGAGCGGCAGGTCGTCGCCCAGTTGCAGCGCAACGAGCGTGGGAACCGGGTCGCCCGACGCCGGCAGCTGCACCAGGGCCGGCCCATTCGTGAGCGCGACGTACACCGTGCCCCCGGCAGTGTGGATCGCGTCGGGTTCACCCGCCACGTGGAAGCTCGTCTGTCGGTGCAGCGTCGTCGGGTTGACGGCCACGACACGGTCCGACGACGTGCAGGTTGCCCACAAGGAGTACTTGGTCGCAGCCATGCCTTGGGCTCCATCACAAACGTGGCGATGCGAGGTCACCTTGGCGGTCTTGGGATCGACGCGATAGATGTCCCCCGCACCGAAGTCCGACACGTACAGCGCGGTTCGGCTTGCAGCGACCTGGCGCGGCTCCTCGCCGGTCGCGACCACGCGGATGATCTTGCCCTTGTTGTCCAGCTCGGCGAGCCGGCGGGCCTTTTGCTGAACGACCCACACGTGACCGAACGCCGAGACGATGCCTTCAGGCTCGCCTCCGATCTTCGACCGGACCACGACCTTGCCAGTGGTCGGGTCAACGGCCACGACCTGTCCGGCGCCGAACACGCTCACCCACAGCAGATGCCTGTCGTACGTTGCGCGCAACGGCGTCGCGCCAACGCTGACCGCATGCTTCAGGTCGTCGAGGGGACCGACCTTGCCGCTGCCGGTCTCGACCACCCACGGCTTGCCGGCCACGTCCGCGAGTCCCACCGGGTACGTCGCGGGTGTCGTGGTCAGGTCGGGAGCCGGGGCGGTCGAGCGCGGAGTCGCCGGCGTGGATGAGTCGGATTGGCTACTCGAGCCGGAGCAGCCGGTGACGACGACCACGGCCGCCGCCGCGGTGAGGAATTGGACAGCTCTGCGCATGCGGTTCATCGTCGCTGGATCGCAGGCGAGACGAGTCACGAAGTGGTCTCACTTCGGATGCGATTCCACCGCGACGTCGAGCGCTCGCGACGGTCAGGCGGTGAGGTTCCGCTTCAGGAGCTTCCCGTTGGGCAGGCGCGGGAGGGCGTCGACGAACCGCACCTCGCGCGGGCATTTGAAGTGGGTGAGCCGGTCGCGGGTGTACTCGACCAGCTCGGCCGCGAGCGTCTCGCTGGCCACCGAAGGGTCGCGCAGCTGGACGAAGGCCGTCACCTGCTCACCCATGACCTCGTCCGGAGTTCCGATGACGGCGACGTCCTCGACCAGGGGATGTACGACGAGGACGTCCTCCGCCTCCCGCGGGTAGATGTTCACCCCGCCCGAGATGATCATGTTCGAGGCACGATCCGTGAGGAACAAGTAGCCGTCCTCGTCGAGCCGGCCGATGTCGCCGATGGTGCTCCAGCCCTTGTCGTTGAACGCGTTTCGGGTCTTCTCGGGATCACCGTGATAGTCGAACCGGTGCACTGACTCGAACCAGACCTGCCCTTCGTCGCCAGCCGGCAGCTCGTTGCCGTCCTCGTCGAGGATGTGCACGCCTCCCAGCAGCGACCGGCCCACCGACCCCGGCCGTTCGAGCCATTCCTGCGGGCTGATCGCGCAGAAGCCGGTGCCTTCACTCCCGGCGTAGTACTCGTACACGATCGGGCCGAGCCATTCGATCGCCGCCCGCTTTACCTCGACGGGGCAGGGCGCCGCGGCGTGAACGACCATCTTCAGGCTCGACAGGTCGTACCTGCCACGAACCTCTTCGGGCAGCTTCAGCAGGTGGATGAGATGCGTCGGTACGAGCTGAACGTTGGTGACCTGGTGCCGTTCGATCAGGCGCAACAGCTCCTCAGGGTCGAAGCGATCCATCGCGACGACGGTGCCGCCGAGTCGCTGCGTTCCCGTGCTCCAGCCGGCCGGCGCGGCGTGGTACAGCGGCGCGGGCGACAGGTAGACGGTCGAGCTGTCGAACCCGTAGAGCTCGGTCAGGAGCATCAGGAACGGGTTCGGCCCACCCAGCTCCGGGGCGGGCAGCCCGGGTTTGATGCCCTTCGGCACTCCGGTCGTGCCGGAGGAGTAGAACATCCAGCTGCCTTCACGCTCGTCCGCAATCGGCGTCCCCGGCAGGTCGGCGATCAGGTCGTCGAGCGCTTCGAAGCCCGGCAGGTCGCCCTCGACCGAAACGCGAAGCTCGACCGCGTCCAGGGCGTCACCGAGGGCGGCAACTGTCTCGGCGATCTGCGCGGAGGCGAAGACCGCCTTCGCCTCGCAGTCCCGAACGATGTACGCGGCCTCCTGCGCGGTGAGGTGCCAGTTGATGGGGGTCACGTAGAGGCCCGCGCGCAACCCCGCCCATACAACGTCGAACCATGACGCCTGGTTCGGCATGAGGATCGCGATGCCGTCCCGGCGGTTCAGGCCGCGACTTCGCAGCAGCGCCGCAATCTGGTTCGAGCGATGGTCCAGCTCTGCATATGTGCGCGTCTCGCCGCGGCTCGGAAGCGTGACGGCGATCCGGTCCGGCGACGCCGCCGCGTGCGCGTAGGGATGCTGCGGCGTCTCGCTCACTTGCCCTGCCACTGTGGCGCGCGCTTCTCGGCGAACGCCTTCGGACCTTCCTTCGCGTCCTCGGTCATGAAGACCTCGTTCGCGATCCGCGACTCGTTCTTGTATGCCTCGCGCAGGTCGAGCTTGAGTCCCTCGAGCACGCTGCGTTTGGTGGCCTGTACGGCGAGCGGTGCGTTCTTGGTGATTCGTGCCGCGAAGGCAAACGCCGCGTCGAGCAGCTCGTCCTCGCCCACGACTTGGTTGATCAGGCCCATGTCGAAAGCTCGCTGCGCGTCGATCTGATCAGCGCACAGCAGGAACTCCTGTGCCAACGCGAAGGGCAGCTGGCGTGGCAGACGGACCGTCGTACCGCCGCCGGCGAACAGACCGCGAGCCGGCTCGAGCACGCCGAACGTCGCATGCTCGGTCGCGATCCGGATGTCGATCCCGCCGAGCATCTCCATGCCGCCGGCCACGCAGGGCCCGTTGATCGCCGCGATGATGGGTTTGTAGATCTTGCTGCCGCGAAGCACGGCGTTGTTGCCGTCAGCGAGCGAGTACCCACCGACCGAGTCGACCTCGCCCGCCGCGATCTTCTTCGACAGGGCGGTGATCTCGGGGACGAAGGTCTTCAGATCCGCGCCGGACATGAAGGCGCGGTCGACGCCGGTGACGATGGCCACCCAGGCCTGATCGTCCTCGGCGAACCGCTTCCACGCGTTCGCGAGCTGGTGAAAGTGCTCCAAGTCGCATGCGTTCTTGGCTTCTGGCCGGTCGATGGTGATCAGGACGACGTGCTCGGCGCCTTCGCGCGGACCGAGCTCGTAGTGGATCGGCAACGAAATTCCCTTCAGTCGATCGGCAGCTGGATGGAGACGCTGCCCTTGGCCTGGACGGCGTCGTCCTGGTTCGTGATCACGACGTCGACGTCGGCGACGTGCACCCGGCGGCGCTCCTCGCGGACCCCCGTGACAGTGCCCGAGATGAACGATGCGTCGCCGGTCAGCGCAGGGTTTCGGTACTTCACCTCGGCGTGGGTGATCTTCGCCCACTCGCCGCCCCACGCCGCGACGTAGTCGAGCACCCACGCCCCCATCGACGCGCCATACCCGTAGCCGCGCGGCATGCCGACCTCTCGCGCCCACTGCGGCTGGAGATGGCCACGCGACGGTCCGTAGTAGGCGCCGTCGGTCCGCTCGGGGTCGGTTCGCTCGAGGTTGCGATCACCCTCGTGGCCGGCGAAGTCCTTCGTGTAGCCGAGCTCCTCGCCGCGTACCGACGTCGGGCCTTTCGCCATCGCGCCCCACGTCGTCATCGGGTAGGCGCGCCACTCGGTCGTGAAGCTTGCAATGCTGTGCGGCCCGAGGGCATTGGGGGCGAGCTCGTCGCCGGCCTGGACCGACTCGAGCAGCCGCTTGTCGTGTCCGAGCTCTTGGACCTGGGCGATGAACTGCGCCTTGATCTCGTCGAGCTTCTCGAGATCTTCACGCGTCCACTCGGGCTCGCCGGCCTTCTCCCGATCCTCGAAGGACTTCTTCTCCTTCGCCTGCCTCACCTGGTATCGGATCGCCGTCGAGCGCTGCAGCGCGATGCGTTCGCCGCGCGAGGAGATGTAGACGGTGTCGCCACGCTGGAAGCAGGTCGGGCCTGCGAACGACGTGTTGCTGACCTTGTAGTCGTACGGCATGCGATGGCACAAAACCTTGTCGCCCGGCTCGAGCCGGCCCTCGAAGAACCACCACTCGTCGCCGCCGAACACCAGGTGCGAGTTGGGGATCCGCCCCACCTGAGCGGGCGCGCAGCCGTGACTCGTATCGGTCGCAACGGTGAAGGACTGCGGCGCGATGATCTTGCCGAAGCGGCTCTCCGCGGCGTACTTCTCGTCGTAGTGCAACGGGTTCGGGTAGTGCATCGCCTGCACCCAGCGCCGGATGTCGCCGACGGTGACCGGCTCCTTCAGCTCGCCGGGCATCATCGGCACGCCCATGTGGCGGGCCAGGTCCGAGACGTCGAGATCCTCGGTTGGTTCGGTGTCAGACATCGGTCTCCGTGGTTGTCATTCGTGCCTCGACCAGCTTTCGCAGTTCATCATCAACGACCTTCGTGCCGCTCGACGTCAAGGGGATCTCGCCAGGGGCGAAGGTCAGGATCCGCTTCGGAACCTTGTACGACGCCAACCGCTCGCGTAAGAAGGCCGTGATGTCCGCATCTGTCACGGTGGTGTCCTCGGGCAGCTCGACGCAGAGCACAGCAATCTGCTCGAGCCGCGGGTCGGGCATCGCGATGACGCGGGAGAGGATCACGGCCGGGAACGCGCGCATCGCGACCTCGATCTCGGCCGGCGCGACGTTCGCGCCGCCGGTCTTGATCATCTCGTTGCGACGCCCTTCCCAATGGACGTTCTCGTCCTCGTCGACGGTTCCGATGTCGCCCGTGTGGAACCAACCCTCGGCATCGACGCACTCCTCCCGGGTCTTGCCGAGGTAGCGCTCCATCAGCGTCGGCCCCTTGATCAGGAACTCGCCGTCGGGCGTGACCTTGAGCCGATTGCCAGGGAGCAGTCGGCCGAGGCTCGCCTTCATCGCGTCGCGGCCGGCGGTGGAGGGCAGCGCCGAGATGAAGGCGCAGGTCTCTGACATTCCCCACCCGACCGGCATCTGCCAGTTGGTGTCGCCGTTGACCGATGGGTGCCTGGCGAACACCGCCTTGCCGTACACGCAGCGCAGGCTCGACAGGTCGGTCGACAGCCAGTCGGGATGCTCCATGAGCGTCGTGGCCTGGTGGGGGAGTGTGTAGGGCTCGGTGACGCGCTCCCGCTGCATCAGCAGTAGCGCGATCCCGGCATCGAAACCCTCCTGCATCACCCAACAGCCACCGGCTGCGAGCGTCGCACCCATCGCGGTGTTCATGCCGGCCGTCCAGAACAACGGCAACGCTGTCCACATCCGCGTCGCCTCGGTCCGGCCGAACAGCTCGCTCTGCAACCAGAACTGCAAGGTCGGTGCCTGGTGCCGGTGCAGCATCCCCTTCGGCTCGGCGGTCGTGCCGGAGCTGAAGATGATCAGCGCCTCGTCCGAAGGATCCGTGGCAGCCACGATGGCGTCGAGGACCTCGTCGTCGACGGCGTCGCCATTCGCCACGAAGGTCGACCAGCTCGGTTCACCTACCGTTGCGACCACTCGCAGTGGCTGGGAGAGCTTCGCGACATCAGCCGCGAAGTCGCGCTTGCCCATCGTGGCCTGCAGGAGCAGGACGTCGGCCTCGCTCTTGGCGAGCATCGCGTCGAGCTCCGCCACCGTCGCGAACGTCGACAGCGGCGCGATGACCGCGCCGGCGAGCGAGGCGCCGAAGTACGCCGCCACCGCCTCGGGCCGGTTCGCCATCAAGGTGGCGACCCGGTCGCCTCGCTTCACGCCGGCGGCGACGAGGGCGCGCGCGACCTGACGGCTCGCGCGGGCCAGGTCGTCGTACGACCAGCGGACGGTCTGGCCCCGCGCCAGCGGATCGTCGAACACCAGCGCCTCGTTGGCGGGGTACCTGCGGCAGACCTCGAGAAGGAATCCGCCCATCGTCAGCGGCCGGCCGCCGGCAACGAACGCCGCTGCGTCGAAGCTGGGACCTGCGATCTCGGAGCGTGCCATCATCTAAAAGATAAACGTTCAGGAAATCCGGCTTCGCAGACAAGGATGCACATGAGCAGCTTCACCGCGGTAGTTCTCAAGGAGCAAGGTCCCGCCGAGACGGTGGAGCTGACCGATGCGGACCTCCCTGACGGCGATGTCACGGTCGACATCGCGTACTCCTCCCTGAACTACAAGGACGGCCTCGCCGTCTCGGGCAAGGGAAAGATCGCCCGGTCGTTGCCGATGACCTGCGGAATCGACTTCGCCGGCACGGTGGCGGCCTCGGACAACCCCGACTTCGCCGTCGGGGACGAGGTCGTGGCAACCGGATGGGGGCTTTCGGAGACTCGGCCTGGCGGCTATACGCAGCGGCAGCGGGTTGACGCGTCTGTCCTCACGAAGCGCCCAGCCGCTCTGTCCGCACAGCAGGCGATGGCGATCGGCACGGCTGGTCTCACCTCGATGTTGTGCGGGCTCGCGCTCGAAGACCACGGTCTGACTCCTGACGCGGGTGACGTCGTCGTCACCGGAGCCGCCGGTGGGGTCGGCAGCGTGGCGGTCGCGATCCTCGCCAAGCTGGGCTACTCGGTGACCGCGTCCACCGGTCGCGCGGAGACGCACGACTACCTGAGCTCCCTCGGCGCCTCGGCGATCATCGACCGCGAGGAGCTCGCGACCGCCGGGCGGCCGCTGGACAAAGAGCGCTGGGCAGGCGGCGTCGACACGGTCGGCAGCCAGACGCTCGCCACCGTGCTCGCGCAGACCAAGTACGGCCGTGCGGTCGCGGCGTGCGGGCTCGCCGGCGGCAACGACCTGCCGACGACCGTGCTCCCATTCATCCTTCGCGGCGTCAGCCTCCTCGGTGTCGACTCAGTGATGTGCCCGGCGCCCCGTCGTGCCCAGGCATGGGAGCGGCTCGCCACCGACCTGCCGACCGAGAAGCTCGACGCCATGACCTCGACCGAGCCGTTGTCGAAGATCCACGAGCTCGCCGACGCGATCTTGGCGGGGGCCACGCGCGGTCGCGTCGTCATCGACGTCACCGCCTGACCGTCGGGCTTGGGCTCTGGCGGCACCGCGCCGCTTGTGACAAACTCGTCTACCTAGTGAGAGCAACGTTCTCGCAAAACGGCTTCAGCAATTCTCACGGGAGGTCGCCGATGACCCTGCAGGCCACGCCGCCGGTCGACGTCGAGGGCGTCGACGCCGTCACCGCCACCGTCATCAAGTCGGCGATGGAGACCATCTGCTTCGAGATGGCGACGTACGTCTCCCGTACGGCGACGACTCCGATCCTCAACCAGTCGAACGAGCGGAACGCGACCATCCTCAAGGCTGACGGCCGCCTCGCAGCGCTGTCGGTCGGCATCCCGCAGTTCATGCTCTCCTCCACCCTTCCGGTGCGGTTCGCGAGCGAGTTCTTCGAGGGCGAGCTCTACCCGGGCGACGTGCTGATCGCCAACGACCCGTTCCACGGCGGCGGCCACCTGCCGGACGTGAACGTGTTCGCACCGGTCTTCGACCCGGCCGGAAACCTGCTGCTCTTCGCCTCGATCCAGTGCCATCACGGCGACACCGGCGGCGCGATGGCCGGTGGCTACAACGTCTTCGCCAAGGACATCTGGAGCGAAGGCGTCCGCTACCCGGTCTTGAAGCTCGTCGAGCGAGGACAGGAGCGTCGCGACGTCGTCCTGATGATGCGCGCGAACAGCCGCCTGCCGGGGTTCATCGGTGACCTTCGGTCCCAGGTCGGGGCAGCCCAGCTCGGCGCGAAACGGCTGACCGACATCGTCGTCGAGTACGGCGCCGACGTGGTCGCCGCGGCGGTCGAGTGGTCGATCGCGGATGCGACCCGACGGTTCTCGGAGGAGATCGCCTCCTGGCCGGACGGCACCTACACGGCAGACGTGTACGTCGACCACGACCCGCAGGGCAACACCGACATCCATGTGCACTGCGAGGTGACCGTCGACGGTGACCGGCTGATCATCGACTTCGACGGTTCGGACACGCGTCCGAACATCAACGCCTGGTCGACGTTCGGCAACACCCGCGGCAACGTGATCGCCCAGCTCGCGAGCCTGGTCGACCCGTCGATCCCGAAGAACGAAGGCTTCTTCAACTGCATCGACCTGCGCGTGCCCGAGGGCTGCTGCCTGAACCCGGCGGAGGGCAAGCCGGTGTCGAGCGGCACGCACCATCCCGGCGTCGAGGTCGGTGATGCCATCGCCATCGCGATGAGCAAAATCATCCCGGATCGCTGCTGCCCGCAGAGCTACAAGTTCGGCAGCCCGCGGCAGATGTGGGGTGACCACGACCCGCGGACCGGCAAGTCGTTCTTCGACCACGGCGGCGAGGTGAGCGCCGGTTGGGTCTCGGCCGCGAAGGGCACCGACGGCTGGGGCGCGCTCGCGGCTTCGATGGGCAACCTGATCAAGGCCAGCGCCGAGATCAACGAGCAGCTCTTCCCGCACATCCTGCGCGGCCGCAACTACCTGACCGACTCGGGCGGGCCGGGACAGTGGCGCGGCGGCTGCGGCAGCCACTTCATCAAAGAGGTGCGGACGCCGACGTTCATCAACCAGTACGTCGTGAACCAGCGACACACCCACCCGGGCATTGCGGGCGGCCATGACGGCTCGCCCGACATCTGCTTCGTCGGGGACACCAAGGTCGAGACCGCGGTCTCCGCCGTACCGCTCGACACCGGTGACCGGCTGGACTACAAGTTCGGTGGTGGTGGCGGCTGGGGGGACCCCCTCGATCGTGACCCGCAGGCCGTGCTCGACGACGTATGGGACGAGTACGTGTCCATCGAGGGCGCGAAGCGCGACTACGGCGTCGTCGTCACAGGGTCGCTCGAGGACATGACGCTCGCGCTCGACGAGGCGGCAACCGAGGCAGAGCGAGCCGCTCGGCGGAACGGCGACGGCACGTGAGCTATCGCATCGGCGTCGACGTCGGCGGAACGTTCACCGACTGCGTCCTGAAACGCCCCGACGGCACCGTCCTGCTCGAGAAGGCGCCGACGACACCAGGCGACCAGAGCGACGGCGTGATGGCGGCGATCGAGCAGGTGGCCGCCGCCGAGGGCCTGTCGGTGAACGAGCTCCTCGCACAGACGACGACGATCGTCCACGGCACCACGACCGGCGACAACACGATGATTCAGATGACCGGCGCGCCGACGGGGCTGATCGTCACTCGCGGCTTCCGTGACGAGATCGAGTTCCGCCGCTGCTACAAGGAGGACATCTGGGATCCGACGCTCGGTGCTCCGGAACCGATCGCGCGGCGTCGGGTGCGGCTCGAGGTGGACGAGCGGATGACCGCCGAGGGTGAGATCGAGACGCCGCTCGACGAGGAGGGTGTCCGCAAGGCAGCAGCGAGGCTGCGGGCATTCGGTGTCACGTCGATCGCGATCAGCTTCTTGCACTCGTACCTCAACCCGGCGCACGAGCTGCGGGCTCGCGAGATCGTGCTCGACGAGTACCCCGACGTCGAGATGATCTCGCTGTCCCACGAGGTGCTGCCGAAGCCACCGGAGTTCGAGCGGACGTCGACGACGCTGGTGAATGCGTACGTCGGGCCACCGATCGCGCGGTATCTCAAGCGGCTCACCGCGCGATTGGCGGATGGTGGATACGCGAACGAGCTGCTGGTGGCGACGTCCTCGGGCGGCGTCGCGACGGCCGGCGCGGCGGCGCGGCGGGCGGTCGCAACGATCGGGTCGGGGCCAACGGGAGGTGTGAGCGCGGCGGCGTCGGTGTCCACGAAGGCCGAGCTCGGTGATGTCGTCAGCGTCGACATGGGCGGCACCAGCTACGACATCTGCCTGATCCGCGACGGCCGTCCCGAGATCAAGATGGATTGGAACTGGTTCCATCGCTACTGCATCGGCATCCCGATGATCGACATCCCGTCGGTGGGCGCCGGCGGCGGATCGATCGCCTGGGAAGAGGGCGGTGTGCTCCACGTGGGGCCGCAGTCGGCCCAGAGCCAGCCGGGCCCAGTCTGTTATCGCCGTGGTGGCGTCGAGCCGACGGTGACTGACTGCGACCTGGTGCTCGGCCGGCTCGACCCCTCCGGTTTCAACAACGGCCGGATGGAGCTCGACGTCGAGTCGGCGCGAGCCGCGATCGCGGAGCTCGGCCAGCGCGTCGGGCTCGACATCGAGGCCACGGCGGCGGCCGCAGTCCGGCTGGTTGACGCGCACATGACGGACGCGATCCGTCGCGTCCTGTCGCTGGCGGGCGCCGACCCGCGGAAGCTCAACCTGGTCGCCTTCGGCGGCATGGGTGGCGTGCATGCCACGACCCAGGCGCGAGCACTCGGCATGCAGCGGGTCGTCGTACCTCGCGCTGCGGCTGGCTTCTCGGCGTTGGGTCTGCTCTCGGCCAACCATGTCATCGACGACTCGCGGGGCTACATCTCGCCGCTGCATGAGGTCGACCCGGCGCACCTCCAAGAGCTCGCCGACG
The DNA here is from genome assembly GCA_019239875.1 of Frankiaceae bacterium. Lineage (GTDB taxonomy): Bacteria > Actinomycetota > Actinomycetes > JAFAQI01 > JAFAQI01 > JAFAZI01. The sequence continues at coordinate 13,393 of JAFAZI010000062.1, forward strand.
ATCTCGAGAAGAACGCCCGGGCAGAGCTGTCCGTCGCCAACGTGCCGGACGAGCGAATCCGGCTCGAGTGGTCGCTGCTGCTCGTGTATCCGGGCCAGACGTTCGACGTGTCGATCCCCGTCGACGACCCGACGGACGTCGAGGCCGCAGTCAACGAGTTCCACCGTCGTAACGCCGAGGCACGGCTGATCGAGGCGCGGGCACAGGACCCGATCATCCGGGGGGTGCGACTGGTCGCGGTCGGGGAGGTCGAGCAGCCGAAGGACGTGACGCCGGAGCCGTCGACGTCAGCCGCACCGATCGGCAAACGGCGCATGTGGATCGCCGAGGAGTGGCATGACGACGCGCCGATCTATGACATGGATGACGTTCGCCCCGGCGTGACGCTGATCGGGCCGGCCGGCATCAAGAGCCCGTTCACGACCGTGATCCTCGCGCCCGGTGAGACTGCGCGGGCGACCGATCAGGGCGACATCATCATCGAGCTGGGTGGCTGATGGCGCTCGTCCATCACACCGGTCTCGCGCCGGCGGACATCGAGGCCTCGCTGCGCTTCTACACCGAAGGCGTCGGACTCGAGGTCCTCATGGACGTGACCGTGCCGAGCAACCTCGAGGGGCTGCTCGGGGTGCCGACGGAGAAGTGGCGCACGGTGTTCCTCGGCGACCGGTCGAACCCCGATGCCGGCATCCTCGAGATCCTCGACCTCGGCACCGGACATGCACAGAGCGAGCCACCGCAGCCCGGCGTACCCGTCCGAGGCGCCTGTCTGCTGTCGTTCATCACTCCGGTGCAGGAGGCGTTGGCCCGCCTCGAGGCGTTGGGGATGGGCGGGACGCCGCGAGTTGTGAAGACGGTGTCCGGGGGGTTGGCTGCGACCGTCGCCGACCCTGATGGCGTGGTCGTCGAATTCCTCGACCACGCACCGTCATTCGGCTGATCTCCCGCTCGGATCAGCGGTCCCTTCGCGGTACACCCTCGCCTTAAACGTCTGCGCTCGTGATCTTGACGCTTGTTGGTCCTTCGGGCGCGGTGAAGGACCACAAGCGTCAAGGTCAGGTGGATTTCCGGCGGTCTGTGGACGCCGCGCGACGTCGGTTGACGGTTTTGGTGGATCCTCACGCGGTGCGCTCCGCCAATGTCCCGAATGCCTTGCGGACCGGTCCGTTCACCACTGCGTTCGCGGCTCGCCATGGTGTGTCCCGGACGGCGCTGCAGGGCGAGGCGTGGCGTCATCTGCTCCGCGATGTCTGGGTTCATCGCGACGTCCCCGACTCCAAGTTGTTGCGTGTGCAGGCGGTCTCCTTGGTGCTCGGTGACGGCGCCTTCGTCTGTGGCCTCACTGCCGCATGGGTGTTTGGGGTCACGGCGGACGACCCCCGGGTGGAGGACGTGTGGGTCGGCTGCATGCCGGGCCGGCGGTTGCGGCAGCGCGAAGGCTGCATCGTCAAGGAGCTGCGCGTCGAGGAGTCCGACCTGTGCGTGGTCGCGGGTGTGCGGATGACCACGCCGCTTCGCACTGCCTTCGACTGCGCCCGCTGGCTGAGCCTCGTCGAAGCGGTCGTGGTCGCTGATTCACTCGCGCATGCCGAGCTGATCTCTGCCCGGGAGCTGAGAGAGTACTGCGCGTCGCGTCAGGGCTGGCCTGGTCTGAAGCAGGCGCGCCGTGTCGTAGGCCTGATCGAACCACTTGCTGAGTCTCCGATGGAGACCCGGCTGCGGCTGCTCCTGGTGCTGTCCGGCCTGCCATGCCCGAAGGCGCAGGTGATCGTGAAGGCTCGCGGGTTCTCGGCCCGTGGTGACCTCGGCTACGAAGACTTCAAGGTCATGATCGAGTACGACGGCGCGTTCCACTGGGGACAGCGCCGGGCCGATGATCGCCGTCGCGACCGGATGCGGGATCTGGGCTGGGTGGTGATTGTCGTGAGCGCGGAGGACTACTACCAGGCGCCAAGAGCGATCGTCGAACGGGTCCGGTCCGAGCTTCGCAAGCGTGGCGTCGCTGCCTGAGACTCGTCACCTTGACGCTTGTGGTGTTTCGCAAGCGCTGAAGGACCACAAGCGTCAAGGTCACGGGGTCCGTGGCCTCCGGCGCTGCGGGGTCAGGCGGCGAACAGCTCGGTGTACTCGCGGTTCGCTCGCATGAAGTCGGCGACGTACCAACAGGTCGGTACGACGTGCCGGCCCGAGGCGGCGATGTCGTCCAGCGCGCCACGCACCAGCTGGGCCGCCAAGCCCTGACCGCGGCGAGCCGGGTTGATCTCGGTGTGCGGCATCGTCACGATGTCGCCCTGCTCGAGATAGTCACAGACACCGACGAGCTGATCGCCGTCGACGATTTCGTAGCGGGACATCTCGACGTTCTTGCGGATCTCCATGACAAGGTTGTTCCCCGATGAGAGCGGCCCGGAACGCTGCAGCGCCGACGCAGGCGTCGCGAATGACTTGTGCTGCTTTACCGACAGCGGAGGGTCGGCCGCGCAGCACAGATCAGCCAATCGCGACCCCGCCTGGTCATGATGTGATGGCAGCCATGACGGACCCGCGCGCGGTGCATGCTCCTGAGGCGTACGACCTGTTGTGCGAGCTGGAAGCTGACCTCGATGTGGCGCTGCCGGCCGACGTACTTGCGATTGCCCGCAAGCGCGTCGCGATGACGCTCGGCGCCGTGCCGTGGGAGGCACCCGACGAGGACGACGCCGTGGTCGACTTCGCCGAGCAGTTCGTCATCGACTGCACCGGCGTCGACCTGGCACCGCTGGTGCCGCGGCTCGGCGAGGCGCTCGTGCCGTTCGTGAAGGCCATGTGGGTGCTCGACCTCGGCCTCCGCACCGACCTCGTCCTGGGCCGGCTGTTCCCCGATCAGGTGACCGCGCGGGCGGTGCGTCCCGCGGCCGCCGAGCCGCTGACGTTCGACCCGTTTCTCTGTGCGGTGGCGCGGCTCGACCAGGTGGATCCCCTCACGACCGAGCTGGTCCGCCTGCGCGTGGCGCGGCACCACAACTGCCGATTGTGCAAGTCGCTGCGGACTCGCGCCGCGATGGCGGCAGGTGGCGCCGAAGCCCTGTACGAGCAGGTCGAAAGCTTCGAGTCCAGCGACCTCTCTGCTGAGCAGAAGGTCGCGTTGCGCATCACCGAGTCGGTGATCATCCGGCCGGAGTCGTTGGACCCGGCGACGGTTGCCGAGGCGCATGAGCGGTTCACGGACGCGCAGCTGGTCGAGGTTGTGCTCGACATCATGCGGAACTCCGCCAACAAGGTCGCTGTCGCGTTCGGTGCCGATGCGCCGAACGTCAGCGAGGGTCTGCAGGTCTACGACATCGCGGCGGACGGCACGATGGTGTTCGGCGAGCCGCTCGCCGTCAGCTGACCTCCGACTCCTTCAGGTAGATCGACCGAACCGGCGACGCCATCATCGATCGCACCAGCGGCTCGAAGTGCTCGAGGGGCGGCGTGTCGTACGCCGGATCGAAGGCGGGGGAGTCGAAGTCGGAGCAGAACTCCGCCGTCAGGTCCCACTGCGGGTGGTCGACGTGCTTGTCGCGCATGTCCCGGTCGAGGCCGAGGTGGTGGAAGAAGTAGTAACCCTGGAACTCCGCGTGGTGCTCGACCATCCAGTGGTACTCCGCTGACACGAACGGCTTGAGAATCGCCGCCGCGATGTCCGCGTGATTGAACGAACCGAGCGTGTCGCCGATGTCATGCAACAGGGCGCACAGAACGTAGGCGTCGTCCCGGCCGGCCCGCTCCGCCCGCCGTGCGGTCTGCAGCGAGTGGTTCAGCCGGTCGACGGCGAAACCGCCGAAGTCTCCGTCGAGCAGGCGCAGGTGCGCCAGCACTCGATCGGGCAGACCCTCCATGAAGTTCATGGAGTGGTGCCCGATGATCGCCCAGTCCTCGGCCGTGCTGTCTGCCATGTTCGTGAACGTCGCGCGGTCGCTCGTCGTGGTCATCAGTCCTCCGTGAGTTGAGCGAGGTCGTTGCGCAGCGATGTCGCCTTGACGACCTGCCTAGCCGATCCTTCAAGTGAGTATCGCTGAGAATGCGCCAGATGGTTGCGGGCCAGCTTCGCGGCCCGGTCGGCCTGACCGGCAGCGATGGCGTTCGTCAGCGCCTTGTGAGCGGCCTGGACCTCACGCTGTGCCTTCGTGCCCGGGTAGCGCCCCTCGGAGCTCGCGGCGTTCGCCCACCGTCGCTCCTGCTCGGACCACAGGCTCTCCAGCGCGCCGACGGTGAGGATCAGCGTCTCGTTGCCGCAGGCCGCCACCATCAGCTCGTGAAACGCCCGCGACAGCCGGGTGAAGGCCGGGCCGTCACCGATCGCGGCAGCTGTCTCCGTGAGGTTCGCCTCCAAGCCGGGCAGCACGGCCCGCTTGCGGTCGCTGCGCTCGGCACACATCGATGCGGTCACGGGCTCGATCTGCTTGATTGCTTCGGCGAGGTCGGCTGCGGTGCCGCGGCGCGACTGCAGGACGAGTCCGAACATGTACGCCGAGGTCTCCGCCGTCGGCACCTCGACGACTGAACCGCCGACGTTCCCACGGCGTACCCGGATCAGGCCTTCGCTCTCGAGGATGCGCAACGCCTCCCGCAGCGACGGGCGACTGATCCGGAACTCGTCCAGCAGCTCATCCTGCTTGGGCAGCAGATCGCCGTCGCCGAGCGTGCCGTCGATGATGCGCTCGCGCAGCACGCCCGCGACGACCTCAGCCAACCGTGGTTGGCGCAGCTGTCCGCGACGGGTCGGCACCCCATCTAAATTACCAACTTCTAGAAGATGCAAGGTTGGGATCAGCCGACGCGGCCGAAGCCGTGGTGACCCGCGTTGACACCCCCGACTGACTTCTTATCATTTAACTGATGGAGATCGGCCCCAGCGACGACCAGCGCCTCCTCGCGGAGAGCGCACGCGACGTTCTCAGCGAGCAGTCGCCGCCGTCGTTGACCCGGACGTCGTACGACGACCCAGAAGCCTGGCGACCGCTGTGGCAGACCATCGTCGATGTGGGATGGACCGGGGTGATCGCCTCGGCGGCGGACCCGGACGAGATCAAGAACCTGGTCGCGATCGTGGAGGCCGCG
>JAFAZI010000079.1 GCA_019239875.1 Frankiaceae bacterium
AGTGGAGCGCCCGAGACCACCTCAACAGTCGTCGTTGCGGGTACGAGTTGCCGTACCCGGGCCAAGAGCACGTCGAGCGGCACCGCGAATGCCTCTGCCAGTTCTTCGATCGTCTCAAGGCTCAGGCCGTGCTCGTTCACGTATGAGATCAGGATGGCGGTAGGAGCGAGCATATTGATCGCTAACGAGTCGCATACCGCTTCGACATCTGGGCCCTCGAGAAAGGCTCCGTCAGACAGGCGATGAAGTACAGCATGCGCCAACTCGTGGGCGACAGTAAACCGAGCACGAGCCGATTCAAGCTTGGCGGCCTTGACGAACAGACGGTACGAACCGCCGGACAGGCTAGGTGCCTGGGTACTTCCACTCGAGGCGAGATCCGGATCGAGCACGACCTCGCACCCCAACGCGCCGGCTATCTCTGCGATATCAATCGGTAGGGGAGGCGTGGATCCGACTACGTCAGACACGAAGTTGTCGATCCACTCGTCCATGGATGGGTACACAGTCAGCTCAGCGATCGCCTCTTCCACCGCCGCCCTTGAGCGCGACATCAGAAGACTCTCCCAGACGCGACGGCTTCGGCAGCACGACCCGCCTGAACGTGCGGACGTAGTAGTTCCTTAAGGTCGTCACCCTGGAGTTCTCGATTCATTTGGAACATCGAATCGACCTCATTCTGAGACCTATAGCTCTCCCATGCATGCACCCTTACGAATGGCGTCTCACTAAGTAGAAGCGTCCCAACGGCATCGGGAACGTCATTACTCACGTAGCGCCACCATTTTAGTTCGGATCGAGAGTGCTCCAGTTCGAGAGTCGAGTAGAGTTCGAGGGCCTGCTCAAAGGGCTCTTCCCACTTCGAGTCTGCCTCGTCGCTCATCAGCCTCGCCTTTAGCCCAAGGGCCCGGGCTCGAATCTCACTCAGCTCATATCCGACACCAATTCCGTCAACTAGCTTCCCTAGATCATCAAGTATTTCGAGCCGTCGAAGATCCTCAGGAGACGTTAGGCTCCACAAGATCTCGCAGCGCAGCAGCCAAAGGTCGAGACCAGACTTGCTCCATGGATTGATAAGCAAGATGCCTGCCTCACGTGCGAGCTTCGATGCTCGTTCTATATCACCTGCAACGAAGATCGAGCGCGCCATCAGAGATATCGACTCGCCGATCTGTGGTATGGACCCGCCTATTTCGCGAAACAACCTTCGGGCATTCTCAAGGTCGTCGACAGATCGTTGCAACTGTGCGAGTCGGTCTGATGCGAGTGGTGACAGGTCGCTGCGCTCGGCAAGCAGCCGCCGCAAGCGGCCACGGCACTTCATCGTGAAGGCCAGACCACGTTTGCAGTCGACTTGGGTATTGAGCACCTCCGACCGATTCAATTCTGCTTCGGCCTCGGCCAGTCGCCCTGTCCTCTGGTAGACCCACGAAATCCCACAGGTTCGGGCCTGCGCCTCAAGCTCGACGATGTAGGCATCCCGCGCAACGATCTGGCAAGCGTGCGCCGTCAGGTTGGCGAAAGAGAGGACTAGGTCAAAGCGGCCGCTGTCTTTGAGCTGGTTCTCGAGTTGTCGAAATAGATCGGTGGCAGAAGCCTTGCTCTGGTCGATGAGCTGCGTTGAGAGCCTCAAGAGCGACTCGAGCACTCTGGTCAAGCTCGGGTCTCGCCCGTGATTCAGTACCCACGCGATGAGTTCCTCTTGCAGAGGACGGCTGGCTACAAGCTGGTCGTAGGACAGCCTGATGGTGGGATCTGGCTCTGGGGAGACGACCCAGGTCGAACGGTCGGGATCCTCGGCGAGCCGAAAGGCCTTGGCCCAGCAATCGCCCGGCAAGCCGGCGGGAAGGGCCGCAAGGACTACGTCTTCCACCCGGGCCTCGCCGAGACCCTGCATGACGTCGCCCACGCTTCCGGGCTTGACGATCACGATCGAGTGGTCAGCGTGGATCGATGGGCCGGCAGCCTGGGTCGTCCCGTCGCCCTCATCGTCCCCAGGCCCTTCGGCAACCATCTACCGCGACACGCTACCGGGGGGCACAACGAGACCGCCTCCGGGGCCAGACAGCTCACACCGCTGTTCAGGTCGAGCACGACCTGCGCAGGCTCCTGCCGCTCAAGACCAAGGCCGAGTAGGAGCCCGACGACGTCGCGCCGTCGGTCGCAGCGAAGGCGGTGGAGTGCACCCAACGCTGCGCCGCCGTAGCCGGACGGGTCGCCTCCACAACGAGGTAGCCGTCCCTTAGGCCCAGAAGATGCAGATGGGGTCGGTATCGATCTCAGCGAGCAGCCGGTCGATCGTCGGGGTGGGGTCGACGTCCTCGTATCGGCGGAACCTTGATGTTCCGGTCCGGCCAGCAGAGCATCCGCAGATTGGTCGTCTTCGTGTACCCACCCGGGCGATCTCCTGGCCCGACCACTCCGGCCGAAGTCCTCACGCCACGGCGGCCGGCACTCGAGGATCGTGACGGCCCGAGCATCAGACGTCCATCTCGATGTGCATCTCATCGATGTGCTCACCGATCTGCTCGTGTCGCTTCGCGACCCATCGACGAACCCGGCCAACATCCGTCTCGGGCAGGCTCACTGTGCTCGCCTCCGGAGCCAGCGAACGGACTCGCGCCTCATTAGTCGTCCTCGTCGTCAGCAGCGGCGTCCGAGCCCGGCGCAGGTGCCGCGGGTGGGGCGACGACCTTCGGCGCTGTGAGGCCAGCCGCCTTGAGAAGCTGGGCGAGGCGACCGATCTCGCTCGCTGCCGGCGTCGTCGTGAGTTCATCGAGCATCGTGGCCCACATCTCCTCGAGGGTCAGAAATCCGACCGAGCAGCCCGGAAGGTTCGCCTTGATCGTGGGTTCCTCTGGCCACGCAGTGGCGTCACCCTTGAGGCGGGTGACTGCGATCCGGTAGCTAAATGTCGGCTCGCCAGTCAGCGCCTCGACCTGGGCACGAAAGGCCTCACTCCACCTCGGCACCCATAGTTCTCGGAAGTGACGCCAGGTAGGGCGCTTCGGATTCTTCTTCGTCCCGCGCAGCTCGGCGAGCTTTGCAGTTGCGTCGAATCCCGTCTGCCACGACTTACACGAGACGACCACGACCCGCTGCACGCCCGGGAGGTTCGGGTTGCAGGCGACCACGTCGACATCGGACGCAACGCTGTCCTGCTGACTCACGTACTCCGGGTGGTCGATGCGGGGACGGAACCGCACGTTGTGCGTGGTGAAGTAGCCCTTGAACTGGAGGTAGTCGTCGACCACCTGCTCAAGAACGTCTTCCTTCACGACTGGTTGCCTCGGCCGAGCGTCACGCGTCGTCCACGTCGATGCCGATGCCTTGAAGGGACTCGGCGAGCTCGGTGAACTCGGCGAGGGCTGCTTCAAGGTCCTCGATGATCTGGGCGGCGATGACACCGGGGGCGGGGAGGTTGTCGGTGTCCTCGAGGCTGTCGTCGCGGAGCCAGAAGATGTCGAGGCTCGCCTTGTCCCTTGCCACAAGCTCGTCATAGGCGAAGCGGCGGAACCGCTCGCTCTCCTCGCGCGTGTCGCGCTGAGCCGGCTTGTAACAGTCCACGAAGTCGTCGAGGTCGGCGCTGCGCAGCGGGTTGGTCTTGAGAGTGAAGTGCTGGTTCGTCCGCAGGTCGTAGATCCACAGCTCCTTGGTCCAAGCTGTGTCCGAACCCGGTTTGCGGTCAAAGAACAACACGTTGGCCTTGACGCCCTGGGCGTAGAAGATCCCCGTCGGCAGGCGGAGCAGCGTGTGGACGTCACACTCGTGCAGCAGCCGGCGGCGGATCGTCTCACCGGCCCCACCCTCGAATAGGACGTTGTCCGGCACGACCACCGCCGCGGTCCCGCCGACCTCGAGCAGCGTCTTGACGTGCTGAACGAAGTTGAGCTGCTTGTTCGACGTCGACGCCCAGAAGTCGTCGCGGACCACCGTGAGGCTCTGCCGTTCGGCCTTGCCCTCGGCGTTGACGATCTGGACCGACGACTTCTTCCCGAACGGCGGGTTGGTGAGCACCATGTCGAACCGCTCGCCCGGGTCGGCCCGCAGCGCATCATCGACGTGGACCGGGCTGTCGGACTCCGGCGACTCGATGCCGTGCAGCAGCAGATTCATGGCGCACAGTCGGGCGGTGTTGTCGACGATCTCCCACCCGGTGAACAGGCCTGAACGCAGGGGGCGCTTTTGGTCCGGGTCGAGGTTCGGGTGCTGCCGCACGATGTGGTCGAACGCCGAGAGGAAGAACCCGCCGGTGCCGCAGGCCGGGTCGCAGATGCGCATATCGGGGCCCGGCTGCATCACCTCGACCATCGCCGAGATCAACGCCCGGGGTGTGAAGTACTGGCCCGCCCCCGACTTGGTGTCCGCTGCGTTGCGCTCGAGCAGGCCCTCGTAGGCGTCGCCCTTCACGTCGGCGTCGAGGGTCATCCACGACTCGCCGCCGATCAGATCCTTGATGAGCCGCTCCAACTTCGCCGGGTCCTGGATGCGGTTCTGCGCCTTGCGGAACACCACGCCCAACAGGTCATCGGTGCCGCCGAGGTGATTGAGGATGGCGATGTAGTGCGCCTCGAGCGCCTCGCCCTTCTTGTCGAGCAACGACGGCCAGTCGTAGCCCTCGGGCACGATCCGATCGAGCCCGAGCTGATGCTGCTCGTAGGCCATCTTCAGGAACAACAGGTAGGTGAGCTGCTCCAGGTAGTCGCCGTACGACAAGCCGTCATCCCGCAGGATGTTGCAGTAGTTCCAGAGCTTGTCGACGATCACCTTCGCGTCGCTCACGATGTCCTCGTCCTGGTTCGCCGGCGCGTCGTCCCTGCCGACCACCTCGCCTCGATGCGATCGATCAGCACGGATGCAGGCTCGTCGTCTGGATCCTGAGGTACGAGCCGGCCCGTGAAGGCGGCAGCGATGATGGAGCTGCGGAGTCCGCCTCCGCCTTCCCTGCGATGTAGCTCGAACCCGAGCCGTCGTGCAGCGGCGTCGAGCTGCCGCACCGCCGAGTCAAGCCCCGACAGGTGTTCCTCGATGGCGATCACGATGCGGCTCTGTTCAGACAAAGGCGGTACGGGAACCGGCAGCCTTGACAGAGCTTCACGGTTGATCTTGGGCAGAACCGATCGTCCCTGTTGCCCGGCTGCGAGCGCTGTGAACTCGGCCGAGAGCAGCCAGTGGAAGAGGTAACCGCTCGTCAAGTCCGTTGAGATGGGATACATGTCGGCACTACACAAGCCCTCGAAGTCAACCTCCACGACCTTGGCCAGGTAGGGACGAATCTTTGAGTAGAGGATGTGACCGGGCGCGAAGAGGTGGTTGCCGCTGGTAACACCGTCCTCCCTCACCGTCTTGTATGGCAGCAGCTCTCCGGTCCCTGACACGATGTGATTGGGCGCGATGTGCGGCAGGTCTGGGTACTTGGCTGGATCGACGAGGTTCGAGTCGACCCACGCGACAGCGCCGAACGGCGCCCACTGCCAGCCCTTCGGCAGCTCCCTCATGCGGCGATGGCGTCGGTGAGCTCGGTGAGAAGCTCGTTGAGACCCTGGCCGAAGAGCTCTCGTGCGCGGCCGAGGCCGCCGCGTTGGCTGAAGGGTGGGTCGAGCAGTTCGCGTGGTTCGATCGACAGTGAGGCGGCGAGGTGATCACGGATCAGCCGCAGCCACTCAAGTTGTTCGTCGGTGAAGGCGCGGCCGGCGTTCTGCTGTTGCAGGAGCCAGGCGTCAAACCGATCGGCGACCAGTTCGGGGTACGGGGCCAGCTCGTCGTCCTCGCCGAGGGTGAACCGAACGAGTGAGACGATGTTGGTGAGCACGGTGCCGGCCGAGCCGCGGACCTTGGACGCGTCGAGGGTCTCGTAGGCCTCCCAGATCCGTTCTGGGGTCCAGCGATGCGGTGGCCCGCCGATGGCTTCGGCCAGTTCCTTGACGTCGCGGTAGGTGAGGCGCTTGGCGTAGGGGCGGCTGTAGAGCACGTGGAGAGCGGTGATCTCGTCCTTGTGCTCGTCGAGGAACCCCTTGAACGACTCGACGGTCTCCGCGGCGCGAGCTCGGGCGTCGACCGCGAACTCGGCGCGGGTGACCTGGTCGATGCTGATCTCGTCGATCATCTGGTCGAAGCTGCGCTGCAGGTTCACGAGCGCGTTGCGCAGCTCGGCGTTAGCCGCGAGCGGCTTCACCGCTTCCTCGAACATGGCCTTGCGGGTCCGCTCGATCTCGGCGTCGCTCGGCTCGCTGTTGCCCGAGGCGACCTGGGCGGCGGCGAGCTGTCGGTCAGGGTCGATGGCGTCGACTAGACCGTGTTCGATCGCCTGGAGTGACTGGCCTGCGAGGGCTTTGAGCTTGTCACGATCGGCTGGTGAGATGTGGCTGTCGATGCGAGCCAATCGGGAGGCGAGGGTGGAGACGAGATCCTCGCTGACCTGGCCGAGGGCGACCTGGTGGAGGAGCTTGTCGAGGGACACGCCCCGCTTGCGTTCCAGCGGGGTGGTCTCGATGAGCTTGGTCTCCGTGACGCCGACGGCGTCGACGAGCACGAAGCGGTCCTTGTGGGTGGCGTCGGGCGTGACGACCCGGAGATCGCTGTCGGCGATGGTGCGCACACCACGGCCCTTCATCTGCTCGAAGAAGTTCCGGGACCGCACCATCCGCATGAACACCACGAGCTCGATCGGCTTCACGTCGGTGCCCGTCGCGATCATGTCCACGGTCACCGCGATGCGGGGGTAGTAGCTGGTCCGGAAGTCCTGCAGGAGCTGCTCCGGCTTCGCGCCGTCGGAGGCCTTGTAGGTGATCTTGGCGATCACGTCGTTCCCCTTGCCCAGCTCCTCGCGGGCGATGCGCACGATGTCTTCGGCGTGGCTGTCGTCCTTGGCGAAGATCAGGGTCTTGGGTATGTGGCGGAGCCGGCCGTGCTGATCGAGTTCGCGGTCGGGGAACATCGCTGAGAGGTTGTCGCGGACGGCCCGGATGACAGTGCGGATCTGGTCCTTCGCGACCACGTTCCGGTCCAGCGCTTTCTGGTCGTAGGTCAGGTCCTCGTCGACCTGTTCGAGCCGCTCGTCGCGGGTCTCCCGGTCGCGGAACGTCGTCCAGTACCCGGCCTCGATGGTGGAGCCGCCCTCGCTGATGGCGGTGGAGAGCCGGAACACGTCGAAGTCGACGTTCACCCCGTCGGCGACAGCCTGCGGGAACCCGTACTCCATCACCAGGTTCTTGTTGAAGAACCCGAAGGTCTGCTTGCCCGGCGTGGCAGTCAGCCCGATGAGGAACGCGTCGAAGTACTCCAACACCTGGCGCCACACCCCGTAGATCGACCGGTGGCACTCGTCGACGATGATCACGTCGAACGCCTCGATCGGCAGCGCCGGCTGGTAGTCGACCTCCACCGGCCGCTCCGGAGCCAGCTCGTAACCCGACTCCTCGTCGAGCTCCTCGGCCAGGTCGGCCTCGCCCTGCAACATCGAGTAGACGCGCTGGATCGTGCCGATGCACACGCTCGCCACCGGGTCGATCTTGTTGTGGGTCAGGTGCTGCACGTTGTAGAGCTCGGTGAACTTCCGCCCGTCGTCGGGTGTCGGGAACTGCTGGAACTCCTTCAGCGCCTGGTCGCCGAGATTGGCGCGATCGACCAGAAACAGCACGCGACGCGCGCCACCGAACTTGACCAAGCGATAAATGCCGCTGACGGCGGTGTAGGTCTTACCGCTGCCGGTAGCCATCTGGATGAGCGCGCGCG
>JAFAZI010000112.1 GCA_019239875.1 Frankiaceae bacterium
CGCGGCCTCAACGCGAACAACGCCGAAGCGCACCTGTCAGCCGCAGCCCTCAACCTGCGCCGACTCCACCGAGTGCAACCAGCCTGACTGCCGGCAGCACACCACCGCGACACCACGCAACAAGACCATCAGGGTTTTGAGCAACAGTCTCTCTAGCGTGGCCAGCCGACCATCGCGGTGTGACGGCAGCGGCGGAGCGCGCTCAGCCCTCTAGCTCTGTGGCGACCGCCCGCATCATCTGGGCCATCCGGGCACCCGTCTGGCGGTCGGGATAGCGGCCGCGCCGAAGATCAGGCATCAGCTTCGCCTCGAACAGCTTGATCATGTCGTCGACCAGGCCGTGCAACTCGTCAGCCGGCCGGCGCGTGGCAGCCGTGACCGACGGCAGCGGGTCGAGCACCCGCACCGAGAGGGCCTGCTCACCGCGGCGGCCTTCTGCGACACCGAACTCAACCCGCGCGCCTGGCTTGAGCGTCGTACCTTCCGGCAACGAGGACGCGTGGACGTACACGTCGCCGCCGTCGTCGCGGGCCAAGAAGCCGAAGCCCTTGTCCACGTCGAACCACTTGACCTTGCCGGTAGGCACTGTGACCTTCTTCGCTGTGTCGTTTCTGATGCGCTAGCACCGCACACCTGGTGATGCGCCGCAACAAGGCTAGTGTCCCGTGCCCGAAATTGGCGAAATGATTCCAGCGGCGTCCGGCTGGCGGGCGGCGATCAGCGCCAGCGTTCGGCGTCCACCAGGAGCTCGTTCATGGCGCCGCTACGGAAACCGCGCGGGTCCAGCTCGACCGCGTCGAACCCCGCGATGACCTCGAGCAGGTCCGGACGCGCCTTGACCGCGTCGACGAGTCCGGCGTCCAACTCGACCCGCGCTCGATCACCCAGATCGCGCACTCGCAGGTGGCGGACGGCGAGACCGGCGTTCGCGAGTGCGACACGAAGTGCGGTCTCGGCCCGCTCCACCCGCGACAGTCGCTGCGCGGTCACCGCCACGCCGTACGCGATGCGACTGGACAGGCACGCCGCAGCCGGCTTGTCCCAGGTGGCGAGGCCCCATCGCCGGCTGGCCTGCCGGACGTCGGACTTGGTGAGACCTGCATCGAGCAGCGGCGTCACAGCGCCGCGCTCGGCGGCAGCGCGGATGCCCGGGCGGAACCCGGCTTTCGCGTCGTCAGCGTTGGTGCCGGTCGCGACGTACCGCATGCCCAGGTCGGCGGCCAGCGGGGCGAGCACGTCGAGGAGCTCGGCTTTGCAGAAGAAGCAGCGGTCACCGGCGTTGTCGCGATAGCCGGCTCGGGACAGCTCGTCGGTCGCCGGTGTCACGTGCCGAACGCCGAGGCCCGCCGCGAACGCCGCCGCGCCGGCGAGCTCCGCCGCGGGAAGGCTCGGGGAGACCGCGGTAGCCGCGATCACGTTGTCGACGCCGAGGCTGCGTACTGCCGCCGCGAGCAGGAACGCCGAATCGGCGCCGCCGCTGAAGGCGACCACGACAGATTCCAGCTCGCGCAGCCGGTCGTCGAGGGCGGCTAGCCGGATCGACAGCATGTGGGAGGCAAGCCACTCCGGGAACTCGGTCAGGTCGACCAGCACCACGTCGGCGCCGGCAGCGCGGAGCTCGGCCGCACTGGTCATGCCGGTGCAGACGCCGACGGCTACTGCGTCGCACGATCGCGCGGCAATCATGTCCGCCGCATGGTCCCCGACGTACACATCCGCTCCGTACGTCGCGAGCGCCGCACCCTTGGCCTCGGCGAACCGGCCGCCGAGTGTGGCATCGACGTCCAACCCCAGGTGCGCGACCGTGTCCGCCACGCCGCGTGAGGACTTCGCGGAGACGATCACCGAACTACCGCCGATCGCCCGAATCGCAGCGAGTGCTTCATGAGCACCGGGCATTGCGGTCGACCCCGGTACGCCGAACTCGGGGTAGTGCCGTCGATAGATCTCGGCGAGCTCGTCAACCCGGTCGGCCTCGACCCAGTTCGCGAGCTCTACCTCGAGCGGTGGACCCAGTCGTGACGCAGCGAGCGGGCCGTCGATGGCGACACCGGTCTCCCGCGTCACGGCTTCGCAGGTGGCGATCACGCCGGGCCGCGCGTCCACCAACGTCATGTCCAGGTCGAACCCGACCACCAGCGTAGGAGTCGGATCGGCCACGACGCCGAGGCTATCCGTAGCGAATCGTGAGCGTTTCCATCCGGCTGGTCGCCCGGACCTTGATCTTTCCCTTCACCCCGTCGTATGCACCGAGACCGCCCTTCACCTTGCCTCTGGCGACCGTCGGCGTCGAGCCGTCGGTGATCGGGAAGGTGTAGTGGCCATACATCACGCCGTTCTTCAACGTGATCGTCACGATGCACTTTTCGCCTTGGCCACCGAAGAAGCAGCTCTCGGTGCTGTAGCCGACGCGGTGCCCACCGGACCTGAGCACATCGGCCTCGACCTCGTGCGCCTTGCCGAGTTCTTTCGTCTGCAGCTGCTTCGCGTGAAGCTTCAAGGTGTGCAGGTGGGCCGCGGCACCAGCCGAGCCGAGCGCCACGGCGGAGCTCGAGGCGAGCACGACGGCGGCGCCACTTGCGAGCAGGATGTTGCGTTTCATGACGATGTCCTTCGCTTTGGAGGTCACGGCGAAGCCTCCCCACGGGCCACCGTGGTGAATCACGACCAAAAGGGGCCCGCGACCGGTGTGGTCGCAGGCCCCCTTTGGTGAAACGGATCGAGTCGCCTAGAAGGCGCCGACCCCGTTCGGCGTACCGAGACCGGTCGGTCCGTCATAGCCGGCCTGCGCCGTGCAGAGGTACTTCTTCGCACTGCCACCGCCGAGCAGCCCGCCGCTGCACGACCCGTTGGCGCCGGTCGTGACGTCGAACAGCGAGCCAGCATGCGAGTAGGCGAGCGACGCTCCGGACACCGACGCGGTCACTCCACCCGCGAGCGCGTAGACGCTCGCGATGATCGGTGCGGAGACGCTGGTCCCGCCGAACACCAGCCAGCCGGCATTGCCGGTGCTGTCCGGCGTCGAGTCGTAGACCGCAACGCCGGTTGCCGGGTCGGCAACCGCCGAGACGTCAGCGACGGTGCGCTTCGCGCAGCCGCTGTCGCGCTGGTACGACGGCTTCGGCTCGTACGCCGAGCAGCCTGACCCGGTGCCGGAGGAGGCACCGACACCGCCGAGGATGCCGCCACCGCTCGACGAGCCCCACACGGACTCGGTCCATCCCCGCGCGTTGCTCGCGCGGGTCAGCGAGGTGCCTCCCACGGCTGTGAGGGTCGGAACCGCCGCCGGGAACTCCACGCCGTACCCGGAGTCACCCGCCGATGCGGTGATCGCGATCCCGGGATGGTTGTATGCCGCGTTCGACGAGGTCTCACTCGATGACTCCGAGCCACCGTAGGAGTTGGAGATCTCCGTGGCGCCCATCGCCGCCGCCGTGTTGACCGACGCGGCAAGGTCGGCGAGGGAGTTGGAGTTTGCCTCGACCAGGAGGATGTGGCAGTTCGGGCAGACCGCGGACACCATGTCGATGTCCAGCGACTCCTCCTGTGCCCACCCGGTGTCGGTCGCCGGGAGCGGCGACGCGGCGCCGTTCTGGTTCACCTTGCGGAAGCAGCCGTTGGCGGTGGTGCAGGCCGGAAGGCCGTACTGCGCTCGGTAGACCCCGAGGTCGGCCTCGGCCGTCGGGTCGTTGTAGGCGTCGACGATCGCGACCGTCTGCCCTGCGCCGTTGGTGGTGGGGAGGTTGTACGCCGACGCAAGATCGGCGGGTCCGTACCCGGACGGCGTCGCGGCCGCAGCCGCCGGCCGCACGGTGCCGTCGGACAGGAGGACCTGACGGGCACGCAGCACCGCTAGGCAGCTCGCGTGGCCGGCGCGTGGCGTCTTGCAGCTGTGAAGGAGTGCGGTCGTTCGCGAGACGACGTTGTGCGCCCCTGCCGGGCCTGGGCTCGCCGCCGCGGACGTGGCCCCCACCACAGTCCCGGCAATCAGCGCCGCGGTCCCGATCGCCGCGATCCCCCTTGCGTGCTTGGTCATGCAGACCCTCCGGTCGGTGAAGTAGATGAACGGACAATACGCCCAAAAGTCACAAACGGGTCAATCGGCCTTATCGAGTCCGCTCACCCGTCGGCGCAGCGGCCCCACCCTTGTGGATCACCGCCGTCGTGGTGACCCGGAAATCCCTACCGTGCGGCCGTCGAGTTCAAATTTCAGGAGGGCACATGGCAGGGATCCGGGTCACCCCCGAGCAGCTCGCGGCAACCGCCGGCCGAGTCAGCAGTGGCGCCGGCCACATCGAGAGCGAGCTCGCCGGGCTCGCGGCGGCTTTGGCGCCCCTGGGCAGCGACTGGGCCGGCGTCGCGCAGCAGCGCTTCGAGACCCTGTGGGCGGAGTGGCAACGCAGCGCTCGTGCACTCCATGAGGCGCTCGGGGGCATCAGCGCGCTGCTGGCGCAAGCTGGCGCGCACTATGAGGACGCCGAGCGTGCGATCGCTGGCTCCTTCGGCGCGATGACCTGATCCGCCGGCCTCAGGCCGTGGTGGCGAACCGGGTCACCCAGCCGTCGCCGATGGTCACGACGCGGTCGTGACCGGGGATCGGGGTGATCAGCTGCGGATCGGCCATGGCCTGACCGACGGTCTCGGCGACCGCCTGACCGTGGATCGCCGTCATGCCGTCCGGATTCGACCCGAGCACATCACCGGTGACCGGGTCGAAGCTCAGAACACTGGTGGTCGAGTCGATCTGCGGTTGCATCGTCGTGCCGTCGATCACCTGTACGCCGTGGCCGGGCGTGGGGTCGGGTTCCTGCCCACGCTCACGGCTGACGTACACGAGACCACTGTCCGGGTCGAGTCCCAGCTGCGCCCCGCCAGTCGACATCACCAGCGGCACGTGTCGGCCGTGCAGGATGGCGACCTGCGAGCTGAGGGCTCCGCTTCGTCGGCCGGCGTCGCTGACATAGAGGTTGCCATTCACCGGATCGAGCAGCGTCTTCTCGACGTCGAAGGCCGCGCCGTTCGCCGTACCAAGCGGTCCCTGCGCCTCGACGTGGAACCCGCGAACGACGGTGGCCGCGCTCTGCCCGACGACGTAGAGGTAGCTGTGGCCTGAGTCCATGACGAGCTGCCCGTTGGGAACCGAGTCGATCGTGCCGACCTGGTCACCGCCCTTGTAGATCTCGAGCTCAGGGTGCGGCCGGTTGTGTCCGTGGCCCGGGCACTCGATGTAGAGGCGGCCGGTGGATGCGTCGAACGCCATCTCGTGATTGTTGACGCCCTCGCCGCCGTGGATCCCGCAGACGCGGGTCGAGCGAATGATCTTCGTGCCGTCCAGCTCGACGAGAGTGAGCGTGACGCGCTTCGTCCGCACGAGCCGGGAGACGAGCACCGCGACGGTGCCGTCGAACTCGTTGACGGCACTCAGGCCGTACCCGTCGAGGTGGCTGAACGGGTAGGTGGCTCGAACCTGCGTCCCTCGCACGACGACGAGGCCGGTGTGCTTGCCGTCGACGCGCATCATGCCGGGGGCATACAGATCATGGGTCTGCGGATTGAGGACCAGCGATGCGGCGTCGATGTTCGGGAAGTCGGTCACGGCCTGCGACTGGTAGTTGATCGCGACGACCTCGGAGGTGTCCGCGTACCGGCTGTATATGACGTGGTGCGAGGGGTCGACGATCGGCTCGGCCGACGTGAGATCCGCCGTGGGAAATGCGAACTGGTCGAGCACCGTGAAGTGGGATGCGGGCTCATCCGCGCGCGCCGTCGGTGCAACTGCGACCGGCGCGACCCCCGCAACTGCGGCAAGCGCAAGCGCGGCCAACCGTCGGCTCATTGTCAGACCCCCGTGCACACTGTCCACGACGCCCGCGTGGCCGTCCACCTGACCTTGCCCTGCCGTCAGCGTGTCAACACCCGCGGACCCGAATCAGTGATCGCAACGCTGTGCTCGGAGTGCGACGTTCGGCTGCCGTCGGCGCTGCGAATCGTCCAGCCGTCGGCGTCGATCCGGTAGTCGTCGGATCCGCCGGCCATGAACCACGGCTCGATCGCCAGCACCAGTCCCGGTTGCAGCTTCAGGCCGCGCCCCGGCCGCCCTTCGTTCGGAACGCTGGGGGCCTCGTGCATGGAGTTTCCGACGCCATGGCCGCCGTAGTCGGTGTTGAGCCCGTATCCCCGCGAGCGGCAGACCGCCCCGATCGCAGCGGAGAGGTCGCCGATCCGGTTGCCCGCGACCGCCGCGTCGATCGCCGCCGCCAGGGCGTCCTGCGTCGCGTCGACCAGTGCGAGGTCCGCCGGGTCTGCCTCGCCGACGACGAAGCTCACGGCGGCGTCGGCCACCCAGCCGTCGATCGTGGCACCACAGTCGACGCTCACCAGGTCGCCGCCCACGATTCGGTACGACGTCGGGATGCCGTGCAACACGGCGTCGTTGACCGACGTGCAGATCGCCGCTGGGAACGGGATCGGGGCACTCCGTGGCTGGTAGTTGAGAAACGGCGAGGTAGCACCGTTGCGCGCCAGGACGTCCATCGCGACGTCGTCGAGCTCCTTCAGCGAGGTGCCGACGGTCGCGGCCGCGCGACATGAGGCCAAGATCTCCGCCACCACAGCGCCCGACGCCGCCATGGCGTCGATCTCCCCAGGAGTCTTGAGCGCGATCACACCCGGACGCTATCCCTGCCCGCCGGACGCCACGGGCGTCAGGTCAAAGGCGGCTAAAGACGAGGGGCGGAGTCCCGCCCGACGTGCGTGCCGCGCGGCCCCTCACGACAAGCATGAACTTCCAGACGAAACACCGACGGCCGCAGTACTCGGCTTCCTGAGGGGCGTTGGGCGACCCCGCTTTTGGGTCGCCCTCAGCCCCGAAGGAAGTGCGAGTACTGCGGCCGTCGGTACGGGCGTGAGGACTAGAAGTCCATGCCCCCCATGTCCCCGCCACCCGGCATCGCCGGCGCAGCCTTCTCAGGCTTGTCGGCGATGACCGCTTCGGTGGTGAGGAACAGCGCGGCGATCGATGCGGCGTTCTGGAGCGCGGAGCGCGTCACCTTGGCCGGGTCGATGATGCCTTCCTTGATGAGGTCGACGTACTCGCCGGTGGCGGCGTTGAGGCCGTGACCCACCTTGAGACCGCGGACCTTCTCCACGACGACGCCGCCCTCGAGCCCACCGTTGGCCGCGATCTGCTTGATCGGGGCTTCGAGTGCGAGCTGGACGATCTTGGCGCCGGTGGCCTCGTCGCCTTCGAGGTCGAGCTTGTCGAACGCCGTCTTGCTGGCGTGCAGCAGGGCGACGCCACCACCGGCGACAATGCCCTCCTCGACGGCAGCCTTCGCGTTGCGAACGGCGTCTTCGATGCGGTGCTTGCGCTCCTTGAGCTCGACCTCGGTCGCGGCACCGACCTTGATGACCGCAACACCGCCGGCCAGCTTGGCCAGGCGCTCCTGCAGCTTCTCGCGGTCGTAGTCGCTGTCCGACTTCTCGATCTCAGCCTTGATCTGGTTGACCCGGCCACTGATCTGGTCGGTGTCGCCAGCGCCCTCGACGATCGTGGTCTCGTCCTTGGTGACGACGATCTTGCGAGCCTTGCCGAGCAGGCCGATGTCGGTGTTCTCGAGCTTCAGGCCGACCTCTTCGCTGATGACCTGGCCACCGGTGAGGATCGCCATGTCCTGCAGCATCGCCTTGCGACGGTCGCCGAAGCCCGGGGCCTTGATCGCGACCGACTTGAAGGTGCCGCGGATCTTGTTCACGACCAGCGTCGCGAGCGCCTCGCCCTCGACGTCCTCGGCGAGGATCAGCAGCGGCTTGCCGCCCTGCATGACCTTCTCGAGAACCGGGAGGAGGTCCTTCACCGCGGAGATCTTGGAGTTGGCGAACAGGATGTAGGGCTCGTCGAGCACGGCTTCCATGCGCTCGGCGTCGGAGACGAAGTACGGCGAGATGTAACCCTTGTCGAAGCGCATGCCCTCGACGAGCTCGAGCTCGAGGCCGAAGGTGTTCGACTCCTCGACCGTGATGACGCCTTCCTTGCCGACCTTGTCCATGGCCTCAGCGATGATCTCGCCGACGGTCGAGTCACCCGCGGAGATGCTCGCGGTCGACGCGATCTGCTCCTTGGTCTCCACGTCCTTGGCCTGCTTGGACAGCTCTTCGCTGACCCGCTCGACGGCAGCCTCGATGCCGCGCTTCAGCGACATCGGGTTGGCGCCGGCGGCGACGTTGCGAAGGCCCTCGCGGACCAGCGCCTGCGCGAGCACGGTCGCGGTCGTCGTACCGTCACCGGCGACGTCGTCGGTCTTCTTCGCGACCTCCTTGACGAGCTCGGCACCGATCTTCTCGTACGGGTCCTCGAGCTCGATCTCCTTGGCGATGCTCACACCGTCGTTGGTGATCGTGGGGGCGCCCCACTTCTTCTCCAGGACGACGTTGCGGCCCTTGGGACCGAGGGTGACCTTGACGGCGTCGGCGAGCTGGTTCATGCCCCGCTCGAGCGAGCGACGCGCGTCCTCATCGAACGCGATGATCTTTGACATTGCTTGGGGATCCTCCCGATGCGAAGTTCAGAAACGCTCTTGGCGCTGTCACTCGGCTGCCCAGAGTGCTAGTAGCCATTGTTAGCACTCGACCCCTCCGAGTGCAAGCGCCGGATGATCGTCCGCAGCAATCCGAATCCGATTCGCCAAAAATCGGACATTCGGGCGGCAATATTCGCAACCTTCAAGGACAAGGCGGTAATCGCCGAACTATTGTGAGCGGGCGCACCCAATCAGGGTGACCGTCGCCTCCGATCGCCGAGCCTGTCCGTCGGAGGACGCCATCGACCTATGGACAGGTCCGGGGACCCAAGCAACTGACGCTCCCAGAAGCGTCTTGGGGTGAAGCCGCTCATCCGAGCGGCCGGGCTATATCCGGCCCGAACCCGACAGCTAACTCGGTAGGCGTCGGAGATCACCACACATGTCTGTTGCGACCCTGCGCGCCCGCATGGGCGTCACCGCCGCATTCCTGACCGCTGGCCTTGCCGTCACGATGACGCCGGCCATGACCGCTACTGCAGTTGCTACCCCCGTGCATGCCGCGAAAACCACCACCCACCACGCCGCATCTCGCGCGGCGGCGCGTCACGCCCGCCGGGCCGCCCACCGGGCGCGGATCATGCACCACCACAACCGGCTCGTCAGCAAGGTGATGCACGAGGCGCGCAAGCAGAAGGGCAAGCCGTACTCCTACGGCGCCGCCGGCCCGCACGCCTTCGACTGCTCGGGCCTCGTCATGTACGTGTTCCAGCACAGCGTGCACCGCTCGCTCCCGCACAACGCGGCGCAGCAGTACCACTCGCTGCAGCACATCAAGCGGCGTCACCTGCGCCGCGGTGACCTGGTGTTCACGGACAACGGCTACATCAGCCACGTCGGCATCTACGCCGGGCACCACCACTGGTGGGTCGCGCCGCAGACCGGTGAGCGGGTGCACAAGCAGCGGATCTACCACGCGCACTTCCTCTACGCGCGAGTCCTGGTGATCCACAAGCACAAGCACAAGCACCACCACCGCAAGCACCACCACTAGGCGCAAGCGGGCCCGCCGGACTTGTCAGCCGCTGGGGTCGTCAGAGCGACCGCTGCGGCTGACAAGTTGGCGGGATCAGCCCCCAGCGACGGCCGGGATGATCGACACCGAGGTGCCGTCCGGGGTCGGCGTCGCCAAGCCCTCGGCGAAGCGGACGTCGTCGTCGTTCACGTAGACGTTGACGAAGCGACGCAGCTTGCCGTCATCGTCCAGCACACGCGTGCGAAAACCTGCGTAGTTGGCCTCGAGTGACTCGATGACCTCCGCGAGCGTGGCGCCGTCAACGCTGACCTCCGACTCGCCGCCGGTCAGCGGCCGCAGGATCGTGGGAACTCGTACCGACACGCTCACTCGAACAACCCCGCCTCTCGGAATGCGCTCAACGTCGGGGCAATGGTCGCAGTCGGCCGCGCGACCGGTTCCACCGCGTCCAGCGTCTTGAGCCCGTCGCCGGTGTTGAGGATGACCGTCTCCGCGGCGGGGTCGAGCTCCCCGGCCGCGAGCAGCTTGCGCAGCGTCGCGACAGTGACGCCGCCGGCGGTCTCCGCGAAGATGCCCGTCGTCCGCGCCAGCAGCTGGATCCCGTCGACGATCTCCGCATCGCCGACGTCCGCAATCGAGCCACCGGTACGACGGACCACGTCCAGCGCGTAAGGGCCGTCCGCCGGGTTTCCGATGTTGAGCGATTTCGCGATACCCGTCGGTCGCACCGGCTGCACCACGTCATGCCCGGCGTGGAAGGCGGTCGACACCGGTGCGCAGCCGGCCGACTGCGCCCCGAACACCTTGTACGGCGTCGCGTCGACCAGACCCAGCGAGCCGAGCTCCCGCCAGGCCTTGTCGACCTTGGTCAGCAGCGACCCCGACGCGATGGGGATCACGACCTGCTCCGGCAGCCGCCAACCGAGCTGCTCAGCGATCTCGTACCCGACCGTCTTCGAACCCTCTGCGTAGAACGGCCGCACGTTGACGTTGACGAACGCCCACGGCAGCTCGCCGGCGACTTCGGCGCAGAGCCGGTTGACGTCGTCGTAGGAACCCTCGACCGCGACCAAGGTGCCGCCGTACACCGCCGTCGTCACGACCTTGCCGGCCTCGAGGTCGTGCGGGATCAGCACGACCGACTTGAGACCGGCGTTGGCGGCGGCCGCGGCGACGGCATTCGCGAGGTTCCCGGTCGATGCGCACGCCAGCACCTCGTAGCCGAGGGCCGCCGCAGCGGACGCGGCCACGGACACCACGCGGTCCTTGAAGGAATGAGTCGGGTTCCCGCTGTCGTCCTTGACCCACAACGACTTCATGCCGAGCTCGCGCGCGAGGTGGGGCGCCGGGACCAGCCGGGTCATCCCGACGTTGAGGTCGACCAGCGGCGCCACCGGCAGCAGGCCCCGGTAGCGCCACATCGTCGCCGGCCCCGACGCGATCGACTCGCGGGTCACGAGCCGCTGGAGGTCGGCGTCGTACGCGATCTC
Organism: Frankiaceae bacterium; assembly: GCA_019239875.1. GTDB lineage: Bacteria > Actinomycetota > Actinomycetes > JAFAQI01 > JAFAQI01 > JAFAZI01. The sequence continues at coordinate 11,046 of JAFAZI010000112.1, forward strand.
GAGCGGGCCGAAGCACAGCTCACACACGTGAGACGGGCCGAGCGGATAGGTCGCGCCACACTCGCGGCAGACCAGATTGGATGCCGACCCGAACTGCGCAGCGGGTCGTTCGATCACCGACGTCATGGAGGAAGCCTTTCGTCCTCATCTTCCCCGGGAGCAACTCGCTCACGAGCCGGACTTGGCACCTGCCCAAATGGGTGGTTGCCGGGGCTTCACCGGGCCGGTCCCTCTGCCCCTCTTGATGAGTGCGCGATCCGAAGATCGTGCGAGGTCCAGTGTGCCACAGCGATGCCAGTCACTTTCGGTCGAACGGCGGCGATCGGAGGGGCCTGCCTGGCCCTGGGTCGTTAGTCTCCCTTCGTGGCGGCTGCATCGATCGTCATCGCCTCCAATCGCGGGCCGATCGGCTTCCGCCGCGACGCCGGCGGCGAAGTCACGGCGGCCCGCGGCGGTGGCGGCTTGGTTTCTGCGATGGCCGGTCTGACCACGGACGAATCGACGTTGTGGGTGTGCGCCGCACTCTCTGATCTCGACCGTGAGATCGCCGCCGCGGCGCCCGGCCGCCGGCTCGACCTCGGCGGTCATCCCGAGGGTGGCGCCGTCGCGATGCTGCCGATCCCGGCCGACGTGCTCGACGGTGCCTACAACTCGATCGCCAACACCACGCTGTGGTTCCTGCACCATCACATGGCCGGCGACCCGCATCCGTACGACGAGATGTGGCACCGCAACTGGGCGTCGTACGTCGCTTACAACACCGCATTCGCGGACGCGATCATCGTTGCCGCGGCCGACGACGCGCGGATCCTCGTGCAGGACTACCACCTCGCGCTGCTGCCCGCGATGCTCCGGACCCGCCGCCCCGACCTTCGGATCGCTCACTTCACCCACACGCCGTGGGCGGCGCCGGCGGTATTCACGACACTGCCGCTCGAGGTCGCCACGGATGTGCTCGCCGGCATGCTCGGTGCCGACAGCCTCGGCTTCCACACGCCGCGTTGGGCGGCCGAGTTCGTCGGATGTTGTGTCCAGTTGCTCGGTGCCGAGACCGACGACGGTGGGGTCTGGCACGGTGACCGGCACACGGCGGTTCGCGTGCACCCCCTCGGCGTCGACGCGGCCCCACTTCTGGCCCGGGCCGCCGAGGCCGACGTCACCGAGCGCCGGACGGAGCTGGCCGAGGCGATCGGCGACTGCAAGATCATCGCGCGGGTGGACCGCACGGAGCCGTCGAAGAACATCGCGCGCGGGCTCGAGGCCTTCCGCGACCTGCTCCGGCGTCATCCGGAGCACCACGGCAAGGTCGTCCATCTCGCGCTCGCGTACCCCAGCCGGCAGGACGTTCCGGCGTATCGCGAGTACACCGAGCTCGTGGCATCGCTCGCCAGCGACATCAACGACGAGTTCGGCCGCGACGCCTGGACGCCGGTCAGGCTCGCCGTGCGCGACGACTATCCGCGCTCGTTGGCAACCATGCAGCTCGCTGACGTCCTGCTGATCAACCCGGTCCGTGACGGCATGAACCTGGTTGCCAAGGAAGCCGCGCTGCTGACCGACGACGCCGTCCTCGTCCTGTCGACCGAGGCGGGCGCCGCCGATGAACTCGGCCCGCACTCATTGCTCGTCGACCCGTTCGACATCACCGGTACGGCGGACGCCCTGCATGAGGCGCTCACCATGCCGGCTGCGGAACGCGCCCGCCGACATGTTGGGCTGACCCGCGCCGCAACCGCCACCCCGCCGCAGGTCTGGCTGCGCCAGCAGCTTGACGCGTTGGAGTGAGCCGCTACCGCATCATCGCGAGCAGGCCGGACAGCCAGCCGACGACACCCTCCGGCCCGGGCAGCACCAGGTCGGCCTGCGCCCGTACCTCGGCAGGTCCGGTGTCGACACCACCCGGGCCGCGTTCGACCGCAGCCACGCACAGGCCGGCGATCGCGCCGGCCTCGCGCAGATCGACCACCTCCCGGAACGCCGGCAGGTCGCCGAGATCGTCACCGACGTAGATGACGGTGTCCGGACCTAGGTCTTCGATCAGGCGCCGCAGCGCCGTTCCCTTGTCGATGCCGGGCGGCCGGAGCTCCACGACGAACTTGCCCGGCACGGCCTCCAGCGCGTTGTCGTCGGCGATCTGCCACAGCGCCGGCGTCAGGTCGTCGAGCGCCTGTGCCGGATCGGCGGCACGGCGCGTGTGCACCGCGATCGAGTGCTGCTTGTCCTCGACGACCACGCCCGCCGGCGCGTCAGCAACGAGCGCATCGACCGCGTCGTGGGCCAGCCGAACCGCCGGCAGCGGATCGGGCGAACGCAGCTGGCCGGCCTGCCACGACTGCATGCCGTAATGGCCGAGCACGCGCAGTCCGGGGATCGAGTCCAGTTCGCCGAGCGCGATCACCTCGCTCGCGGCGCGGCCGCTGATGATGGCGAGCGAGCCGACCACGGCGGAGAGCTGGCCCAGCACCTCGAGGGCGCCGCTCGCGAGGTGCGCGCTCTCTGGTCGCTCGACGATCGGGGACAGCGTCCCGTCGAAGTCCAGCGCGATGAGCGCAGTGCTCGGGGACGCCAGCAGCGCCGCGACCGCGTCAGCCATCGGTCACAGCTGCCATGTCCTCGTGAGCACCAGGGTGAGGCCGCTGCCTGTGACGCCCCCAGCGTGATTGGGCAACCCGCGTTGGATCGACGCGAAGTCGTGCGCGAGGCGTTTGGCCACCGCATGCTCGCCGGGCGCGTAGTAGACGGTGGTGTACGGCGTCCGGCCCTGCAGGTTGCCCACGGTCGGCACCTTCCAGCCCTTGTCGCGCAGCTGTGCGGCGGCGGCGGCCGCGAGACCGGAGCGAGTGGAGTTGTTGAGCACTGTGACCGGCGCCGTGGCGCCAGACTTCGACCCGCCCGAATGCGCGCGGCCGGCCGGTTTGGTGGGCCCGAGCGTCGACGGCGTCACCTCCGCATCCGACGGTGACGCCTGGCGAGACGTCGGTGTCGATGTCGCCGTACTGCTGCGTGTGGCGATCGGGACCGCCGGTCCAGAGCCGCCGACCGCAGCAGGGGACTGCTGGTGGCCGGACGATCCGCCGTTGATCCAGATCAGCAAAACGATGACGACGATGACCACGATGACGGCGGTCGCCGGGGCGAGCAGGCGGGCCAGGAACTCCGGGGTCTCGACCGGTGGTGCCCGGTGGCCCCGGGGCCGGCTGCCGGACGCCGGCAGGTCGTCGGTGTGGAAGAACGCCGGGAACTCGCCGTCGTCCTCCTCCGGAGGCGGCACAGGCGGCTCGGTCACGACGGCCTACACCGGGTACGGCGAAGCCGGCCGCAGCTGGACGTGGTGCGCTCAGGCCTCAAAGCCCAGCCGGCGCGCGGAACGAGCGCGCTGGCGAGCCGCGCGGAGTCGCCGCAGCCGCTTGACCAGCATCGGGTCGGCGGCAAGGGCCTCGGGCCGGTCGAGCAGGGCGTTGAGGACCTGGTAGTAGCGGGTCGCCGACATGTCGAACAGGTCGCGGACCGCCTGCTCCTTGGCCCCGGCGTACTTCCACCAGTGACGCTCGAACTCGAGGATCTGTCGTTCGCGCTCCGACAGCTCGCCGGTCGCCTCCTGGCGACCGGAAACCGCTCCCTCTGCGCTCATGACGACTCCCTGGGACACGTGAACTACAGCGGTGTGATTCTTGCACGCCCAGCGCGTGAGGTCACGCAGATCCCGCCGATTGCAGGCTCAGGGATAGAGGCCGCGCGTGCGGTGCGCTTCGGCGACGCGTCCGACGCCGATCATCTGGGCGGCGGTCCGCAGCGAGATCCCGCGCTCCTCCGCGAGTGCCGAGACATCGGCGTAGGCCTTGACCAGGATGGCCTGCATCCGGTCCGTGACCTCGTGTTCGGTCCACCAGTAGGCCTGTAGGTCCTGCACCCATTCGAAGTAGGACACCGCGACGCCGCCCGAGTTGGCGAGGATGTCGGGTACGACGACCGTGCCCTTCGGCTCGAGGATCGCGTCGGCGTCGGGCGTGGTCGGCCCGTTTGCGCCTTCGACGATGAAGCGCGCCTTGACCTGGTCGGCGTTGTCGCCGTGGATGACGCTCTCGAGCGCGGCCGGGACGAGAACGTCGACGTCGAGCTCGAGGAGCTCTTCATTGGAGATCGCGTCGGTGCCGGGATACCCGACGACCGACTCCATCCCCGCCCGCATCTCGCGCAGCATCTTCGCCGGGTTCATGCCAAGGGCGTTGTAGGCCCCTCCCTTGACGTCGGACACGGCGACGATCTTGCAGCCTGCGTCGTGGAGATACTGCGCCGCCAGGCCACCGACCTTGCCGAATCCCTGGACGGCGACCGACACGTCACGCGGATCCAGACCCGCCTGCTTGAGCGCCTCGAACGCGGTGATCATGACGCCGCGGCTGGTCGCGCCGGCCCGCCCCTCGGACCCACCGACGCTCACCGGCTTGCCCGTGACCACGCCCGTGACCGTGTAGCCGAGGTTCACCGAGTAGGTGTCCATGAACCAGGCCATCGTCTGCTCGTCGGTGCCGACGTCGGGCGCGGGGATGTCCTTCTCGGGACCGATGATCGGCCCGATCTCGCTCGCGTACCGCCGCGTGACGCGCTCGAGCTCGGTCTGGCTGTAGAGCCTGGGATCGATCGTGACGCCACCCTTGGCCCCGCCGTACGGGATGCCGATCAGCGAGCACTTCCAGGTCATCCACATCGCGAGCGCCCGCACCTCGTCGATGTCCGTCGACGGGTGATAGCGGATGCCGCCCTTGGCCGGACCGCGGGAGAGATTGTGCTGCACGCGGTAACCGCGGAGCACCTCGGTCGAACCGTCGTCACGTCGCAACGGGATCGACACGGTCATCTCGCGCCGGGGGGTGGCGAGGAGCTGGTGCATGCCGTCGTCGAGGCCGAGTTGTTTCACCGCTTCGGCGAGCTGCGTGCGTGCGGACTCCCACGCCGACAGACGCGCGGACATTTCCTTCACACCTCCGCCCCTGCGCGATCGACGTTGACCACGCAGGCTGTACCGCCGTTCATCCTGCCACTACGGCGTCACAGATGGAGGATTTGCAGCGGACGCGCGACTGCCGGCTCGGGTGCCTCATTGCCCGAGCCGGCAGCCGCGAGTGTGTGATCAGGCCGTGGCAAGCCCGTGGGTCCCGCGGTGGCGGATCGACCGGACCGAGGTCGCGAGCGCGATCCCCACGAGGACCGACCCGGCCGCGATCAGGGCGACGACCCACACCGCGAGCCCGGACGAGGCGTGGGACACGACGCTGGGTGACAGCGAGGCGGCCCGCTCGCCGGCTGGCGCCGGTGGCACGGATGCGAACGCGCTGCTCGCCGTAGCGGTGAGCGAGGCGAACGCGACAGCCGTCAGGGTGATCAGGCGAGAGATGCGGTTCATGATGACTCCTCCGTCGTTGTGGTGACGGTGAAGTTATGGCTCAGCGCGGCGTCGTCGCAGCGGTAGTCGCTACCTATGTTGGAGCGGGCATTACCCACATTTGTCCGGGCAGCGGCGTCAGGACGCCTTCGCCGTCGTCTCGAGATGCACGCACGGCAGTGCGAGGTCCACCGCAGTCACGATGAACTCGCTGGTACCGAACTCGAGCGCTTCATCGCACCACTCGCACCACGCCTCGTTGGAGACGCCGTGCTCGCAGCACACGGGACACCGTGAGAGCTCTTTGGTCATGCCCCTGACGGTAACGCCGGTGACCGACAGAATCCGGCAATCGACGCAGGGCGCCGGCACGTTACGGGCAACCTGCGCGGATCACCTGGGCCGGTTCAGGACGCGAGGGGATCGTCGCCGACCGTTCGCCGTCGGTGGCTCTCAGGATGCAGGCGGGCGAGGGTTTCACCGCTTTGCATGATCGTGAGGTTGTTCCTGGCCATCGTTTCGGCTTGCCCCAGCTGCTGAGGTGCAGGCTGACCGAACAGGTGAGTGGCCGCGCGAGCATCACCGACGGCGAGGTACACAGCACTGGCCGGTACGTCGGGGAACTCCCGGATCAATCGCTCGCACAGCTCGGCCCACTGCGAGGTCGTCGCCGCTGGGATCTCTGCTTGTTCCTCAACAGGTGGTTGGTTCACACCCTCGCCGGACAGCACTGCCCTACCTCCGTGTTCTAGATGGTCCGTCGACTATTCGGAGGCCGACAGCGAGTGGATCACACCCGGTACGACCTGTCCTGCGGTGACGGGGTCATCGCCCTGCCTGCGCCTGACAAGTTGCCGGACCTCCGTTGAGACGAGCCAGCCGAGCGAGCCACAATGGGATCAGTGATCGAGGTTCATGCCCGCGAGCGGGTGTTGGTCTTGAGCGGCAGCGGTGAGTGGGATCTCGCTACCGCCGAACAAGTGCGTCCTCACCTCGAGATCGCTGTCTCCGGCGCCTGGCCGTTGATCGTGGTCGACCTTGCGCGGGTCGACTTCATGGACGTGGCAGGAGCCAAGCCGATCCGGACCGCAGTCCGATCGCTACGGTCCTCCGGACGCAAGATCCTCCTCGTCCACCCGAGATCCCACGTCGAGAAGGTCCTGCGACTCACGGGGCTGGGTGACTTCGTCGTCCCCGTTGAAGAGCTCCCGAATGTCGATCACGTACAGGAACTCTTGGGACTGGCTTGACGCGCCATGCGCGTCGTTGCGCGACACGACCGAGGAACGCGAGGCGTGGTAGCGCCAACTCGATGAGTTGAGCGCCACACTGTCGGAGGAATGAGCGAACGCCGG
>JAFAZI010000121.1 GCA_019239875.1 Frankiaceae bacterium
CGCGGCCTCAACGCGAACAACGCCGAAGCGCACCTGTCAGCCGCAGCCCTCAACCTGCGCCGACTCCACCGAGTGCAACCAGCCTGACTGCCGGCAGCACACCACCGCGACACCACGCAACAAGACCATCAGGGTTTTGAGCAACAGGCTCTCTAGCGTGCTCAATCCCCCATCGTGTCGGCATGCGGATCATCGTCGCCGCCTTTCGGGACGCGGCACACGTACTCGAGGAACAACGCGGTCGCGATCCAGGCGACTGACAAGGCGACACCGATCGCCGTGACCTTCGTGTCGTGGTTGCCGGACGGGGAATCGAGGTGGGCGACCCACGCGAGAAAGCCGCCGTACCCACCGGCGAAGATCGCTCCGACGACGGACGACGCCTTCGCGAGGGCGACGAACCGTACGACGACGAGAGGGTTGATCGGCTTCGTACCCGACCGTCCGGCGAGGCGAGCCCGCGTCATCACAGCGAGGTAGAACTCGGCGATCACGAGGATGCCGATCCAGAACAACCCGGTGACGCCTGGACCGGGGATGCTGTCGTACGACGTTCGCGTGAGCGTGTAGGAGCCGGCACCCGCAAGCAGCGCAAGCAGCACGAGGACGGGCCACCGGGTCGGTTTCATCAGGGCACGGGCAACGGGTCGGCGTACCGGGTGATGTCCTGGTCCGCCAAGCCCCCGACGATCGCCCGAACCGGACCACGGCGCGGGAGCTCAGCGGTCGGGTCGATCGCCAGCCATGGCACGAGCACGAAGGCGCGCTCATGGGCCCGCGGGTGCGGGAGGGTCAGACGCGGGTCCTCGCTGGTGAGGCCGCCGACCGTGATGACGTCGACGTCGAGCGTTCGGGGACCCCAGCGTTGGGACCGCAACCGGCCCTGCGACTCCTCTGCGGTCTGAGCGGCGCGGAAGACCCTTTCCGGATCGTCGGACTCGACGATCGTCACGAGGTTGAGGAATGCGGGCTGGTCTTGCAACCCGACCGCTGCCGTCTCATAGATCGGGGAGATCGCCTGAATCGCAACGTGCTGTGCGATCACCTCGAGACCGCAGCGCAGCCGGGCCACGCGGTCAACGAGATTCGTACCGAGCGACAGCACAGCTGTCACCGATGCGCCTCGCGGCGGATCCTCACGAGGACGTCGCTGACCGGCAGCCCGACCGGGGCGTCCGGCTTGTGCAGTGTCACCTCGACCGCGTCGACGATCGGGTAGCCGAGACACACATCGGCCAGTTTCTGCGCCAGCGTCTCGATGAGAGCTACCGGCTCACCCGCGATGATCTCAGCCAGCTGATGGGCGAGCGTCGAGTAGTCGACCGTGAGGTCGAGGTCGTCCGATGCGGCTGCGGCGGCCGTGTCGACCTCCAAACTGACGTCCGCCACGAAGAGCTGGCCCATCGATCGTTCTTCAGGCAGGACACCGTGGAACCCACGAACCCGCAGTCCGTGCAAGCTGATCGTGTCGGTCAAGGTCGCTCCCGTTGTTCACCGTGATCATTGACGACGCGAGGATTCTTGCCTAGCGCCCGATGACACCCAATCACCGCGCCGCACCGATGGCGGCGACGACCCGAACCGCGTCCGCACTGGGACGCGCCTCGTGAACCCGCACCGCCCAAGCCCCTGCGTTCGCGGCCAGCGCGGTGATGGCGACCGTGGCGTCCTCGCGATGGTCGCTGTCGCGCGGCTGGTCCCCGTCAGCGAGCAGCGAACCCAAGAACGACTTCCGGCTCGCGCCGACCAGAATCGGCCGGCCTAAGGTGGCCAGGCGATCGAGGTGTGCGAGCAGCTCCCAGTTGTGGGTCGCGGTCTTCGCGAACCCCAAGCCGGGGTCCAGGACGACGAGGTCGCGCTTGATACCTGCCGCGTCGATGGCGGTCAGCCGCCTTGCGAGCTCGTCACAGACCTCAGCAACCACGTCGCCGTACGACGCCCGAGACTGCATGTCCGCGCTCGGGCCTCGCCAGTGCATCGCGACGTACGGCACCCCCGCGTCGGCCACCACGTCCAGCAGCTTGGGGTCGGCGAGCCCGCCACTCACGTCGTTGACGATCGCGGCGCCGGCGTCCAGGGCGCCCGCAGCGGTTGCACTGCGCATGGTGTCGATGCTGACGGTGACGCCGGCCGCCGAGAGCTCACGGATGACGGGTACGACGCGGCGAAGCTCCTCTTCGACATCGATGCGGGCGGCGCCCGGGCGGGTCGACTCCCCGCCGACATCGACGATGTCGGCGCCGTCCGCGTGCAAGGCCAGCCCGCGGTCGATGGCACTGCCCGCCTCGAAATGGCGGCCACCGTCGCTGAACGAGTCCGGCGTCACGTTGACGACGCCCATGACCCGGCATCGACCGATGTCCGGGAACCCCCGGAGCAAAGGCGGTGTCGTCAGCCTGTTGTCCCAGGCGCCTGGCGCCCGCGGCTGGTGCGCTTGCGAGGCGGCTGGTCCGTCGCCGGCTTAGCCGTGCGATTCGCCCGCGATCGCGACGACGCCGAGGTCCGCGATCCGTTCGTCCGGGACTTCGCCGAGCTGCCATTGCCGTTGCCGAGCGCCGCGACGTCCTTCGGGTCAAGCTGTGCGATCTCCGCCGCCGTGAGCACCGGCGGGCGCCCGTTCGGGACCTTGCGCCTCGAGTCGATCTTGCGGGAGGGCCGCTTGTCGACGGACGCGAAGATCTCGGTGAGGTCCGCCTTGGTCAGCGTCTCCTTGTCGAGCAGCTTGAGGACCATGTCGTCGAGAACATCGCGGTAGGTGACGAGGATCTCCCATGCCTCGTCATGCGCCTGCTCGATCAGCGCGCGGACCTCGTTGTCGATCTGCGAGGCGACCTCCTCGGAGAAGTCACGCTCGTGGCCGAGGTCACGGCCGAGGAAGACGTCGCCCTCCCCACGGCCGAACTTCAGCGGGCCGAGCTTCTCCGACATGCCGTAGGTCATCACCATGGCGCGCGCAGTCGCGGTTGCCTTCTCGATGTCGTTGGAGGCGCCGGTCGTGGGCTCGTGGAAGACCAGCTCCTCAGCCGCTCGGCCGCCGAGGGCGTAGGCGAGCATGTCGATCATCTCGGAGCGGGTCTGGTTGTACTTGTCCTCCTCCGGGAGAACGAGGGTGTGGCCGAGCGAGCGTCCCCGCGCCACGATGCTGATCTTGTGGACTGGCGCGGTGTCGGGCAGCGCCCACGCGACGAGGGCATGCCCGCCTTCGTGGTAGGCGGTGACCTTCTTCTCCTTGTCGGTCATCACGCGGGTCTTGCGCATCGGGCCGGCGACCACGCGGTCGATCGCCTCCTCGAGCACGAGGTTGGTGATCTGCTTGCTGTTGTCACGGGCCGTCAACAACGCGCCCTCGTTGATGACGTTGGCGAGATCGGCACCGGTGAAGCCAGGCGTGCGACGCGCGACCGTGTCGAGGTCGACGTCGGGAGCGAACGGCTTGCCCTTCGCGTGCACCTTGAGGATCGCCTTGCGGCCTTCCAGGTCTGGGCGGTCGACGACGATCTGGCGGTCGAAGCGCCCCGGCCGCAGCAGTGCGGGGTCGAGGATGTCGGGACGGTTCGTCGCCGCGATCAGGATCACGCCGCGGTTGACGTCGAAGCCGTCCATCTCGACGAGCATCTGGTTGAGCGTCTGCTCGCGCTCGTCGTGCCCGCCGCCCAAGCCGGCGCCGCGGTGCCGACCGACCGCGTCGATCTCGTCGACGAAGATGATCGCCGGCGCGTTGGTCTTCGCCTGCTCGAACAGATCACGCACGCGGGACGCACCCACACCGACGAACATCTCGACGAAGTCCGAGCCGGAGATCGAGTAGAACGGCACGCCCGCCTCACCGGCGACCGCTCGAGCGAGGAGCGTCTTACCCGTACCGGGCGGACCGTAGAGCAGGACGCCCTTCGGGATCTTGGCGCCGATGGCTTGGAACTTCGCGGGATTCTCGAGGAACTCCTTGATCTCTTGGAGCTCCTCGATCGCCTCGTCGACACCGGCCACATCCGCGAACGTGGTCTTCGGGGTGTCCTTGCTGACGAGCTTCGCCTTGGCCTTGCCGAACTGCATGACGCGGCCGCCGCCGCCCTGCATCTGGTTCAGGAAGAAGAGCATCACTACGACGAGCAGGACGAACGGGAGCAGCTGGATCAGCAGCGAGACGATCGGGTTCGCGTGGTCCCGCTGGACGTTCGTCTCGATCGTCCCGCCGGTCGCCGTGTGCGCGGCACCGATCTTCTCGAGCAGCACGGTGTCGTCGTGCAGCGTGTAGGCCGACTGGAGCTTGTTCGAGCCGGAGATCTCGCGGTTGTCACAGAGCGTGACCTGGATCTCCTGGGAGTTGTCGCGCAGATTGACCGAGCAGACCTGGTTGTTCTGAATCGCGGTCTGGACCGTCGTCAGCGGCACGCTCTTGTAGCTGCCGCCGGCAGTCGCGACCTCGAGCAGGCCGAACACGACCAAAATCGCCACGATGACCCACAGAATGGGCCCGCGGAAGACACGTCGTGGGTTCATGGCTCCTGCTCGGAACGGCTGACGGGAGTGCTGGCGGAGTGGTCGAAAACCCCGCCTCCGTACCTATTGACGGTACACCGGTCGCCTGATTCCTGCGGCCCCAGCACTAGCGGGCCAAACCCAGGGCACTCTCTGTGGCCGGGTCAGGTGGAGTAGACCTCGGGACGGAGGGTCCCGACGTACGGCAGCCCCCGGTATCGCTGGGCATAGTCGAGGCCGTAACCGACCACGAACACGCTCGGGATGTCGAAACCCATGTAGGCGACGGGCACCTGCACCTGCGCCGCCTCGGGCTTGCGCAACATGGCGACGACCTCGACGGACGCGGGGTGCCGCGCGCGAAGGTTGCGCAACAGCCACGACAGGGTCAGGCCGGAGTCGATGATGTCCTCGACGACCAGGACGTGGCAGTCCGCGATGTCGCGGTCGAGGTCCTTGAGGATCCGGACCACGCCCGAGGAAGAGGTGGCTGAGCCGTACGACGACACCGCCATGAACTCCATCGAGACGGGAATCGTGAGCGCGCGGGCAAGGTCTGCCATCACCATGACGGCGCCTTTGAGGACGCCGACGAGCACGATCTCGCGTCCCGCGTAGTCCGCGTCGATCTTCGCGGCGAGCTCCGCCACCTTCTCGGCGATCTGCTGCTGGGAGACCAGCACCGCCTCGACGTCGCGGTGGAGATCGGCCGGTTGCTCAGCCTCGGACTCCATGGGGAGCAGTGGCGCTGTCATCGGAACGAAAGCCTGTCACATGACCGCTCGGCCACCAACCCCCCGGGCAGGCTCACGCCTTTCTGGCCGTGCCAATCCGTGACGAGCCGGTCCATCGCCCACACATGCTCGGCGGTGAGGGCACCGGCGGGCGATCCCGCGGCGATCGCGAGCCGTCGTAGCACGCGCGTGCGAACCGCCTCGGGCAACGCCGCCAGCACGTCGATGTCCTGGCTGTCGGCGATCGCTTCGGCCCAGTCGTCGAGGGCGTCGGCGTCCGCGCGCACGATGGCCGCGGTTCTCGCGAGCGCCTCGGCGACGCCGGGGCCGATCGCCGCCTCCAGGGCAGGCAACGCCTCGGCGCGGGCGCGTACCCGGGTGAAGGCCGGATCGTCGTTGTGCGGGTCCTGCCATACCGGCAGCCCCAACGCGACGCAGGCCGCAACCGTCTGCTCCCGCCGCAGGCCCAAGAACGGCCGGCGGTAGTGCGCCCGACGTCTCGGCATTCCGGCGAGCGACCGCGGACCCGACCCGCGTGCCAGACCGAGCAGCACTGTCTCAGCCTGGTCGTCGAGCGTGTGCCCGAGGAGGATCGCCGCCGCATGGCGGCGCTCGCCGAGCTTGTCGAGTGCGCCGTACCGCGCGTCCCTGGCGGCCGCCTCTGGACCACCGGCCGCCTCGACGACCACGCGCTCGACCAGCACGGGATCGAGACCGAGGTCCCGGCACCGGCTCGCGACCGTCTCAGCGCGATCCGCCGATCCGGTCTGAAGGCCGTGGTCAACACTGACCGCTCCGACCCGGAGCCCGAGCCGCGGCCCCTCCACTGCCAGCGCAGCCGCCAGCGCGATCGAGTCGGCGCCGCCACTGACGGCCGCGAGAACCAGATCGCCGGGCCGCAGGTCGGTCAGCTCCTTGCGGACGGCGACCCGGGCCGCCGCGACCGCAGGGTCCATCTGCATCAGGCTGCGGGCGGGGCGCCGACCCGGGCGAGCCACTGTTGCGGCGCCCGGATCTCCGCACCGGTCGGCAACCGATCGGGTGACTCCCAGACGAGGTTCAGCCCCGCCATGCCGACGTCAGCGAGCACCGCCCGGACGAACTCCGCGCCCTCTGCGTACTGCTTCATCTTCATCTCGACGCCGAGCAGCCGCCGCATGAACCGCTGGAACGACCGCGCGTCCTGGCGGCGTTGGTTGAAACGCTCGCGGATCGTCCCGACCGATGGGATGACGCCGGCGCCTGCGAGATCCATCACGACGTCGGCGTGACCCTCCAACAGGCTCATCAGGCCGGTCAGGCGGTCGAGGATCTTGCGTTGCTCTGGGGTCTGGATCATCTCGACCAGGCTCAGGTCGCTGCGGCCGGCCGCGGAGCTCGTCAGTCCGCTGACGGCCTGCTTGAAACGGCCGAGCAACGCCATGGCGTCGAGATCGGAGGCGAGCAGGAACTCGCGCAGCAGGTCCTGGACGTGGCCGTGCAACCACGGCGCCGCGGCGAACTGCGTGCGGTGCGTCACTTCGTGCAGGCAGACCCACAACCGAAAGTCCTGTGGGTCGACACCCAACGCCCGCTCCGCAGCGACGATGTTCGGCGCGACGAGGGTCAGCCGGCCGGGTGCGGCGTCGTCAGCAGCGGACTTCGGCGGACCGAGCAGCTCGAACTGGCCGAGGACGCGGGTGCCCAGATAGCTCAGCAGGACGCCGACCTCCACGCCGGCCGCCCGCGATCCAATCGTCGCAGCCAACGCACTGGGCGCATTCACCGACCGCTTCTCGAGCAGGCTCTCGATGATCGGGTCGGCCAGCAGCTGGAAGCTCTCGACGTTGGCCCGGATCCAGTCCGGTCGGTCCACCACCACGGTGCGCGCCGAGCCGGTCGCAACATCCAAGCCGGTGATTCGCGCGACATGTTCATCAGCGACATCCGCCGTACGACGGAGATCCTCAACCGTCGCGACCGCTTCTGCCAGCGCGATCTTCGGGCCTGGCGGCACGAGTCGGGTCCCGGTCGCGGCCGCGAGGCTCCAGTCCACGAGCTGCATCGGTCGAATTTACGCCCGGTCGCAGCCGCACTGCTCGAGCCGGGACGCCAGCCGGTCCAGTGCTGGGACCGTCACGCCCGGCGTGGCGGCAGATGCGAGGAACGCGAACACCAGCAATCGGCCATTGCGATCGACGACCAGGCCGGCGAGTGCGTTGACGCCGGTGAGCGTTCCGGTCTTGGCCCGGAGCACGCCGGCGGCATTGCGACTGGCCTTGTCGACGAACCGGGTGGCGAGCGTGCCCGTCAGACCGGCCACCGGCAACCCGGTCACCATCGAGCGCAGCTCCGGGTGACCGATGGCCGTCGCCGCGCGCAGCACCTCGACCAGTGTTCGCGGCGGGATTCGGTTGTCGTGGGACAGCCCGCTCGTGTCCCGCAGCGTGACGCCGGCGACAGGGGCGCGAAGGCCGTGGACAGCGTCGACCACCGCGCGGGCGGCACCCGCGAAGCTGGCGGGACGGTGCGCATGAGCCGCCACCGCGCGGCCAATCGCCTCGGCGAGGTCGTCGTCACTCGCGGTCAGCATGCGGTGTACCAGCCCCGCCATCGGCGCCGACGCGACCGACCCAGCCGCTGTGGCAGTCGCGGGGGTGCGGCCCTCGGACACCTTGCCGATCACCCGGATGCCGTTGCGACGAAGCAGGCCTGCGAAGACACTCCCCGCCTGGGCGATCGGGTGGAGGGTTCGTGACGCGAATGGGTCACGGGGGTTCACCCGACCTTCGTCCACCTCGAGCGCCGACGGCGGCGTGATGTCGCCTTCGGTCACGTAGAGCGGCTTCCACCCCGGGGCTGCGGTTGGACCTGTCCAGGCGGTCGAGTCCAGCCGCAGCCGGACGGCCTTGGTGCGACCGAGCGAGTCCGCCGTCTGCCGTGCGAGGTCGGCCATGGTCGCGGGCGTCGGATATGCGGTCGCGCCGTACGACGACGGTGCGCGGACGATGGTCGGGTCGCCGCCGCCGATCAGGTAGACCGTGCGGCCCAACCGCCGCGTGGTGGTGGTCAGGCGGTAGTCGGGCCCGAGCGTGGACAGTGCCGCGGCGGCAGTCAACAGCTTCGTCGTCGACGCGGGCGGCTCGGGCTGGTGCGGATCCTGCGACCACAGCCGGTCACCACTGCGCGCATCGATGACCTCGCCCACGAGATGGGCACCTCGCTCCAGTGCGGCGGCAGACTTGCGCAGCGCCGCACTGACTCCTGCCGCGAGGGGACGGGTCGCGGCCGTATCGAGCTGCGGAAGCACCGGGTCACGCGGGGCAGGCGCTGAGGGAAGCGGGGTCGGCCGTTTCACCGCGGCCTTGCGCGTCGACTGATCGTCGTGCCGGTGCACGGCGTACCCACCCGCCGCGCCGGCGACGACAACGATGGCGACCGCGAGGGTCGCTGCACGAAAGGTACGCACCTAGCGGCAGACTAATGGACCGGGTTGACTGGCAGCCCGAGCATTTTCGAGGAGGCGTGGGTGGAGTTCGACGTCCTCATCGAGATTCCCAAAGGCCATCGCAACAAGTACGAGATGGACAAGGTCACCGGCCGGATTCGGCTCGATCGGACGCTGTTCACCTCGACCCAGTACCCGGCCGACTACGGCTACATCGAGAACACCCTCGGCCTCGACGGTGATCCGCTCGACGCGATGGTCTTGCTCCCCGAACCGACCTTCCCCGGCTGCCTCATCCTGTGCCGCGCGATCGGCATGTTCCGCATGACCGACGAGAAGGGCGGCGACGACAAGGTGCTGTGCGTCCCCGCCAACGACCCGCGACAGGAGCATCTGCGCGACATCCATCACATGCCGGAGTTCGACCGGCTAGAGATCCAGCACTTCTTCGAGGTGTACAAGGACCTCGAACCCGGCAAGAGCGTCGAGGGCGCGCACTGGGTCGGCCGCACTGAGGCGGAAGCCGAGATCGTCGCGTCCTACGAACGCCTCGACACCGCGAAGGGACCAGCCAGTTCGTGAAGGATGCGCCGTAGTCCGCTACGGCTACGTCTTCACACCGCGTTGCGGCCGGACATGCGACCGCCCGCCGTACCGGGGAAATCCGTACGGCGGGCGGGGTCGCTGGGTGGCGCTGGAGAAGCTACGCGTGCTTCTCGGTCTTGCTGCCGATCGAGAAGCTCAGGCCGAGGTTGCCGACCAGAGCGCGGATCGCCTCACCCATGCCGACGAGCACCACGCCCGTGGCTACTGGGTTCATCCACTCGGCACGCAGGCCCTGGCCGAATGCGCGGAACACCGAATAGTCGAGCGCCCACGACACGAGGATCGCGATACCGACAGCCAAGGTGGTCGTCAGCGCCTTGGGGGCCTTGACGGGGAGCACCTCGTCGAGCACCTCACCAACGACGGCGAGCGCGAGCGCGAGACCCACGAACACGACGAATGCATACATCGAACTACTCCTTGTCCGCGACGCACGGCGCGCCGCTTCACATAGTTCGACTTCGAGGAGCAGCCTTGGTTACAGGCGGATTTTTCGTGTAACCGAACCGTGATGTTGGAGGTCTGAACCAGTGCTGACGGGACACTGAGTTGGACGTCGACCCCGCTCTCGTGCGGGCGTGTCAACGCGGCGAGCCGAATGCGCTCGACGCGTTGATCCGCGCGACGTACGCCGACGTCTACGCACTGTCACGGCGCATGCTCGCCGATCCCGACGAGGCAGCCGACGCGACACAGGAGGTGTTCGTGCGCGTGATGCGATCCGTGATCGGTTTCCGCGGCGAGTCGGCGTTCGGCACCTGGTTGCACCGCGTCACGGTCAACGTCTGCCTGACCATGCTGCGCAAACGATCCCGCCAGCGCGAGACAGGAGTGGTCGCGGGAAGTACGCCGTTCGGGCTGCCCGACGACGAGATGAAGCTCATCGCGACGGAACCGGCCCCTGACGAGATCGCCATCACCCATGACCTGGCGGCGAGATCGGAAGCCGCACTCGCGACCTTGCCGGAAGAGACCCGCACCGTGGTGGTGTTGCGGGACATTGAAGGGCTGTCGACGAAGGAGGTCGCTGACTTGCTCGGCGTCACTGAGAGCGTCGTCAAGGTGCGCCTGCACCGAGCGCACGCCAAGCTTCGCTCA
This sequence comes from Frankiaceae bacterium, assembly GCA_019239875.1. GTDB lineage: Bacteria > Actinomycetota > Actinomycetes > JAFAQI01 > JAFAQI01 > JAFAZI01. Next base: position 10,345 of record JAFAZI010000121.1, read on the forward strand.
CTCATCGCTGACTCGGCGAGTCGGCCGTTGGAGGCGTCATGAGACTGCTGCGGCGCCGGCCGCGTCCGCCGGCCGAGGAAGCGCCGTCGAACGATTCCACGTCGCTGTCCCGGTTCTGCCGCGAGACACGCTCGCAGCTGCCGGCGCTCACGGCAGGTGACCTGAGCGGTTGGCCGCTGCACGTCGTCCGCGCACACCTCAAACGCTGTGCGGACTGCGCCGGTGAGCAACTGCGCCAGGAGCAGCTGTCCTCTGCTCTCGCGTCGATTAAGGACTCGCCACCGACGCCACCTCCCGGACTGCTCGACGACTTGCTCGCGCGAGCGGACGGTCGTGGCGTTCGCGCCCGTGCCGCCGTACCCGCGCGCGGCGCAATCAGTGGCGCCCGCCCGGGCCTGTCGGTCGCATTCCTCACCGTGGGCGCGGCCGCGTCCACCGGGATCGGTTACGGCGTGTATCGCGGAATCAAAGCGATCCGAGGCCGCGGGAACGGCTGAGCGCAGGCCGGGCAGCGTGCCAGTATCCCGGCATGCATCGGATCATCCGGCTGGCGGTCATCGCATCGGTGGCAGTCGGCAGTCTCGTCGCGGTCCCCACCAGCAGTCCGGCGGCGAGCCTGGGCTACAAGATCACCAACCTGACGCATCCCCAGGTCGTCGTCCCGAACCACACGTTCGCCATCACCGGAGTACTGGTCGACTCGGGTGGCCAGCCGGTCGCCGGGCAGTCGGTGTATCTGGGTGCGAAATCACCAGGCAAGGCCTGCGCGCCGTCGGAGTGCGAGAGCTCTGCCTACCCGACGAAGACCAAGCCGAACGGTGCCTTCGCCTTCTCCAACCAGTACATCCAGCTCGACACTGCGTACGTCGTGTACCCCCCGGACTCCAACGCCTTCAGCCCCGACCTGAACAACGCCGTTCCCTTCGCCGTCCACACGCACAACGTCTACCGGTGGGCGGGAGCCACGACGGCCAAGACCGGCGCCTTGCTGAGCACACGACTCGCGCTCGGCGCCAAGAAGACCGCGGTCAATGCCGCCGCTGGCGCACCTGTCCCGTTGACGCAGGTGCGGCGGGGGCACGGCAAGTGGCACACCGCCAGCCGTGGCGCCGCCGGTGGCCTGTTCGACGGCTTCGACCCCTTTGGCTTCACGCAGCCCGCCATCGTTGCCGCAAGCAGGCCAGGCCGTTACCGGATTCGAGTGATCGATCATGGCGCGACGTACCAAGACGCGGCGCGCAGCGCGACCGTGTCACTCAAGGTCAAGAAGCGACATGCCCCGTCGTGGTTGAAGCGCATCAACCACTACCGGCACAGCGCCGGCGTGCAGCCGATGTTCGAGAGCAAGAAGTTCGACAAGCTCGATCGGATCCACGCCAAGTGGATGAACCGCAACAACGTCATCTGTCACTGCGAGATCAAAGGTCAGGGCTACCACGGCTACACCAGGAAGGGAGATCGGGCGGGCCGCAACAGCGTCCTCGAGCTCGGCGTGGCAAGCCCGGTGGGCGCCGTCGATCTCTGGATGGGTGCACCGTTTCATGCGACGTGTCTGCTGAACCAGGACACCAGCATCGGCGGCTTCGGCTCCTCCGGTGCCGCGGCTGCCCTATGGTGCCTTCCGTCGCGACATGTCTTCGACGTTGCAACGTCGGATGGAAACGTGCTGCCGGCGAGAGACAGGAACTTCACCTTTCCGTCGCGGCGCATGAAGGTGCCGACCAGCCTGCTCGTCAATCGCGGCGAGACCCCCGACCCCAGGAAGACCTGTCGCGGGCACTGGGACAGCTGGTCGGCGCCCGTCCTGTTCCGCGTCGCGCAACCACCGCCGGGGGATCGCAGGCTCAAGCACTTTCGGACGACAATCAAGCAGAACGGGCGCCGCGTCGGACCGACTTGCTCGTTCTCACCATCGACCTTCCATTCCAAGGACCCGGTCGAGAAGCAGCTGGTGCGCTCGATCCTCGCGGAAGGACCGTGGGTCGTGATGTTGGTGAAACCGACGCTGCATCGCGGTGCGACCTACAAGGCGACGTTGAAGGACGGGCATTTCAAGCAGTCGACCAGGTTCACGGTCGCCCACTAGCGGCCGCCAGCTCAGGCGCTGCGGCTGTCCACCACGGTCAGCCGAGTGTCCGGTGCGAGCAGCCGACGAGCGTCGGCGTTGACATCGTCCGTCTGTTCCTGACTCAGTCGTTCCGCGTCGACCCGCGCGATGTAGGAGAGCACCTCGCGATCTCGCGTCGCGTCGTCCCAGCCGAGAACACCGGCGAGCAACGCGGCGACCGGCCGTGCCGAGTCCGCCCCCCGATGCGTGGTCTCGATCGAGATCCGGGTCCGCCGGGTCAGCACGTCGTCGAGGTGCAGCGCGCCCTCGTGCGTCGCGGCGTACCTCACCTCCGCCATCAGGTAGAGCCCGGCGCCTGGCACGGGCTCCAGCAGCGAACGGTCGTCGGCTGCAGGGGCGAGAACGTCGTCGAGGAGTGCGCCGTAGCGATTCAGCAAGTGGTCGACCCGCCAGCGCGGCAGGCCGAGGTCGTCGGACAACGACTCCACCTGGTTGGCAAGCGCGTGGTAGCCGTCTGCACCGAGCAGCGGGATGTGCTCGGTGCAGCAAGGCGGCGCGTGGCGGCCCAGGTCCTCGACGGCCGCGTCGACCGCATCCTTCGCCATCACCCGGTACGTCGTGTACTTGCCGCCGGCGACCGACACCATGCCGCGAGGCGATCGACTGATCGCGTGCTCGCGGGACAGCTGAGAGGTCTCCTCGTGCTCACCTGACAGCAACGGTCGGAGCCCGGCGTACACGCCCGAGATGTCCTCACGGGTCAGCGGCACGGCGAGAACAGCGTTGACGTGCCGCAGCAGGTAGTCGATGTCGACGCGGCTCGCCGCCGGATGGGCCTTGTCGTAGACCCAGTCGTCGTCGGTCGTGCCGATGATCCAGTAGTCACCCCAGGGGATGACGAACAGCACCGATGACTCGGTCCGCAGGATCAGGCCCGTCTCGCTGGAGATCCGGTCCCGCGGCACCACGATGTGAATGCCCTTGGAGGCGCGCACCTTGAACTCGCCGCGCGAGTCAGCCAGCCGCTGCACCTCGTCGGTCCAGACGCCCGTGGCGTTGACGACGACGCCGGTGCGCACCGTGCACGTCGCACCCGTCTCCGTGTCGCGGAGGTTCGCCCCGACGATCCGTCCGCCCTCCCGCACGAAGCCCACTACCTCGGTCGACGACCGCACGGTCGCGCCGTACGCCGCCGCCGTGCGGGCCAGGGTCAGGGTGTGGCGCGCATCGTCACACTGAGCGTCGTAGTAGCGGATGCCGCCGACCAGCGCGTCGTGCTTCAACGCCGGCGCGATCGCCCGCGCGCCACGGCGGGTGAGATGACGGTGCCGAGGCAACGAGCGCGCCCCGCCGAGCTGGTCGTACAACATCAGGCCAGCAGCGACGTACGGCCGTTCCCAGCCGTGCTTGGTCAACGGGTAGAGGAACGAGACCGGCTTGACCAGGTGCGGGGCGAGCCTGGTCAGGCTGAGCTCCCGCTCCGCGAGCGCTTCGCGAACCAGGTTGAAGTCCATCTGCTCGAGGTAGCGCAGCCCGCCGTGGAAGAGCTTGCTCGACCGTGATGAGGTTCCGCTCGCGATGTCGCGACCTTCGACCAGGGCCGTCGACAGGCCGCGGGTCACCGCGTCGAGCGCCACACCGCAACCGGTGACGCCGCCGCCGATGACGAGGATGTCGAAGTGGCCGTCGTCCAGGCTCTTCCAGGCGTCTTCGCGCTGCTGGCGGCCGAGCTGCGGCGAACCCCTCACGTGCTCAAAGGTTACCCGCTGGTAATTCGGAACACCGGATGGTTGGGCGCGATGCGCTCGAGCTCACTGTCCGGCGACTCCGCGCTCACACCGTCGAAGAAGACACCGACCTCCGCCTTCCACCGCTTCAGATAGGGCCGCAGGATGGCCGCCCGCTTGGTGACCGGTAGCTCCGCCGCTGTGAACGGCTGCCGCCGCCGACCCAGGATCAGCACGCCGTCGCCCGCGACCCTGAGGTTGCGCACCCACTGGGTCTCGCCCCGGGGGGCGACGAGGTACTGCGCGTCGCCGACGGTGAGCAGGTTCACCGGCGTGTGCCGTGGCTCGCCCGTCGTGCGCCCCTTCACCTCGAGGATCCGCGAGCCCCAGACCGACAAGCCGAGTCGAGTGAAGCCGGCGACCACCTTGTTGAAGACGTGCTTCGTGAACCAGTCGGGCTTCTTGTAGTGCGCATCGCTCACAAGATCAACCTACGACGGTGCACCCTCCCTCTGCAGCCGCGCAGCCACGGTTATGCGGAGGGCCAGGGCGTGGAGCCGCCTGTCGGAATCGAACCGACGACCTATTCATTACGAGTGAATCGCTCTACCGACTGAGCTAAGGCGGCGTGCGCCGCGAACGGCGCAAGGCAAGAGTCTAGACCGGGGGTTCGACGTGCCGAGTCAACCGCACTTCGTGCCGGCGGCGGGCGTCTGGAGGTCCTCGACATAGGACTTCACGACATCGTCGACACACGAGTCATGACGGATGTAGGCCGTGTGCCCGTCACCGTCGTAGGTGAGCAGGACGGCCGATTTCAGCTGTCGGGCGAGCGCCTGTGCCCACACGTACGGCGTCGCGGGGTCCCGCGTCGTACCGATCACCAGGATCGGCGGTGCCCCGGGCGCGGACACAGGGTGGGTCTTCTCGACCGGCGGCACATGCCAGAACGCGCAGGGCAACGAGCCGTACTCGATCGCTGCCCCGAAGTCCGGCGCCTGCTGCGCGAACTTCGCGGCCAGGCGCACGTAGGTCGACACCTTGTGCGGCGCTGGGCGGTCAACGCAGTTGATCGCCAGGTTCGACTCGATGAGGTTCGAGTAGCTGCCGTCGCTGTGTCGCTCGGTCAGCGCATCAGCGAACAGGAACAGACCGGCCGGATTGCCCTGCTTCACCGCGCCGAGCACGGTCCACAGGTCCTTCCAGGAGTCGGGCGAGTACAGACCGGCGGCGAGTCCTTCGAAGAACTCGCCCGGTCCCATGACGCGTCCGGTGACCGTCTTCTCCGGATGCGCCGTGATCTGCGCCTTCAAGGCTTCCAGTCCGGCGTGCGCGTCGGCCTCGGTCGAGCCGAGCGGACACGAGCCGCTTTGCACGCAGGCGGCGAGGAAGTCGTCGAGGTCGACCTGGAAGCCCTTCGCCTGGATGAGGTTGCCCTGACTTAGCGACTCGTTCGGGTTCAGGGCCCCGTCGAGCACCATCGCACGGATGCGGGTCGGGAACAGCTGCGCGTACTTGGCACCGAGATAGGTGCCGTAAGACGCGCCGTAGTACGTCAGCGCCTTGTCGCCCAGCGCCGCCCGCAGGACGTCCATGTCGCGCGCCTCGTCGATCGTGCTGACGTGCGAGAGGTAGTCACCGTTCTTGGCGGCGCACCCGTCGGCCATCGTCCTTGCCTGGCGGACGAGCAGCGCGCGCTCGGCGGGAGTCGATGGCACCGGATTCGTGTTGACGAAGGTGTCGAGCTGTTGCGAGGTGACGCAGCGGATCGGTGCCGACGCACCGACCCCGCGCGGGTCGAACGAAACCAGGTCGTAGTGCTGGGTCAGCTGAGAAAAGATCGACGCGCTGGTCGCGACGAACTCCACACCCGACGCACCCGGCCCGCCGGGGTTGATGATCAAGGACCCGGCGTGGCTGTCCGATGCCGCCTGCCGGATCACGGCGATCCCGATGGTCTTTGCATCCGGCTTCGCGTAATCGAGCGGAACGGACAGCGTCGAGCACTGGTACACGTCGTGGCAGGGCGACCAGTTCAGCTGCTGGCCGTAGAACTTCGCGAGACCTGCGGCACTGGCGGATGAGGTCGGCGACGGCGTCGAGGTGGCCGACGCTGTAGGTGGCGAACTTGTAGTGGACCCTGACGAGCTGCACCCGGCAGCGAGAGCTCCAGCGGACAGCAGGACGGCGGGGATCAGACGTCGGATGAGGAAGCTCCTTGCGGGTCGGCGTTGACGGCGTCATAGGCCTGGCGCGGTGCGCAGACATCAGCCCGGGAGCAGCGGCAGGTCTGACCCGATGCCGACAACCGTACGACGACCGCCTGCTGCGGCACCTCGTGGGCGATGACCCGACCATCACCGTCCGGCGTCCCGATCGTCGTACCGATCGCCGGCGCATCCGCTTTGAACTCCTGATACAGCGGGTGCTCGTATTTCAGGCAGCACATGAGGCGCCCGCAGGCGCCGGAGATCTTCAGCGGGTTGACCGGCAGGTCCTGATCCTTGGCCATCCGGACGCTGACCGGCTCGAAGTCCTTGAGGAACGTCGCGCAGCACAGGTCGCGGCCACACGGCCCGATGCCGCCTTGCACCCGCGCCTCGTCCCGCGCCCCGAGCTGACGGAGCTCGATCTTCGAGTCGATGGTTCGGGCGAGGTCGCGCAGGAGGTCGCGGAAGTCGACACGGTGCGGCGCGGAGAAGTACACGACGATCTTCGGGGGCGTGCCACGATCCTGCACGTCGATGCCGACGACCTTCATCGGCAGCTGGTGTTCGTGGATCAACCGCTTCGCCGCCACCTTCGCCTGCGCGCTGCGCCGTCGGTTGCGCTCATCGCGATCAAGGTCATCCGGCTGCGCGAAGCCGGCCATGACCGGCAGCCCGCCGATCTCGTCGGCGACGTACTGGGGCGACCACACGCACTCGGCGACCTCACCGCCGCCATCGGTCGGGAACAGAACGCGGTCCCCGATGGCCGGGCGATGGTCACCGGGATCGAGGTAGTACAGCCGCCCGTAGCGGGTGAAGCTCACCGCCATGATCATGGGCATGCCCGAAGCGTACGGCGCGACCGAAACAATGTGACAGCGTTGTCGCGATGGCGATCACGCTGTCACATCGTTCGCCCCAGGCGCGGTCAGCCGGCGTGCAGGCCGATCGCCATCGCCTCGACGGCGATCAGCGGCGCGACGTTGGCCTCGATCGCCTCGCGGGCCGCGAGCACCGACTCGATCCTGCGCAACGTGGCCTCCGGGGTCGACGCGGTCGCGAGTTGGCCGAGGCCGGCCTCGAGGTCCGGATTCACCAGATCGACCGTCGCACCGAGCTGCACCATCAGCACGTCGCGATAGAAGGCAGCGAGGTCGACCAGTGCACGGTCGAGGGCATCGCGCTGCGTCCGGGTCGCGCGCGACTTCTGCCGCCGCTCGAGGTCGGACATCGCGCCCGCCATGCCGCGAGGCTTCGCGACACCGCGCTGCCCGGTGTCGCCCATCGCCTCGCGCAGGGCGTCCTTCTCCTCCTCGTCCAGCGCATTGCTGACCGCGACCGCCTCGGCCTTCGCCGCGTCGACCAGCCGCGCCGCCGCCTTGAAGCAGTCGACGACCTGACCGACTTGGAACGGAACCCGCAGGACATCGAGCCGGCGAGCCGCCGCCTGCGAGTCATTCGCCAACCGGCGGGCCCGCCCGATGTGTCCTTGTGCGGCCCGGGCGGCGAAGGCGGCCGTGTCGGCGGGAATTCCCTCGCGTTCCAGGTAGCGGGCGACAGCGTCGTACGGCGGGATCCGGAGCGTGACCATCCGGCACCGGGACCGGATCGTCGGCAGCAGATCCTCGGTGGATGGCGCGCAGAGGAGCCAGACCCCGCGGGGTGGCGGTTCTTCGAGCGCCTTGAGCAAGGCGTTCAGTGCCTGCTCCGTGAAGCGGTCCGCGTCCTCGATGATCGTGACCTGCCACGCGCCTCGGGTCGGCGCGAGCGCCGCGCGAGCGACAAGCTGCCTGGTCTCGGCCACGCTGTACGACAGTCCGGTCGGTTGCACGATCTCGACGTCGGCGTGCGCTCCCGACATTGCGGTGTGGCATTCGTGGCACGTCCCGCAGCCGCCGTTGGCGCACTGCAGTGCAGCCGCGAAAGCTCGCGCGGCGACCGATCGCCCGGAGCCGGGAGGGCCGGTGAACAGCCAGGCGTGTGACATCCCGACACCCGGTTCGCCACGAACCGCTGCCGCAGCGGCATCCGCTGCGGCCGTCAGCTGGGCGATGACGGGCTCCTGCCCGATCAAGGACGCGAAGGCACTCATCGCGACGCTTGCGCGAGCGGCGGACGGGTGTTCTCACGTGGCAGGTCGGTCGTCAGCAACAGCTGGAGCACCCGTGCCATCAGCACCTCGTGCACCCGCTCAGGACTCGACTGCGCGTCGAGGATGAGGTAACGCTGGCGGTTGTGACCAGCAAGGGCCAGGAACGTACGGCGGACCCGGTGGTGAAACTGGATCGTCTCGGTCTCGATCCGATCGGCCGGGCCGGTGAGCCGGGTGAGCCCGACCTCCGGCGGGATGTCGAGCAGGATCGTGAGGTCGGGTCGAAGGCCGCCGGTCGCGATCAGTGACAGCCTGCGAACGTCGTCCTCCGGGAGGCCACGGCCACCCGCCTGGTACGCGATCGACGAGTCGACGTACCGGTCACTGATCACGACCGCGCCGCGCTCGATGCCGGGACGGATCACCGAGTCGACGTGCTGCGCGCGATCTGCGGCGTACAGCATCGCCTCCGCCATCGGCGACAGCGTGGTGTCGCGATCGAGCAGGACCTCGCGTAACCGTTTGCCGGTCACGGTGGCGCCCGGCTCGAAGGTCACGACGACCTCGTGACCGAGCGCCTCGATCGCCTCGGCGAGCCGGCGGACCTGCGTCGACTTCCCCGCGCCCTCGCCGCCCTCGAACACGATGAACAGTCCCGCGATGGTTCCCCGGCCGACCTGCGGCCGGTCGCGGCGCAGCGCCGCCGCCAGGTCAGCCCAGAGCGAGACGTCCGGTCGGTCGTCCATCAACCGATAGCAGACCAGCCCGAGGACGGCGGAGAGGATCCCCGCCCCGAACAGCGTGACCGTGACACCGTCAGCACGGATCTGCTCGCCGGAGATCGTGATGAAGTGCGGCCCGATGACGCCGGCGATCGCCGGCGCCGCAGCCACCATGATGAGCAGGACTAGCCGCATCAGGTTGTAGATGAAGGCGAAGGTTCGCCCGCGCATGTCATCGGTGACCTCGGAGCCGACGAGAGTCAGGGAGACCACCCAGACCAGGCCGGCCCAGAACCCCATGATCCCCGTGGTGAGAACCGCAAGGGCAAGGTTCGGGACGATGGCCTCGATCGAGAGGGTGACACCGCAAGCCACGATGCCGAGGCCGACCGCGCGGCGTCGCGAGAACGACCCCATCAGCCGCGGGCCGAGGAACATGCCCGACGCCAGACCGACGAAGACGGTGCCGAACAGCGTGCCGTAGGCCGCGTTGCCACCCTGCAAGACATCGGCGAACCGCTGCGACAGACCGATCACCGCGGCACCGGCACCGGTCGCCCCGGCGATGCCGAGCACCAGTCCTTTCAGCCACCGCTGCCGAGCGAGGAACCTCACGCCCTCTGCGATCGATCGGACCAGCCCGACCTGCTCCGCGTGCTCGGTCGAATCCTCGCTCGGCCGTGCGCTACTGATCTGCGACAGGTTGACGATCGTCAGCGCAGAGATCAAGAAGGTGAGCGCGTCGATGTAGAGCGCGAGGTTGACGGGGTTGGTGCGGAAGAACGACA
>JAFAZI010000156.1 GCA_019239875.1 Frankiaceae bacterium
GCTGCGGTTCAGCGACGCGCGGCGCCACGGTCGATCAACTTGGCCAGGTGGCGGGCCGCTGTCCTGGGATCGGAGAGCAGCCGGCCGCCGGTGCGGCGGATGAAGTACTCGACCTGCAGGTTGATCGGCGAGCCGTCGTTGTCCCCCATCGACCTGAAGTCGGTGCGGAGCCCGACGATCGGTTTGCCCATCGCGCTCGCCGCCCCGATCTCTGCCGCGGTGCCTGAGTCGACGTCGTTGCCGTCGACGACCGCAAGCAGGCCATCCGCCTGGCTGATCAGCTCGAAGTTGAGCTCCGCCGCAGCGTGGTTGGCGTGGGACAGCTGTGCGATCCGCTCCTCACCCGCTGGCAGCTTGAGGGCGCTCGACAGGCCGGAGTCGCGGGCATGCTTCGGCGCCCACGGATCAAAGGCACGCAGACCAGCCTCCTTCACGGCAGGCAGCAGCACTTCGCGGTGATACAGCCTGCCCACCGCGGAGAACCCGAGCGGGCTCGCGACGTACACCGCCTTCGGCATCTGTCCTCCCGATCCGACAACCTTGCCATTGTCGGTGGCCGAACCGACGGTTTAGGCGCACAATGCAACCGACGCGAAGGGGGCGGCGGATGTCCGAGGATGACACGCGAGTTCACATCGATGAGGCGAGCATGCCGATCGACTGGGGAAACGGCGACGAGGATCGCGGGATCTGGAACGACACCGAAGACATCGTCAAGGACTTCGGCAAGGACATGGAGTGGACCGGCTCCGCGATCAAGGACACCTGGGAGACGGTCGACAACCGCCTCGACGTCGAGACCCAGGAGTTCAGTGACGCCAAGGCGGACTTCGAGGCCGGCAACTACGGCGACGCCGCCGGGGAGGCAGTCTGGGGCGGCCTCGAGGTTGCGGGCACGGTGACGGCCGGCATCCTCGGCACGGTGGTCGACGGCGTGAGCGGGCTCGGCGCCGGCCTCGTCGCGGTCGGTCATGACGTAGGTGACGTCGCGGCCGATGTCGGCGGCGACATCGTCGACGGCGTCGAGGACGTCGCGAGCGCGATCGGCGACGCCGCCGAGAGCGTCATCGACGACATCGAAGACCTCTTCTAACCGGAGCCGGCGATGAGCAGCGACTGGGGCGAGGACTTCGAGAAGAACATGGACACGTTTCCCTTGCCGGGTGGTGACGGTGAGGGGATCCTCCAGGAGTACGCCGAGACGCCCAAGGACTTCGTCGAGGACCTCTACGACGGCGGCAAGACGGTATTCGACTCGACGGTCGACTCGGCCGAAGACCTGTACCACGACGTCGTCAGCGACGCCGAGAGCGTCGGGTCGGACATCGCCGGCGGGCACCCGATCGAGGCCCTCGAGGATCTCGGCGGCGGCGTCGTCCACATCGTCGAGGATGTCGGTGAAGGCGTGTTCGGTGACGTGCTCGGCGCGACCTCCGGCATCCTCACCGCAGGGGGAACACTGCTCGCCGCGACCAGTGACCTGGCGATGGACGGTCTCGACGCCGTGGCGCAGGGCGTGAGCTGGGTAGAGGACGAAGCCGGTGACATCGTCGACGATGTCGAGGAGGGGGTCGCAGACATCATCGACGACATCGGTGATCTGTTCTGAGCCGCCGCCTCCCCGACTCCGACTCCGAGCACCTGGTCGCGTTGTGGGCCACGCGCGCCCGGCGCAGTGAGCGAGCGCACTACATCACGGCCGCCAGGTACGCCAAGCTGCACAGCTTGTTGACCAACGCGGCGGTCATCCTGTCCTCGGTCACCGCGTCCGGCTTGTTCGCCTCACGGAGCCAGTCCGGGTGGTACTACATCGGATTCGGCGTGCTCGGCATCATCGCGGCGATCGTGGCCGGCATAGATCGCAGCCAGCGCTACGCCGAACAGGCGGAGCGCCACCGGGTCGCGGGCGCGGGCTGGTCGGTGCTTGTCAACGAAACCGAGGAGTTGGCGCTTCGGCGCAAGACGAACGGTCTGAAGGAGTCCGACCTCGACGGCCTGCGCAAACAGATGGACGACATCACGGGCCGATCGCCGTCGCTTCCGGAATGGGTCTTCAAGGGAGAGGACCTCGAGGGCACCTACCTGTTCGGGAGCTCCTCGAGCTAGCGATCCTCCCGTTTCTGAACACAAGTACGACGCCGCGGGGCGGCTCTGTGGGATGAGAATGCTGGTGCCGGGCGGCGACGTCGTGCGTTTGTGGTGCCGCGAGCCCGTCACACAAGTTGACGCGGGGACCGTAGAGGGCTCTGGAGTGTTGCTTCGAGCAC
>JAFAZI010000045.1 GCA_019239875.1 Frankiaceae bacterium
GTGGCCTTCGGCGACGCCCCGGTACCGTCCGTGGGCTACTACGTCTCGCCGGTGGTCTTCGCCGACGTCGACCCGGACGCGGCGATCGCCCAGGAGGAGATCTTCGGGCCGGTGCTGTCGATCATCAAGTACTCGACCGAGGAAGAGGCCCTCGAGATCGCGAATGACACGGTCTACGGCTTGGCCGGCGCGGTCTGGTCGGGCGACGCGGAGAAGGCCAAGGAGTTCGCGGGCAAGATGCGGACCGGGCAGGTCGACGTCAACGGCGGCGGCTTCAACGTGGCGGCGCCGTTCGGTGGCTACAAACGCTCCGGCATCGGGCGGGAGCTCGGGCGTTACGGCATCGAGGAGTTCCTCCAGCCGAAGTCGCTGCAGCTTTGACCACTCGGGTTTACCTGGGGTCGGACCACGCCGGATTCGCCCTCAAGGCTCGCCTGATCGAGCACCTGCCCTCAGTCGGCTACGAGCCGGTTGACTGCGGCCCACCGGACTACCGCGACGGGGATGACTATCCGCCGTACTGCCTGCTGGTCGGGCAGAAGGTCGTCGTCGACGTGGGGAGCTTCGGCATCGTCATCGGGGGCTCCGGGAACGGCGAGGCGATCGCTGCGAACAAGGTCAAAGGGGTGCGCTGCGCGCTGGCTTTCAGCGACGACACGGCGCGGCTCGGTCGTGAGCACAACAACGCCAACGTGCTGAGCCTCGGATCCCGGATGTACGACGAGGACACGGCCGTGCGCTTCGCGGAGCTGTTCCTCGCCGAACCGTTCAGCGAGGCCGAACGCCATGTCCGCCGGATCAACCTGCTCACTCGCTATGAGGAAACCGGGGAACTGCCGCCACGCCGCGAAGATCTTGCCTGATCATCGGCAGTGGCAGGGGGACGGTACGAGATGACGACAGTGTGTTCTGCGTGTCTCACGTGCGCGGCTGTCGGTCGGGAGACCTCTCGCGCCCGCAGCGCAGCGTCAAGACCCACCTGCGACACCGTGTCAGGCGGACGTCCGGCCATGGGCTCGAATGTACGACGGGTCCATGATTCCCACTAGGGTCGACAGGTGATGGGATCACCCCAACCTGGCGGTCGGCTTGGCGAGCTGAAGCGGGCTCGGTTCTGGCTGAGCCGGGTCACAGCGCCGGAGTCGAATCGCGGCAGAGCACGAGCTCTGGTCGCGCTCCTGGCGCTCACAGTTCTGCTGGCGCTGGGCTACGCCTATATCGGCGTCGGGACCTTCCCCGTGCTGTCCGTGATCGTGCCCGTCGTCTTCGGCGGGCTGCTGCTGCCGCCCCGCACCGCGGCCGTCGTGATCGCCGCCGGCTTCGTGGTCGTCGTGCTGGAGGACCTCGGGATCGGCGATGGCGTCGTCCACCCGGGGCAATACGCGCTGCTCGCGATCGTGTCCGGGATCGCCCTCCAGCAATCCGTCGACCGCGAGCGGCTCGGCCTGTCGATCGGGCGCGGGGAGCAGATGCTGATCGAGCTCCGCGACCGGTTGCAGCTGCAAGGGGACATGCCCGCACTGCCGCCGGCCTGGCACGCCGAGGTGGAGCTGAAGTCGGCCGGCGGGTCGAGCTTCGGCGGTGACTTCATCGTGTCGACGCTGACCGACTGCGGAAAGACGCTGGAGCTGGCACTGGTGGACGTCTCCGGCAAGGGCGTTGAAGCCGGTACCCGTGCGCTGATGCTTTCCGGTGCCCTCGGCGGCCTGCTCGGCTCGGTCCCGCCGCATCGGTTTCTCGAGGCCGCGAACAGCTACCTGCTGCGTCAGGAATGGGACGAGGGCTTCGCCACGGCGGTGCACCTGACGATCGATCTCACGAGCGGGAAGTATCGCGTCTCCAGTGCCGGTCACCCGCCTGCGGTCCACTACGCCGGCGGCTCGGGGCGCTGGGAAGTGGTCGAGGCGGAGGGCACGGTGCTCGGCCTGCTCGCCGGTGAGCAGTTCGGTGCTGTCGAGGGGGAGCTGGGGCCGTACGACGCGCTCCTTCTCTACACGGATGGCCTCGTCGAGGTGCCCGGCCGCGATCTTGCGCTCGGCATCGACAAGCTGCTCGGTTCGGCCGAGCACCTGATCTCGCGGGGTTTCGAGGGGGGCGCGTTGCGACTGCTCAACGACGTCGCGCCCGAGGCCACGGACGACCGCGCAATCCTCCTGCTCTGGCGCAGCTGACCGCGCGACTCAGGCCTGGCTCACCACGCCGTCGGCGATGAGCTGCTCGACGTTCTTGATGCCCCAGTCCGCCAGCGCAGCCGAGGTATCCGTTCCTGGCGGTTTCGCCGCGGCGCCGACCGCGCCCGGCGTCCGGGAGAACCGAGGGGCCGGCGCCGGCTGCACAGAGCCGTTGACATCGACAAGAGTCTGCCGGGCGTTGAGGTGTGGGTCGTTGAGCGCTTCGGACAACCGCCAGACCGGCGCGACGCACGCGTCGACGCCATCGAACTCCTCGATCCACTCCGCTCGGGTCTTCGACTCAAATGCCGCGGCGAACAGCTCGCGCATCTTCGGCCAGTTGGCGACGTCGTTCTGCGCGGGCAGATCCGGGATCGCCAGGACGCGGGCAAGCTCCGCGAAGAACTGCGGCTCGAGTGCGCCGACGGACATGTACTCGCCATCGGCGGTGCGGTAGGCGTCGTAGTACGGCGTACCGCCGTCGAGCATGTTCGTGCCACGGTCGTCGCTCATGATCCCGGCGCTTCGCTGGCTGTGGGCCATCGACAGCAGACTCGTGACACCGTCGACCATCGCCACGTCGACGACCTGACCCTTGCCGCTCGACTGGCGCTCGATGAGCGCCGCAAGAACGCCCATGATGCAGAACATCGAGCCGCCGCCGAAGTCCGCGACCAGGTTGAGCGGCGGGACCGGCTTTCGGCCCTTCTCGCCGATCGCTGCGATCGCACCGGTGATCGCCGCGTAGTTGATGTCGTGCCCTACCCGGTCGGCAAGCGGACCCTCCTGGCCCCAGCCGGTCATGCGGGCATAGACCAGCCGCGGGTTAGCGGCGAGGCACTCGTCGGGGCCGACGCCGAGGCGCTCCGCGACACCTGGGCGATACGCCTCGACCAGCACATCCGCCTGGGTCACCAGCTCCAGCACGAGGCCTGCCGCTGCGGGGGCTTTGAGATCGATCGCAACGGTGCGGCGGCCGCGCGAGAGCGTGTCGTAGGCCCCGAGCAGCGTCGACATGCTGCCGGTCGGCCGCTCGAGGCGAAGCACCTCGGCGCCGAGGTCGGCGAGGAGCATGCAGGCGTACGGCGCCGGGCCGATCCCGGCGAGCTCGATGACTTTGACTCCGGCGAGCGGTCCCTGGTTCACCGCGTCACCGTAGCGGTACGCCCCATGATGATCCGCGCGTGATCCTTCGGCCGGAGCCACCGCAGGAGCTTGATCACCTTCTTCCGGGGGAGCGCGACACATCCCGACGTCGGGCTGGGAACGGCGTGGTTCACATGCAGGAAGATCGCGCTTCCGAGATAGGGGGTTCGCGACGTGTTGTAGGCGATCACGGCTACGTCGTCGTACGACGGAATCACGTGGAGCGGCTCGGGGGCGGCGCCCGGCGAATGGCGCCGCGAGTTGACCCAGGTGTTGTAGCGCGGGCTGGTCGAGTCGTCGTCCCAATAGGCGTGCCGACCGGCATGACGCCATCGGTAGTGGACGCCGGGATCGGCGGCGACGCCGAACATGAAGGAGAAGTGGTAAGACCCTGACGGCACCTTGCCGTCGCCCTCACGCTTCGCGCCCGGAGCTGCGAACCCGTTGCGGCCGATCCAGGCGGACCACGGTCCGAAGGTCCGCTTCCAGCCGTGGTGCGTTTTGTGGAACGCCTGCACCCGGGCGTGGACGGACCCGTAGTGCCTCGTCGTCACCGAGATCACCTGCGCCGCGTGATGCACGCCCTTCAGCCGTTTCACGAGCAGGTGGTGGTGGTGGGGAGGTGCTGTCGCAGTTCCCGTCGCCGCCGTCGGGCCGACCCCGAGCATCGCGGCCACCAGTGCTGCCGCGACGACGTTCTTGCTCGCGGGACGATCCACGATCGAACGCTACTGTCCGGCTGAGCGAAGTGAAATTTCTGCGGCAAAGCGGATTTTTTTGATCCGTTTCCAGCCAAAAATCACCATCGCTCGCCGACGGCGCGTCGCCCGGTCGTGGCGATGTCAGTCGCAGAGGCCTACGCCTCGAGGGCGAGGCGGACGCCGAAACCCATCAGCACGGCCCCAGTGCACCGGTCGAGCACCGCGCGGAATCGCGGCCGCTTCATCCGCGCGATGAGCTTGTCCGCGAAGGCGAGGAAGACTAGGAAGTACAGCGCCGTCTCCAGGACGAACGTCGCACCGAAGATGGCTGTCATCAGGTTGACGTTCGCGCCGTGCGGCACGAACGCCGGCAAGAAAGTGACGAAGAAGACGCCGACCTTGGGGTTCAGCAGGTCGGTGGTTAGGCCAGCCACGTAACCGGTCCCGATGACGCCGCGGCGCTGCTGGCCCAGGTCGGCAGCATCGATCTCCGCTGATGCGCCCCGGGACCGGAACGCTTGGACTCCGACGATCACGAGGTAGACCCCGCCGATGATCCGCAGGGCGTTGTAACCGTCGTGACTCGCGCGGAGAAGCGCAGACAATCCGACGACGGCCGCGGTCGCCCAGACGGTGAGGCCGGTGAGGACGCCGAGGACGGTACGGCGGGCCTGCTGCTTGCCGTCGCGGAGCAGTCCCCGCAGCACGACGAGGGTGTCCGGGCCCGGGAGCAGGACGATCAACGCGGAAGCGGCGACGAAGCTGAGGACGGCGATCAACACACGGTGAGTGTGTCAAATCTGCTCGCCGGTCCCAACCGGATTCACGATGCGACTCGCCCGATGACACGGGGCAGTGCCGAAGGGTCGTTTCTGGACTCACGCCACCGTCAGGGTGCCGCCGCGTTAGGGTCGCTTGATGCCCTATCGCGTCATCCAGTGGGCGACCGGTGCCCAAGGTGTCGAGTCGATCCGCGCGATCATCGACCGCTCCGACCTCGAACTGGTCGGCGGGTGGGTGCACAGCGAATCGAAGGACGGCGAGGATCTCGGCGTCCTCGCGGGACGCGACGCCATCGGCGTGACGGCTACTCGCGACATCGACGCAATCCTCGCGCTAGACGCTGACTGCGTCGCCTACATGCCGCGAAACACCTCGCTCGACGAGGTCTGCGCGATTCTCGCGAGCGGCAAGAACATCGTGACCACCGCGTTCCTCTTCTATCCGAAAGCGCTTCCGCCGGACGACCTCGACCGGTTGCTCGCGGCGTGCGAGCAGGGCGGCTCAACGATCCACGGCACCGGCCTCAATCCGGGCAACCTCTCCGGTGTGCTGCCGCTCGCGCTGTCCGGCATGAGTCGCTCGATCGAGCGGGTGACGCTTCAGGAACGCGCGGACTGGACGTTCTACGAGAGCACGCACATCACGTTCGACAACATGAGGTTCGGTCACCCCGCCGAGGAGGTGACCGAGGAGGCGAGCGAGTTCCTCAGGTTCAACAGTGGCATCTTCAAGGAGGAGATCGAGTTGATCGCCGACGCCCTCGGCGCCGGGATCGACGAGATCACGACCGATGTCGAACTCGTGCTGGCCGAGCATGACCACGAGATCTTCGGCGTACCGCTCAACGCCGGAACCGTCGCGGGTCAGCACTGGCACTGGAAGGGCCAGCGCAACGGGGAGACGTTGGTCGACATCGAAACGCTCTGGACGGTCGGCGGTGAATACCCCAAGCATTGGCCGCGTCCGCAAGACGGCTGGACGCTGACCATCGAAGGTGAGCCGTCGATGCGCGCGCACTTCCTCAGCCTTGCGAGCTGGTCGAAGGACCTTCCGATGGAGGAGCACGTCCGTGCTGCCAGCATCGCCACGGCGATGCAGGCGATCAACGCCATACCGGCGGTCTGCGAGGCGCCCGCCGGCATCGCGACGATGGCGGACCTGCCGTTGATCCGCAGTGGCGTCGGGTTCGGCAACGCGGCGGTGCGATGAGGCGGCTGGGCTGCGCTGCGGTCGCCGCAGCGCTCGTCATGGGCGGCGCAGTCGCGGTCGCTTCACCGGGTAAGCACAAGCTGCCACCGCACCCGCCAACCCCGAAGGCGATGCGTCACATCGAGGGATATGCGCCACTGCAGGCGGAGTCCTTCTGTCGCAAGCACGTTGAGCCGGGGGTCAAGGCGTTCGAGCAGCTCACGCTGAAGGCCTACGCGGACTCGCGGTCCGACGGCGACACCCGACCGTGCGCGAGCGGCACCAGCGAGCACTACGACGGGCGGGCGTGGGACTGGGGTGTCGATCACCGGAAGCCGAAGCTTCGTGCCGACGGCCGGTCGATGCTGCACTGGCTGTTCGCCACCGACGCCCACGGCAACAAGGCCGCGATGTTCCGGCGGCTCGGCCTCATGTACGTCATCTGGAACAAGCGGATCTGGGGCACATGGGACAAGCGCTGGCAGCCCTACCGCTGCCACGGCGCCAACGCATGTCATGTGACGCACATCCACTTCTCGTTCGGCTGGGCCGGCGCCGAGCGGAAGACGTCGTACTGGACCGGCAAGGTCTCACCCGTCCTCCCGCCCGACTATCCGGTGTTCACGCACGGAAATCGACGTGTGATCGTGCGAGGCAAGGCCGGCTCCGTCACACCGATCTGGCAGGTGAAAGGCGGGGCCAAGTACGACGTCACCGCGACCGGGGTGTGGCGTCACAGCCGGGCCAGGCACGGCAGAGCGGACGCGTCCTGCGTCGGGGGCAAGCACGGCTGGACGCCGGGATCCGGCGTCGCGATCAGACTCGCGGCACCGAGCACCACGGCGAGCCGATGGCAGCCGACGACCGACACCGGCAAGGGATGCAACGTGAAGACCCACACGTACCGGCTGCACCTCGCACCGAGTCACAACTCGGCGGTCACCATCGAGCTCCCGGACCGCAAGCTGTCGAACAACTCGGGCGCCGTCACGCTGCGGTTCGAACGAGTGTGACGCGGTCCATCACGGTCGGCGCCGAGATGCTGGTGACGGTCGAGCCTGACTGAGCAGGCATCAACGCCCGGATGGCCATCGTCGTCTGACCGGCTGCGTTCGGCGGTGTGACGTCGACACACACGCAGTGCAGGACACCTCGGCGATACGCCGAGAAGCCGCGTGCGGAGTCAGGGACGTTCTGCGATACGCCGCCGTTCCATCGCCAGATCTTCGGCGCCGTCGCGCTGCCACCGTCACCGCCGGTCGAGGTGCCGTACCAGGACCGGTAGAGGCCATTTCCGCCACCACCCGCGCAGATGTACGTCGTGCCGTCCGATGCGGGGTAGGCGACTCCGCCGGAAGCAACCGTGCGGGTCGGCTGCCCGCCGCGCACGGGGTGCGTCCGCTCGTAGGCATGGACGTGTCCGCTGATCACGAGGTCGACCTTGTAGTGGTCGAACAGCGGTCCCCATGTGTCGCGCAGGCCGCCGTCCGACCCGTGCTTCTGGTTCGTGGAGTAGCAGCAGCAGTTGCAGACCACGACGATGAAGTCGATGCCGGAACCGGTCGCTCGGTACGAGGACAGCCGCGCCTTGAGCCACGCCGTCTGCGCACCGCCGGTGTAGCCAGTTCTGGTCGTCTCCTGAGCGGACAGGTCGTTCCCGTCGAGGTGGATCACCGCCACGTTCTCGTAGGTGAAGGAGTGTGCGACGGGTGACCCGGACGCCGGGTCGTAGGCCTGCGGGAACCGCGTGACGAATCCGTCGTACCCGAAGTTCGCGAGCGGTTCGATCTCGTGCGCGCCGACGCTCGCCATCCAGGGGATCGACCCAGCCGCAGCTGGTCCGACCACGCCGAGGTACTTGTCCCACTCGGCGGGGACGAATCCGGCGACGTCCGGGTAGGTCATCGGCTCCGGTGTTGCGTACGCGAGATCACCCGACAACACATGGAAGTCCGGGTCGAGTGAGGCGACGAGTGCCGCCATCGCCCCCGCGCCGCCCTGGCTGGCCGCCTGATCGCCGAAGGCGGTGAAGCGCACGCCCCTCGGGCTGGTCGGTGCGGTGCGAAACGTCGTGTCCGGCCCCCAGCTGACGCCGTCGTTGCTGACCGCGTAGTGGTACGTCCGGCCCGGCTGCAAGCCGGTCAACAACACACGGTTGTAGAAGGTCTTCTCCGGCGGCTCGTTGGCTGGGCCGGAAGGGATCGGCACCTGTCGTGAGGCGTCCGCCGCCCTCGCCTTGCCGTAACTGCTGGTCAGTCCCCATCGGATCCGCGGTGCCGGGGGTGACGCGGGTGTTGACGCACTGCCGGAGGACCAGGAGACCCACATCTGGCTTCTCGGGTCCGGCCCCAACGCGATCCACTGTGGGCCGACCGGCGTGCTCGCAGCGGCGCGGGTCGGCGACCAGAGCATTCCGCCCGCCACCGTCAGCGCCGCCGTCTTCAAAAGGTCGCGACGACGCATTCCATGGCGAAGGCGCTCGGGCGGGGGCATGACGGCACTCCGGAGGGAAGGCGAGAGGCGGCAGACCGATCGTCGCGGGCTGGGTGATCGATTATGTGGAACTGCGATGGCCGTTACCTGAAGATTTGATGACGAACCGGACAGGGCGTCGAGCACCACACCGGCGTCGCGTCAGCCACACTCACCGTGTGGGAACTCGAGGACTCGCGGGCGACGATCGTTGTCGCGGCGGTCACGACCGCCTCCTGCCACATCACGATCTCCGGCGGATCCGGCCCGACGGCTCACCCCTCGGCCACGCCAACGCCGGAGTCGATCGAGAAGGTGCTGCCGGGCATTGAGCACTTCGTGGAGCAGGAGCGCGGACTGAAGTTCAAACGCAAAGTGCACGCCGACGTCCTCGGCGACAAGGCGTTCCTCAGGCAGCTGCACAAGGGTGAGAAGAAGCCGAAACCGCAGGAGGTGGAGGCGCTGCTCGGGACGCTGTCCGCACTCGGTCTGGTGGCACCGACGACACCGATCGTGCGCGCGTTCCGAACGGCGCGAGACAACGGCACGCTGGGCTTCTACGACTTCAAGACCAAGCGGTTGTACGTCCGCGGCCGATCCGCGACCCCAGGGGTTCGCGCAGTCCTTTCCCATGAGCTGACGCACGCGCTCACTGATCAGTGGTTCGGCCTTCGGCGGCCGAAGCTGCGGAAGCGGAACGACGAACGCCAGAGCGCGTTCACTGCGCTGAGCGAGGGCGACGCCGAGCGCACCCGCATCGCGTACGAGGCACAGGCGCTGACGCCGGACCAGCGGCAGGCGGCCGAGACCGAGGAGAACGGCAGCGGCGCGTTCCCGCACGTGCCAAAGGTTGTCCTACAGCTGATCGGATTCCCGTATGTGGTCGGTCCGCAGTTCGTCAACGCCCTGGTCCGGCAGGGCGGCGTGCACGCGCTTGACACGGCGTACCGGCGCCCGCCGGTGTCGAGCGAGCAGCTGATCAACCCGTCGTCGTACTTCGGTCATGACGAACCCAAGCCGGTCGCCAAGCCGAAGCCCGACGGCAAGCAGGTCGACCACGGAGTGCTCGGCTACGTCGGGCTGCTCCTGACTCTCGAGAATGGCCTCGACCAGGGGGCAGCGCAGAGCGCGGTCTACGGCTGGGGTGGTGACCACTACACGACCTGGCGGGTGCACGGCGGTCACCACTGGTGTTTGCGCGCGAACGTCGTGATGGACGACGACACCGCCGCGGGCCGATTCGATCAAGCGCTACGGGAGTGGGCGGTGACCCGCGCCGGCAAGGTGGACATCGAGAAGCAGGGGCACCTCACGGCCTTCGTCAGCTGTAGCGACTGACGCCCGCCTATGTGGTGGCGGCGGCGAGACCGTCGCGCAGCGCCGACCGCCAACCTTCGGTGAAAGCCTTCGCGATCGGAGTGGTGGCCGCGACGGCGTCGAACCCGTGGAAGGCGCCGTCGACCACCTCGACCTGGCACGGTACGCCGGCGGCGCGCAGTCGATCGGCGTACTCGATGTCCTCGTCGTGAAACAGGTCGTGTGACCCGACACCGATCCAGGCCGGTGGTAGGCCGCTCAGGTCCGCGCGACGGGCCGGCACCGCGGGAGCTGCGGCAGGCGACGTACCGAGATAACAACGCCAGCCATAGGCGTTGCTCTTCTGGCTCCAGAGCCGATGGTTGGTGCAGTCGACGCCGGGCCGGGTCGCGCTGCGATCGTCGAGCATCGGATAGACCAGAAGCTGAAAGGCAATGGCCAGCTCGCCGCGGTCGTGGGCGACCTGCGCGAGGCTCGCGGCGAGTCCGCCACCGGCACTCGCCCCGCCCACGGCGACTCGGGTCGGGTCCACCTCGGGCTGCTGATGCAGCCAGCTGAGCGCCGCATAGCAGTCGTCGAGCGCAGCCGGATACGGATGCTTCGGCGCCAGCCGGTAGTCGACGGAGGCGATCAGGATGCCGAGGTCCTTGGCGGCTGCGCCCATCGACGCCTCGTCCTGTCGGGCGTTGCCGGCCACCATTCCGCCGCCGTGCATCCACACGAGAGCGGCGCACGGTGTGGCGAGTCCGTCTGGTCGGTAAACGCGCATCGGGACGGGCGACGACACGGCGGTGACCGTCACGCCGGCTGGAGCGGACATTCGCGCGAGGTGGCGCAGACCTCGCATCAACGGGCTGACGATCGGGCCGGCCATGTTGCGCGGCAGGAAGCGCGCTATTCGCGCCAGGTCCGGGTGGATGTCACTCACCAGACGATCATGCGACATCGGCGGTGTCCGGTGGTCGTCGCTGCCGGAACGTCAGAGCAAAACCGCCTTCACTTCCAAGGTACCTCCCACCCGGGGGCTTGCGGCAAGACCCCGGACATGCCCCACAATCGCCCAGCCGAATGTCCTGTCCGGCACACGAAACGGGGTTGCTGTTGCGCGTCCTTCTGTCGACCTATGACTCGCGAGGTGGCGTTGAGCCGATGCTCTCAGTAGCGATCTCGCTACGTGGGCTTGGCGCCGACGTGAGGTTCTGCGCGCCGCCGGACTGTGCGGATCGAATCGCCGAGTACGACGTCCCGCATGTGGCGGTGGGCGGGTCGGTGCGGGAGCTCGTCCACGCTCCGGTTGCGCCCTCGCCTGCGGATGTGCCGAAACGCGCCGCGGAGCTGATCGAAGCGCATTTCGAGATGCTGCATGACGCCGGGGCGGGGTGCGATGTGCTGGTGACGAGCGGTCTTGTCCCGGTCGTCGCCTCGGGCCGATCGATCGCCGAGAAGCTGGGAGTCCCGTCGGTGCTGTTCGGTCACTGCCCGATCTTCATCCCGTCGCAGGACCAGCGACCGCACCCGCTTCCAGGTCATCCGATCCCGGACGATGTGACCGACCCGGAGGCGTTGAACCAGCTGGACATCGACAACTACAACTCCCTGTTCGGTGACCTGGTCAATGCCCACCGCGTCGCGACGGGCTTGCCGCCTACCGACGACGTCCGGGAGCTGGTGTGGGGCGGCGGAGTACTGCTCGCGGCGGACCCAGTCATCGCGCCGTGGCACGGCAGGTCGGCGTACGACGTCGTCCAGACCGGCGTACCGATCGTCCCCGACCAGCGGCCGCTGCCGGCCGACCTCGAGTCGTTCCTGGCGGCGGGCTCAGCTCCGGTGTTCGCGAGCTTCGGCAGCATGCGACCACCGGCAGACTTCGCCCGCGTGGCCATCGAGGCGATCCGTGCGCATGGTCGTCGCGTCGTCCTCGGTCGCGGCTGGGCCGGCCTCGATCTCATCGACCACGCGGACGACTGCTTCGCCGTCGGCGAGGTCAACCAGCAGGCGCTGTTCCGTCGGGTGGCGGCGGTCGTGCACCACGGCGGGGCGGGTACGACGGCCACCGCCACGATGGCGGCGGTGCCACAGGTCGTCGTACCGCAGATTGCCGACCAGCCGTACTTCGCCGCTCGCGTCGCAGCCCTCGGAGTCGGTGTGGCTCACGACGGTCCGACGCCGTCCGTCGAGTCGCTCACAGCTGCCCTCGGTCGCGCCCTCGATCCGGGCATCCGGTCCCGCGCCGCCGACGTGGCACGGACGATCCGGATGGACGGCGCCGAGGCGGCGGCGCGCGCGCTCCTGGACGTAGCCCGCTAGCCCGAGCGGGGGATTCTCGTTTTTGCGCCGTGCGGATATGTCCCGATCCGTACGCGTGTGCGGTACACCCCAACGGCGGAGTCGCAAAAGTGTTGCGACGGGCTGACTTCTGCAGGGTTCCGATTCAGCCGATCTTGCAAGAACGATCCGCCGACCGATTGCGTAAGGGGTGCCGGATGTCTCGATCGAAACACGCGACCGTCGTTGCGTACCTCGCGTTGTTCGTCGCGCTCAGCGGATCCGCGTGGGCGGCCACTGGCAACGGGCTGGTGCTCGGGCACAACAACCGAACGACGGGAACCACCTCTCTGACGAACACGCACTCCGGTCCAGCGCTCAGGCTTGCGAC
The DNA here is from genome assembly GCA_019239875.1 of Frankiaceae bacterium. Lineage (GTDB taxonomy): Bacteria > Actinomycetota > Actinomycetes > JAFAQI01 > JAFAQI01 > JAFAZI01. Next base: position 12,435 of record JAFAZI010000045.1, read on the forward strand.
CAGGAAGCTCCGAGCGCCCGCTCTCGCGATCTCGAACGACACGAAGATTCGCAGGTTGAACGCGGACAAGCTCGACGGCCTGAGCGCCTCGGCGTTCGAGGCGGCCGCGGTGCGACTGCTCGGGAACACCACGTCCGCGACGGCGGGGGAGCAGGTCGTCAACCGAGCCGGACCGTGGACCTTCAAGCTCGACTGCCGTCCGTCGTCCGCGTCGTTCGTCGTCCACGGACCCGGTACCGCGATGGCGACGAGAACCGTCGCCATCGGGGCGAGCGTCGGGCGCACCTTCGTCACCAAGCCGGCGGCGATCGGCACGGCCTTCTCGACCACAGCCTCCACTGGGCAGCAGGTCAGTCAGACTCTGCTTCTGCTGTCCAACACGACACTGATGCATGTCGACACAGTGCTGACCGCGACCCACACCGGCTCCGTGGAGAACTGCGGGCTCGTCGGAACAGCGATCCGGAGCTAACCCAATGTGCTGAGCCCCGGCAGTCAATCGACCGCCGGGGCTCAGATGGTGCTAGCGCCTTACCAGTTCGCGAGCGCTAGATCCACCTGGTGGCGGAAGATCTCTGGCAGGAACTGGTTGGTGGTGTCGTCCGCCTGGGTCTTCGCCGCGCACGTCGTGTTGAACGCGCACGGAATGCTCAGGTCGTTGACGTAGAAGCCGTAGGCGTAGTTGTGAAGGACGACCGAGCCCCCGGCCGTCTTGAACGGCAGCTGCATGATGCCGGCGTCCGAACGGACGTAGTCGTACGGCGGGTCGCACGCTCCGGTCGTGAAGCACATGTCGTAGCTGCCGCCCTTGTCTCGCTGCTGGATCGCCGCGAGGAAGCCGCTCACCGCACCCGGCTTGCCGAGCTTGTTGGCTTCCTGCGTGACCATCTGGCCGAACGGCGACGACGAGCTGATCGTTCCAGTGCCGCCGTTCATCCGGTTGAAGAACAGGTCGGCGTCGGAAGCGTCGAGCAGCTTATCGGTGAACACTCCTTCGTACAGCTTCTGGAGGTTGTTCAACGTGGTCGTCACGAAGCCGCCGTTGACGATCCCGCAGCCGACCGTCTGCTTGATCTTCGTACCGGCCATCCCGATGATCTGCGCAAAGTTGTTCACCTTCGCCCGGCCGTACCGCAGGTCGACACCCTGCGTGGTGCGGTTGTCCGAGTTGAACATCATCCGGCCAAGGCCGTCCGCAAGCGTCGTGGTGACCTTGTTCGAGTTGGTGTTCGAGTAGTCGAGCGGGCAGACATCCTTGTTCGTCGGGTCGCTCGGCTTCACCCAGTAGTCGAAGTTCGAGTTGAGGTCGTCGTCGCCGATCTGGACCTGGAACTGCGAGTAGAGGTTGTAGAGCGCCTTGATCCCGGACGCCGGCTCGTAGGTGTTGGTGTTCTGCAACGACAGCACCGACGCATTTCCGATCGGCTTCACGAGGTAGCCATAGCGGCCGCCACTCAAGCCGGCCTGCGAGTAGCCGGACTCGAAGATGTTCTCGACCCGTCGATTCTCGGCCGGAAGGTTGTCGATCTCGACAGCGGCGTACGACGTCGACGCGCCGTTCGTGTATGGCTCGATGTCAAAGATCCGGTACCCGGTCTGGAGTGCTCCGCTGACCAAACTGTTAGCGCCCGCGCCGACGTACCACTTCCAACCGATGTTGTCCGTGCCGGCCTGCTGGACCATGACCACGTTGTAGGTGCCGTCGCTGTTGCGTGACAGGTCAGTGATCCGGCCGCCGTTCGTGTTGAGCAGGCTGCTGATCTGACTCACCGACTGGTGCACGTACCACCACCAGCCCTTGGCGTCCGTGCCGGTGTTGGAGACCATGATCACGGAGTAACCACTGTCGGTCTTGTCCGGCTGGACGGAAACCAGGCGGGCGTTGTTCGCGCTGAGCTCGGAGCTGATCGTCGCCGTGCTCTGGCCGACGTACCACCACCACGCGCGAGCGGCCGAGCCGGTGTTGGCGACCATGATCACGTTGTAGTTGCCGGCCGCGTTCTGCTCCACCGAGATCAGGCGAGCGTTGTTGTTCGAGAGGAAAGTCGAGACCTGCGCGGTTGAGGCATTGACGTACCACCACCAGGCGGTGGCATAGCTGCCGGAGTTCTTGACCGCGGTCACCGTGTACGTGCCACCGCCCGGATCCTCGTGAACGTCAACGAGGCGATACGTCGAGCCGAGCTTGGCACTGATCTGTGAGGTCGTGAGACCGGTGTAGGTGACCCAGGCGGTCGGCGCCGACACCGACTCGTCGCCGGTCACCGACGTCGAGTCGGCGCGCGCCTGCGTGGCGGTGGCGAGGCTGAGACCGCCGACGGCGATGGCGAGCGCTGCCGCAGAGCTCGTGGTCCGAATCCAGCGTGACCTGGCTCGACGGATGGTGAACATGGAATCCCCTCCCGATAACAGTTTCGCGGGACCCTACCGATCAGACCTGCCGCTCGACCGGAAAATCCGATCGATCTTGCGGTTTCCGTTTGATTCGCGGTCCCGGACTGTCGCCCACGTGACAGTTCTCGCCGTCGTCCGGCGCAGGTGGAGTGGTATCGCATGTCGCGTCATGCGCCCGGCGGGGTGGGTCGGGGCGGCGGCCTGGTGCATCGGCGAGGGGTCGTGAGTAG
>JAFAZI010000153.1 GCA_019239875.1 Frankiaceae bacterium
CTGGCCAAGGCAGCCAAGGACGCGCCGGGGCGCTACGTCCAGCTGGTCCGCCAGGAGCGGCGGCGGTGCGGCGAGTGCTACCGGCTGATCACCACGCCGGGCGACCACGCCGACGGCTGCTCGCATATCCCGCCACCAGTGAGCCGCTGAGCTACCCTGGCGGCGTGCCAGACCACCAGTTCTCCAAGGGCCGGGTCCTATTCCACGATCCCCGCTCGCGGGACCACGAAGCGCCACGGCGCGCCCCGAGGCCGGTCAGCTGGCGGCATCGCATGGGTCCGGTGACCGACCAGAACGGCTACAACGGGTGCGTCGGCTGGACCTGGCTCGACCTGCTGAACTCTCCGCTGATGGCGGGCAACCGGCGGCGCTGGAACGCTAGCCACACTCCGGCGCGGTTCACGACCGCCTACCTCCGCAACGACGTGGGCCTGGAGATTTACAAGCTGGCCACCCGTGCCGACGAGTTCCCCTGGACCTACCCGCCCCGCGACGACGGCAGCTCGGGCCTCGGCGGCGCGAAGGCGCTCAAGGCGGCGGGCGTGATCGACGCCTACCAGTGGACGTTCGACTTCGCCAACCTGCTGGCCTGGGGACAGCGCCAACCGTTGGCCCTCGGCACGCTCTGGACCGATGTCATGTCGGACCCCGACAAGGACGGCGTGATCCACATCGGCACCGAGCGCCAGCTGAAGCAGGCCGACGCCGACGGCGAGGGCCACGAATACAGCCTGATCGGGTGCAACTGGCCCAAGAAGCTGGGCCGGATCAGGAATCACTGGACCGAGGACTGGGGTCTGAAGGGCGAGGCGCTGATCCCGCTCGATGAGCTGGAGACCCTGGTCATGTCCTACAAGGGCGACGTTTGCGTGCCCACCTTGGCGGCGGCGTGATCCGAGCCGCCAGGATCACCGCCGGGACCGCCGCCGTGGCGATCCTCGCCGCCGTCGGCACGCTCTGGCTGGCCGACCGGCTCGGCGTCTGGATGGTGCTGCACTGATGGCCGAGGACGACGCCGCCAAGCGCTGGCACCCTGACGAGCTGCTGATCCCCGCCGTGCTGGCCGGGAGCCGGACCACGATGGCCGACCTGGACGGTGCCGACCGGGCCTGGGTGGTCGTCGGTCTCTACTACGACGTCGGCCTGACCGCCGAGGCGATCGCCGACCGGCTCGACTGCTCGGTCCGGCTGGTCCGCTCGATCGCCGCCGAGCCAGCCGGGCGCGTCATGCGGGCCTACCGCGAGCTGGTCGAGGCGGGCGAGATGACCCACGCCATGACCCAGGCCGAGCTGAAGCGCCTCAGCCGGGCGCTGGCCGACGCCCAGAGCGAGGCGGTGCGCTACGCCGGGCAGCGCGATCGGCTGCTGGACAAGCTGATGGCCGACGGCTCGGTCCCGACGTTCCCCAAGTGCGGACACCCTCGGACCAGGTATAACACCTACAAAGCGCCCAAGACCGGCAAGGAGTCGTGTCGGTCGTGTCACGCCGACGCCCAGCGCGACTACCGCCAGCGCGTGAAGGCTGCCGCCGAGGGGTAGACAATGGGCACTATGGCATCACGACGAGGCCCAGCCGCCCGAGGCTCCCGGCGCTCCGGCGCGCTCAAGGGCCGACCCTCCAAGATCGCCCGGTCCCGCCAGGGCAGCCAGATCAGCCTGTCCTCCCAGTCCGGCAGCGTCGGCCAGTTCGCCCGCCACGGCGGTGGCCGGGGTTATCGCGGGTTCAAGAGCAAGAAGCAGTGGCGCTGGGCGTTCGCGTCGAAACAGCCCTGGGCACACAAGAAGGCCCACGAAACGGCAGGCGGCAAGGTGGTTCGCTACCGTCGGCTCCCGGCTTCCAAGCACTCCGGCCACAAGGGCAGCCGCGTCCCGACGTGAGCCGGTCATCACGCGGTCATCACGGGTTCAGATTGACGCCGCCGACAACGGGTAACCTCAGATCATGTTCTTGTCGTTCGGGTCGGTGGACATCGGAGCCGAACTTCGCTCGATCAACGCCAAGCTAGGAGCCATTGTGACCAGCATTGCCCAGGTCCGGCAGGATTACCGCGACTACGCCCAGCAGCTCAAGGACCAGCGGGACGCCGCGCTCGCCCTGGCCGAGAGCAACGCCGCCAAGGCCCAGGAGAACGCCGACGCGCTCGCCGCCTTCCAGGCCGATGACGCCGCCACCGACGCGAGCCAGCTCGCCGACAAGGAGGCGGCAGACGCCCAGGCGTTCGCCGACGACCTCGCCGAGCTGAAGCGCGCGGATGAGCCGGTCGAGCCGGACGTCCCCGCCGAGCCAGCCGGGCCGACCGACGTCCCCGCCGAGGGCGGCGACAGCGCCAGCCCAGGCGACGTCGGGACCAACGGCTGACGTCACCAGTCCTCGGCTGCCTCCGCCGCGCCGATCGAGCAGTCCTCGGCGTGGTGGGCCTGGCCGTAGTGGTTGGCCCAGAACTCCACGCCGCACTGGCGGCAATGGCCCTCGGGATAGGGGTCGCTGGCCTGGCGCTTGGCCCAGGTCCGCGCCGCGCCCTGGCGATGTGAGCACGTCGGGCAGTGCGGTCTGATGTTCGACCGGACGTAGCGCCCGCCCTCCTCGCCGGGGACGATCCGATCGACACACATGGTCTTGACCGTCACCATCGCGCCGCACTCCCAGCAAGGGACCTTGACGCCATCGCCGCCCCAGGGCGCGGCGGGCGAGACCAGCCACTCGCGCCGGGCGCGCCGGTCGTAGCTCGACCCGCGCTGGTCGTTGCCGGTGATCGAGCGGGACACGCCCATCAGCCGCACTCCACGCCGGGCCGGTGAACCAGCCAGCAGGTCGAGCAGATCACCTCGCGCTCGCCGACGGTGAAGTCCGCCAGGTTCAGCGTGTCGGCACTGCCCGGCCCGCGCTGAGGCGGCTCGGGCATCTGGTCGATGTACGGCGGGCCGGTCTCGTCGCCGTAGAACCAGCCGTCTGGGTCGGCGGCGTCGAACAGGCTCCCGGTCATTGGAATGGCCCGCCAGCGCCGTCTGAGCGCTCCTGGCGCGCCCGCTCGCGGTATCGCCGGGAGTGCGCGATGACCGGGGCGGTGTGCTTGCGGTCGCCGGTCGCGTGCTCGGCCTCCACGCGGTCCTCGGTGGACCATGCCGCCTCGGGGAAGGCGTGCCGGAGCTGGTGCTTGCTGACGCCCAGGGTCCGCGCGGTCTCCGCGCGCGAGCAGCCGTCGGCCAGCAGCACCTCGGCGCGGGCCAGCTGCTCGGTGGTCAGCGGCGGCGTGACGTCGGCCTCGATGCCGTTCGCGCGCTTCACGTTCAGCACGACCGAGGTCGAGCAGCCGGTCAGCCGGGCGATGCGCTTGGTCGGGACCTTCAGCTTGGCCAGCCGGACAATCTCGGCGTTGCGCGCCTGGAGTTTGCGCTGGTAGGCGGTCATGTACGCCATCAGGCTGCCTCCCGTCGGTGCTTGCCGCGCCCGCCGAGCATGGCGGCGGCGTCGGATCGAGCCAGTATCTCAGCGCCGCGCGCGTGGTCGCGCGTATTGAGGCGCATCCGGTAGACGTGGCGCGTCCAGTGGCCGACGTACACCAGGCCCATCGGGAAGCGCGGCGGCACCTCGGGCCGGTAGTGGCGCGGGTCCTCGCGGCGGTGCCTGCCGTGGTACTCCTCGCGGTCGCCGAGCTGGCCCGGCTCGCGGTGGCAGCCGTCCCAGTGCTTGCCCGTGTTGCCGTAGCCGTAGCGCGAGCTGAAGGTCCGCACGAACCCGAACAGCTCCCGGCCCGCCAGGACGGCGGCGGTCGGCGTCACTTGGCCTCCTCCAGCTCGATGAGCCGGTCCAGCTTGCGGTCGAGCGACCGGAGCAGACCCAGCAGCTCCTCGATCTTCTCGCCGATGTTGTCCAGGCCCTTGGGCAACCCTGGTAGTCCCATCACAACGCCCTCCCTTTGCTGTCGATCTTCAGCCCGCCCCGTCTGAGCCGGGCTATGTCGTTGGCCATCGCGCGGTGATCGCCCGCCGTCCCGGCCAGTCCCCCGATGTAGTTGCCGTCCA
>JAFAZI010000205.1 GCA_019239875.1 Frankiaceae bacterium
TGGAACGACAACCCCCGGCCCTACGTCTGGTCCAAGACCGCCGACCAAATCCTTGAAAGCATCAGCAGATACTGCTCTCGGATTAACGGTTCAGGACACTAGTTCTGGTCGGCCACAGGGTCGGGAGCCCAGAGGAATCCTTGTGCCATGTCGCACCCGATCTCCTTGAGCAGGTCTCGCTGCTCGTCGGCTTCGACCCCCTCCGCGATCGCCACCAGACCGAGGCCGTGGGCGATGTCGATGACGCCGCGAACGATCGCGAGGTCCGCTGAGCTGACCGTGATCGCCCGGACGAAGGACCGGTCGATCTTCAGGAAGCTGACCGGGAACCGACGCAGATGGCGCAGCGATGCGTACCCGGTTCCGAAGTCGTCGAGCGCGAACCGGACGCCTAGCTCCTTCATCGCAGCGAGCTGGGTGATCACCAGATCGGTGTCCGCTACCGTCGCCGTCTCGGTGATCTCGAGGATCAGTCGCTCGGGAGGCAGGCGGGACTCGTCGAGCGCCGATGCGACGAGCTCGACGATGTCTGCCTGTTGGAGCTGTCGGCCGGAGAGGTTGACGCTGAGCAGACCGTCGCCGGCGCGCTCGCAGATCTCTTGACAGGCGGTTCGCAGCACCCACTCGCCGATGGCCGCGATCTGGCCGCTGACCTCTGCATGTTCGATGAACTCCGACGGCGCAAGGAGACCTCGTTGAGCGTGCTGCCAGCGGATCAAGGCCTCGCAACCCACGATTTCATCCGATCCGAGGCCGATGATCGGCTGGTACTCGATCCGGAAGTCCCGATTCGCCAGTGCCTGTGCGATGTCCGCTCGCATCCGAGTCCGCGCCTCGCTGGCCTGCCGCATCGACGGCTCGAACACCGCGACGCCCTGCGTGCCCGCCGACTTCGCGGCGTACATCGCTGCATCCGCTTCCGCCAACAGCCGCTCTGGTGTGGCGCTGCCGTCGAGGCACGGCGCGAGCCCGACGCTGACCCGCACCATCACCTCGCTGTCACCGATGCTCACCGGGAGTGATGTCGCTGCACGCACGCGATCGGCGATGATCAATGCCCCGACCAGGTCGGTGTCCTCGAGCAGGATCGCGAACTCGTCGCCGCCGAACCTCGCTACCGTGTCCGCGGGACGCAGGCAGGTGCGCAACCGGCTCGCCACGACACACAACAGGTCGTCGCCGGCACCGTGACCATAGGTGTCGTTGACGTCCTTGAAGTCGTCGAGGTCGAGGAAGCAGACCACGACGGGTCCGCGGTCGCGGCGATCGAGCGCATGTTGTGCTCGCTGCACGAACAGCGTCCGGTTCGGCAATCCAGTCAACGAGTCGTGGAGCGCCTGTTGCCGGAGCTGAGCCTCCAGCTCCTGCTTCATCCTCTCGGCAGCCGCGCGATCGGCTTGCCGCTGCGCGGAGCGCTCAGTTCCGGCCTGCACCGCGGTGACGAGCTCCGCCGGCGCCACGGGCTTCACGAGGTACTGATCGATGTGACCGACGGCTGCAATCGCTGAGTCGAGCGACGCGTGACCCGTGAGCAGGATGAGGGAGACGTCCGGGTCGATCGCGCGGATCGCGGCGCACAGGTCCAGCCCTGACATGTCAGGTAGTCGCTGGTCGCACACCATCACTGTCGGGCGTAGCTGGCGCTGGCTCGTGATCGCCGCGGTGGCAGAGGTGACGGCGGCAGCGCGCATCCCGTGCATCTGGAGGATCTCGACGATCGAGCCCGCCATGTCTGGATCGTCATCGACCACCAGGGCATCGACGAGGGCACGGTCGCCCCGGCCGGCGGACCCGTCCTGTTGCCGAGGGATGACGTGCTCGGACGTCCAGGTGCTCACGGTTCCTCCGTCCGAGCGGACAGCCGTCGGTTCCGGCGTGCCCAGTTTGGGCAACATCGGCGCTTAGCATGCCGATCCGCATGGCACGTCGTGACCGGTTTCGTCTAGTCATGTCAGTGCTTGCCATAGTCGAAAATCACGCTCAAGGTGTGGCAATTGGACGCCGGACTAGCGCCTTTCTAGGGGTACTTGTCGGATTCGGATAGTCAAGAGGCGCTATTGCCGGACACGACACAGCCTGGTCGACTAGGTGTCGCAACTAACGATGGTTGGGGTCAATTGAGCGAGACAACTCGCCCGCGACGCGGGCTGCGCGTGATGACGATCGCCATCACGCTGACCATCGCGGCGATCTCGATCATCGGTGCGATCGCGACCCGCCATGGCACGCACAACGAGGAGCGAAATCTCCTCGACGAGCGCGCCTCCGAGATCGGTCTGATCCTCACGTCGTCCTTCTCGACGCTCCAGACCCAGCTGGCGACCACCGCCGCTGAGACCAAGCTCAACGGTGCGAACGGCAAGGCGTTCCTGGCCGCGGCCGATGCCATCATCCAGCCCCAACCGGGCGCAAGCACAACCCTGGTGAAGGTCCATCCGAGCGCGTCAACCCCGACGGTTCGGTATGTCGCCTCGACCGGCACGCTCCCCACGGAGACCAGTGGCCCCCGCGCGCAGTTCCTCGCGCACGCGCTCTCCGTTGAACCCCCGGACGTGAGCTCTGCCGTCTTCGCGGCCGGCCGGCTGCGGCAGCTCGCCGTCGCCTATCCCGTCGGCGTGCGCGACCTCGTGGTTCTCCGACAGCTCTCGATCGACCCACAAGCCGCCGGATCGGCGACGGCGCAGGGACAGCCCTTCCACGAGCTGAACGTCGCCCTGTATGTCGGCACCAAGCAAGACCCGTCGACCCTCGTCCTGACCACGGCCGGCGGAGCCGTACCGCTCACCGGCTCGGTCGCCACCTCGACGACTCCGTTCGGTGCCGATGACTGGCTGGTGGCCGTCAAGCCGACCTCGCCTCTTGTCGGAGCGTTCGCGGCGAACGCCTTCTGGTTGGTGCTCGGCGGCGGCATCCTCATCGCCATCGCGATCGGAGCACTCGTCGAAACACTCGCTCGTCGCCGCGACTACGCACTAACGCTCGTCGACGAGCGCACCGAGGAGCTCCGGCAGTCGGTCGAGAAGCTCGAGGAGGCCCAGGACCAGCTGCTGCGCCAGGAGCGCCTCGCGGCGATCGGCGAGCTCGCCTCCGCGGTCGGTCACGAGCTTCGGAATCCGCTGGGGGTCATCACCAACGCGCACTACCTTCTGCGCTCGAACCTCGACGCGACGCGGGACGAGGCCGCGTCGCGCCACCTCGCAACAGCCGAACGGGAGGTCGGCGCAGCGACCCTCATCGTGTCGGACCTGCTGGACTACTCCCGGGCGCGCGAGCCCGTCATGACCACGGTGCAGCTCGCCGACCTCGTCGAGGAGGTCCGCGGCGTGATCCCAGCCCCGCCGGGCATCACCGTCACCACGGACCTCCCGACGCCGTCTCCCACCGTCCGGGCCGACCGCGACCAGCTCCGTCAGGTGCTGCTCAACCTGCTGTCGAACTCCTACGAGGCGATGCCCGAAGGCGGGACGATCACGATCACCGCCGTACCAACAGGTGACTCCGTCGAACTCTCGGTGCGGGACACCGGTAGCGGCATGGACGAAGACACCGCTCGTCGTGTCTTCGAGCCGTTCTTCACGCGAAAGGCGAGAGGCATCGGCCTGGGGCTGGCAGTGACCAAACGCATCGTCGACGGTCACGGCGGCACCATCTCGGTGACATCTACGCCTGGCGCCGGCGCTGCCTTCACTGTGCGACTCCCTGCAGCACACGAGCCGGCGCCGTCGTGAAGGCACGGGTCCTCGTCGTCGACGACGAATTCGGCATGCGCGAGACGCTTGTCGCCATTCTTGAAACGGCCGGGTACGACGTCAGCCAGGCAGGCGACGGCGCCGCCGCGCTGGCCACGGCCCAGTCCCAGACCTTCGACGTGATCGTCATGGACATCCGGATGCCGGAGCTCACCGGCGTCGAGGTGCTGGCCTCGTTGACGCATCCGCCGCCACAGATCATCTTGATGACCGCTTACGCCCTCGAGGAGCAGCTGCGCATCGCGCGTGACAACGACGCGTTCGCCATCATGGAAAAGCCCTTCCAGGTCCCCTATCTCCTCAGCGTGGTCGAGCAAGCAGCGGCAGCGGCGGCGGCCTGATCGTGTCCACTGCCGAAAGATCCGCCCAACCCGCATCGATCAAGGTGCTCGTGGTCGACGACGACCATGCGATGGCGACGACCATCGTCGAAGTGCTCGAGTCCAACGGCCTGACGGCCGCTGCCGCGGTCACCGCTGAGGCGGCGCTGGCCCGACACCGCGAGCTCTGGCCGGACGTCGTCATCTGCGACCAGATGCTTCCTGACATGTCTGGCCTCGAGCTCTGTGCCGCCATTCGGGTGGACGATCCGGATGTCTGGCTGCTGCTTCACACCGGGCATGCCTCGCTCGACTCCGCCATCGCGGCAGTCGGCCTGATCGACCAGTACCTGACGAAGCCCGCCGCACCGAACGAGCTGATCAAAGCCGTGCGACTGGGTAGCCGGCGCGCAAGCGCCCGTCGCGCTGAGCGAGAAGCCGCCGTCCATGCCGCGATCCGTCACCGGCAGGCCCTCCAGATCAATGACTCGATCGTGCAACACCTCGTCGTCGCGCAGGCCCGCCTCGAGGTGGGCGACACGGGGGCGGCGGGCGCAGCGATCGAGGAAGGGCTCGTGCGGGCGCGCGGTCTCATCGACGAGCTGCTCGACCCGCCGCGCGAGCCCGAGCACGTACCCGCTCCCCCACCGGCGGCCAAGCCGATCGCCCGATCCACCTACTCCGTCGTCATCGTCGATGACTCACCCGACATCCGCGACCTGGTGCGGATGTTGCTGGAGTTCGACGACGGCTTCACCGTGGTGGGCGAGGCGTCCGACGGACGTGAAGCGATCCGGGTTGCCGAGGCACAACAGCCAGACGTCGTCCTGCTCGACCACTCCATGCCAGACATGGACGGCCTTTCCGCGTTGCCGCATCTCACCGGCGTCTCGCCCACGACGACGGTCGTGATGCTCAGCGGGTTCAGCGCCGATCGGCTCGAAGGCGCCGCCCTGGAGCGTGGCGCCGCGGCGTACCTGACCAAGGCGAACCTCGCATCCGACCTGGTGCCCGAGCTACGGCGAATCCTCGCGGGCGGCCCCGCCGCCAGCTCAACCGCCTGAAAGCGATCGCCCAACCGTCTCAAATCGTTGGTTTTGGGCGAGGCAAATCAACGATTCGCGACGGTTGGGCGAGCGCCCCCGGAAGTACGTCGAAATTGATCCGATCCGATCGGGCCACTCCTTCGAAGCACAGATTGAACGGTCCGACCCAACGACGGAAGGAAGTGTCATGGCGGGTCTCAGTCGCCGCAATTTCTTGAGTCGGGGGTCGATGACCGTCGTCGCCGCCGGGGTGGCAGGGTCGATGCCTGCCATCGCAACGACCGCGACGAGCGCCGCACCCGAGGCGTCCGTCGCGCTCGAGGAGGGTTCCGCCCTCGAGGGGCCACTGATCGCCCAGGTGACGAACCTTCAGCAGGGCGCTATCAGCTTGTTCTCGGGCGAGCAGGAGTTCCAAATCTTCGATCGGGATCTCGCCGCAAAGCTGTTCAACGCCATCAAGTAAGTCGCCGTACCTCGCCCATCAGTCCACCTCTCGAACCAAGGTGACCTATGTCCTCGCATCGCGAAGCCCCGCAGATCTCCAAGGACCCAACCGCTGACAGCTCGGACCTCTACGCCTTCGTCAGCCCCGACGATCCGTCGACCGTCACGCTCATCGCGAACTACGTCCCGCTCCAGGCGCCGGATGGCGGCCCGAACTTCTACGAGTTCGGTGACGACGTCCTCTACTCGATCAACATCGACAATGATGGCGACGGGGAGGCGAACATCGCCTACCACTTCCGCTTCACCACGGTGAACAACATCCCGGGCTCGTTCCTCTACAACAATGGTCCGATCACGGAGCTGACCAAGCCGGGTACGGCGGGCTCGAACTGGAATCGGCAGCAGACCTACCACCTGACGCGGGTCGACTTCCACAAGAACGGCAAGAAGACCTCGACAGTGCTCGGCAAGTCGATCCTCGTGCCGCCGTGCAACATCGGACCTCGTTCGACGCCCGATTACGAGAACACCTTCCTGCCTTCTTCCGGCAAGTCGGCCGTCCACTCCTTCGACAAGGACGGCTACTCGGGGAAGGTGTTCGCAGGCCAGCGCGCCGACGCCTTCTTCGTCGACCTCGGCTCCGTGTTCGATCTCGGAACGCTGCGTCCATTTCAGAATCTGCACCTGATCCCGTCTGCGGCAGCGGCCGGAATCAACTCCCTCGGCGGCTCGAACGTGCACTCCCTCGCGCTCCAGGTGCCGATCGAAGAGCTCACCCACAAGGGACACAAGCCGAGTGACCCCGAGTCGCCGCATGCGGTGATCGGCGTCTGGACCACGGCCAGCCGCCAGAAGATTCGCATGACAGCGGCCAGCAAGAAGGGTGAGGACACCGGCACCGGCCCGTGGACCCAGGTGTCACGACTCGGCAACCCGCTGGTCAACGAGGCCCTCATCGGCATCGAGGACAAGGACAAGTGGAACGCCGAGCCGCCGACCAAGGACGGGACGAGGTTCTTCGGATACTTCGCCAACCCGCTGCTCGCGAAGCTGCTCAATGTTCTCTACCCGGGTGTCTTCCCGAACCTCGCCTCCTACATCAAGAAGAACCACGGCACCACGCCGAGCAAGCCTGGACGGCCCGACCTGGTCGCCATCCTGTTGTCCGGGATCCCGGCTGGCATCGTCCCCGGCTTCCGCACCAACGGGGGCGATGCGCTTGCTGACATGCTGCGGCTCAACGTGGCGATCCCGCCGTCGTCGGACCCCGACTCGCTTGGCGTGCTCGGCGGCGACCTCGCCGGCTTCCCGAACGGGCGCAGGGTGGGCGACAACGTCGTGGCGATCGAGCTGCGGGCGATCGCCGGCGCAACCCTGCCGCTGGTCGATCCGTCGTACACACCGGACGGCGCAGCAAGTCTGCTCACCGATGGGACGAGTGGGCCAGACGCCCTTTCGGCCTTCCCCTACCTCGCCACGCCGTACTCCGGCTACGCCACGCCAGACACGACACCGGTCGGCCACACGGGATGACGGTTGCCGCGGACGCACATCATCACCCGCACTCCCAGCCCCACGCCGCGCCGCACCGCGCGGAGATCCTGCCCGAGGCTTCGGGGCCGGGATCAGTCGTGCTCGACATCGGCGGGGACATCGGCGCCGCTGCCGTCCAGGTACCCATTGACCTGGACGGCAGCGAGCTAGAGATCCGTCGGGTCGGGGAGGAATGGGCGGGGGTTCACGTAGCGGTGCGCGAACGGCCGGTCGGAGCTGAGTCGATCTACGCGGCGCTCTTCCCCGAATTGGTCGCGGGTGACTATGAGGTTCGCGTCAAGGGAGACGACACGTCGTTCCTCGGCGGGTTCCATGTCACTGGTGGTCAGGTCGCGCAGTACCTGGTGAACTGACCGGGCTCGCCCTGGCCCGCCTCGCTAGAGTATCTGGAAACATTCACGTTTCCTGAACGCTCTGGTGGAGGCGGTTCGCTGATGGCTCGACCGTTCGACTTCTCGGGCAAGCACGTCGTGGTGACCGGTGCTGCGAGCGGGATCGGCCGCGCGACCGCTGAGGCGCTGGCGTCGCGGGGCGCGCGGTTGCATCTCACGGACAGGGACCGGCCCAAGCTGCTGGAGGTCGCCGCCGCGATCGGCGACGCGGGCGGTGCGGTCGGATGCGTCGCGGCGTTCGACATCCGCGACCTCGACCAGGCAAAGGCGTTCGCGGCCAAGGTGCACGCGACAGTGCCGCAGGTCGATGCCGTGATGAACATCGCGGGTGTGAGCGCCTGGGGTTCGGTGGAGCGGCTCGAGCATCATCACTGGCGGGACATGGTCGACATCAACCTGATGGGCCCCATCCACATGATCGAGGCGTTCGTGCCGGCGATGGTTGCCGGTGGCCGCGGCGGACGGCTGGTCAACGTCTCGTCGGCCGCGGGCCTGTTCGGCCTACCATGGCATGCGGCGTACAGCGCCAGCAAGTTCGGACTGCGCGGTGTCTCTGAGGTGCTGCGGTTCGACCTCGCACGACACGACATCGCGGTCAGTCTCGTGTGCCCGGGCGGTGTCGACACACCGCTCACGGCAACCGTGCAGGTCGCCGGCGTCGATACGAGCGGTGCGGCGTTCGCGAAGCTGCAGGGCCGGTTCCGCCGTCACGCGGTCACGCCGGAGCAGGCCGCGGCGGCCATCGTCCGAGGCGCCGAGCGCGGTCGCTATCTCGTCTTCACATCGCCGGACATCCGCGCCCTGTATCACCTCCAACGACTGGCCCCACACACGTATGCGGTCGGGATGCGAATGGCCAACCGCGCGTTCGTGCGCGCGATGAAGCCCGCACTCTCGTGACGCCGCGCATCACGCCCGGCCGGCGGTCCGACATCGGCGTCGTCAACCACGCCGCGATAACTGTCGGCGCCAGAGTGGCGAAGGTGCCGGGGCTCCCCAACCTGTTCACGACCATGGCGAAGCACCGGTCACTGTTCCGCGGGTGGCTGATGTTCGCCGGCCGGATGATGCCACGCGGCAAGCTCCCGCGCCGAGACACCGAGCTCGTCATCCTGCGCACCGCGTGGCTGAACCGGTGCGAGTACGAGCTCGACCATCACCGCCGGATCGGGGCGCAGGCCGGTCTCACCGCTGACCAGATTGATGCAGCAGCGAGCGAGTCACTCGACGGCTGGACCGACCGCGAACGCGCGATCCTCAGTGCCGCCGACGAGCTGCACGCCTCGCACAACCTCACGGATGCGGCATGGACCGAGCTGCGCCGTCATCTCAGCGAGCGGGAAGCGATCGAGTTCCTGCTGCTGGTCGGCCACTACGAGATGCTCGCCACCTTCATCAACACCATCGGAATCGAGCTGGACCACCAAACCCATCGGCAGCGCTACTCCAAGCCGCAGGGATGAACGCCGAAGCGTCGTGAATCGTTGGTTGGCGCGGCCTCAGACCAACGATTCGCGACGCTTCGGCGGTACGGCGGTAGGGCGCCGGACTTCAGACGCGGTGCGGTACGGCTCCGTCGTCAGGCGCGCTGCTTGAGGTAGTCGCGATAGCCCTCCGCCGCTGCTCGCAGCTCCGGATCCGCCTGGAACCGCGGCTCGTACGCCTGCCACGCTGCCTCTCGCTTCGCGGGAATGTACTCGGTTGGCCAGTAGCCCTCGTGCGGCCGGTAGTCGGCGAGGACCCGCCGCGCGACCGTCGCCTTGTGCACCTCGTCCACCCCGTCCGCAATCCCCATGGTCGGCGCCGACGCGTACATCTCCTGGATCGGCGTCAGGTCCGTCGTACCGAGGGAACCAAGGATGTGCAGGGCGTTGAACGACACCTCACGAAGCACTTTCGCCATCGTGTACTTCACGGTGGCGATCTCGGTCCGAGCCTCCTGGGTCGACGTGTTGTCGATCTTCCACGCCGCCTCGAGGACGAGCAGTCGCAACATCTTGATGGCGGCGTAGGAGTCGGCGATCTTCTCCTGCACCATCTGGTGCTCCGCGATGATCTTGCCGTGCGACTCCCGACTGAGCGCGCGTTCGCACATCATGTCGAACGCGAGCTTGCACTGTGCGATCGTGCGCATTGCATGGTGGATGCGACCGCCGCCGAGGCGTCGCTGCGCGAGCACCTTCGCGCCGTCCTCGGGCCCGAGCAAGTGATCGAGCGGTACGCAGACGTCCCGATAGACGATGTGGTTGTGATTGCGCGGCTCCGGCTGGATCTCCACGCCCGGGGTGTTGCGCGGTACGACGAACATGCCGTTGGTGCACATCACGAACAGGATGTCGGCCACCCGACCTGCGCTGGTGAACCACTTCTCCCCGTTGATGACCCACTCCTCGCCGTCGCGGACCGCGTGAGTCTTGAACAGGTTGGGGTCTGACCCGCCCTGCGGTTCGGTCATCGAGTACGCCGAGAACATCTCCTGGTTGAGCAGCGGTTTGAGCCAACGCTCCTTCTGCTCCTCGGTCCCGTACGCCGCGAGCATCTCCATGTTCCCCGTATCAGGGGCGGCCGCCCCGAACAGCTGAGGCGCCGCGGGATAGCGCCCGATGATCTCGTTGACCAGTGCCAGCTTGAGCTGGCCGAAGCCGGGACCGCCCAGCTCCTCGTCGAGGAACAGCGCCCACAGCCCCTGCGCCTTGATCTGGTCCTGGAGCTCACGGACCAGCTCTCGCACCTTCGGGATCGGGACCCGCACCGCGTGCGGGAACACGTACCCGAGCGGCTCGACCTCCCGCTTGCAGAAGTCCGCTATCCAGTCCAGCTTGGCCTGGAAGTCTGGGTCCGTGGCGAAGTCCCATGCCATGTCTCAATCCTCGTCTGTCAGATTGGCCGAAGCCAGCCGGTCGGCGCGAAGTTGGGAGCGCCGTACCTTCGATGCCTCGTCGCGAAGCGGTTCGTCGACCCGCTCGAAGGTCCGCGGCACCTTGTACTTGGTGAGTCGCTCGCGACACCAGGCGGCCAGGGCGTCGTCACTCACCTCGCGGTCGAGCTGCACGATCGCGTGCAGCCGGTTGCCGAGGTCGTCATCCGGCAGACCGATGACGGCAGAGGACATGACGGACGGATGCTCGTCGAGAGCGGCTTCGACTTCGGCCGGATAGACGTTGCTACCGCCCACAAGGACCATGTCCGTCATCCGGTCGGCCAGATAGAGATAGCCGTCCGCGTCCTTCCAGCCCAGGTCGCCGAGGGACTCCCAGCCGCCCTCCCGTCCGCGCGCCGTCGCCCCGAGGTACTTGTACGTCGGACCGACCGGCGACCGGAGCCACACCTCGCCGACCTCGCCGGGCGGCAAGGGGTTCCCGGCCGCGTCGGTGACCTCCATCTCGCCGACGACGCATCGCCCGACACTGCCGCGATGTTCCAGCCACTCGAGACCGTTGATCAGGGTCGCGGCCTGGGCCTCGGTGCCGGCGTAGAGCTCCCACACCTTCTCGCCGCCGAGCCATTCGATCCAGTCGAGCTTCACATGTGGCGGGCATGGCGCTGCCATGTGCATCACGGCGTTCAGGCTGCTCACGTCGTACCTGTCGCGAGCCTCCCCCAGCTTGGTGATTCGCGACATCATCGTCGGAACCAGATACATCCACTGGACGGCGTGCCGTTCGACCAGCTGCAGCGTGGTCTCGGCGTCGAACCGACCGGGCAGGATCGCGTGACCGCCGGTGCCGAGCGCTCCGATCGTGCTGAGGAACGGCCCGTTGTGGTGAAGCGGCGCGGTGACCAGCGCGACGTCACCGGCCGACATCTGCATGAAGGCCGCGAGCAGCTGGACGGTCTCGACCTCTGCGGGCATCGCCGCGACGATCACCTTGGGCTTGCCCGTCGAGCCGCCGGACATCGGCGCCTTCCAGTTCGGTGAGGTTACGTCCGGCAGGACGGTCTCGGTGCCGCTCGGCGCCGGCAGCTCCGGCAGGCACGTGGCTGCCGCGATCGACGTTCCGACCACCAGCGAGGGCTGCGCGACCTCGACGACACCGGCCAGCTCGGCGGCCGGCATGTTCGCGGCGACCGGCTGCGGCGTGGCGCCGACGGACCACGCGGCCAGCATGGCGATCACGAACGATCGCTCGCTCGGGAACGCGATGGTCACGAGGTCACCGACTCC
>JAFAZI010000034.1 GCA_019239875.1 Frankiaceae bacterium
CTGCAGGATGACGTTGAAGAAGTAGCCGCCCATCACGCCGACGACCGACACCATGCCGTTGAGGAACACCCCGACCGTCATGCAGGCGAGCACGCGGGGGGCCACCAGGCGCGCGAGCGGGCTGACGCCGAGCACCTCCATGGCGTCGATCTCCTCGCGGATCTTGCGGGAGCCGAGGTCGGCGCAGATGGCCGAGCCGCCGGCGCCGGAGATCAGCAGCGCGCAGACGATCGGGGCGGCCTCACGCAAGATCGCGAGGACCGACGCCGAGCCGGTGAAGGACTGGGCGCCGACCTGACGAGCGAGGTTGCCGATCTGAAGCGCGATGACGGCGCCGAAGGGGATCGAGACCAGCGCCGTCGGCAGGATGGTGACACTCGCGATGAACCAGGCCTGCTCGATCATCTCCCGCCACTGGAACCGCAAGTAGCGGATCGAGCGGAAGAACTGCACGAATGTGTCGAGACACATCGCGAAGAAACTGCCGCTGGCGCGGAACGGCGCAGCGACGCTGGCGGAGCTCACTTCGTGGTCTTCCTCGCGGCGGTCTTCTTCGCCGAAGTCGTCGTCTTCTTGGTCGTCGTCTTGGTCGCGGGACCAGCCGATTTCTTGGCCGGGGCGGACTTCGATGCGGTGGAGGACTTCGACGCCGTGGCCTTCGTCGACGTCGACTTCGAGGCAGCGCTCTTGCTCGAGCTCGAGGTGCTCTGGGAGGACTTGCCGCTAACGGAGACGCGCTCGCGACCGCCGTTGGACTTCGACTGCCCGCGCTGGTCCATGTCGGCATCGGTCGTGGCCGGTGGGGCTGACGACGTCGCCGAGTTGGCGTAGCTGCCCTCGCCCTCGAATGACCCTGGCGGCGGCGTGACGTTGTTCTCCTTCAGCCACTGACCGGCCGGCCGCTGCGACTTGCGGGCGACGCCGGTGGTGGGCTCGATCTGCGGTGGGATCGGCGGCAGCGAGGGCATCTCCGCGCCGGAGTCCTTTTCGGCCTCGAGCTCGGCGGCGTCCTTCTCCTCCGCCATGCCGATCGGGCCCTGTCGCCGGGCGTTGAGGAACTGACGGACCACGGGCTCCTGGCTCGACAGCAGCATCTCGCGGGGTCCGAACATCGCGAGGTGGCGGCGATAAAGCAGCCCGATGTTGTCGGGCACCGTGCGGGCGGTGTTGATGTCGTGGGTGACGATCAGCATCGTCGCCTCGATCTGGGCGTTGAGGTCGACGATCAGCTGGTTCAGGTACGCCGTACGAACCGGGTCCAAGCCCGAGTCCGGCTCGTCGAACAGCAGGATCTCGGGGTCGAGCACGAGGGCGCGGGCGAGGCCGGCACGCTTGCGCATACCGCCCGAGATCTCTCCTGGCAGCTTGCCTTCCGCGCCGATCAGACCGGTCAGCTCGAGCTTCTCCATCGCGATCTTGCGGATCTCGGACTCGCTCTTCTTGGTGTGCTCACGGAGCGGGAAAGCCACGTTGTCGTAGATGCTCATCGAGCCGAACAGCGCACCGTCCTGGAACAGCACGCCGAACATCTTCCGCACCTCGTAGAGGTGCTTCTCGGAGACGTTCGGGACGTCTTTGCCCTCGATGTAGACATGGCCGCGGTCCGGACGAAGCAGCCCGATGAGGTGCTTGAGGAACACGGACTTGCCGGTTCCGGACGGGCCCAGCAGAACGGAGATCTCCCCCTTGGGCAGGGTGAGCGTGACGTCTTCCCAGATGACCTGCCGGCCAAAGGACTTCGTCAGGCCCTCGACCTTGACCTCAACGCCCACTACGGTCCTGCCTTCCAAGGCCTCGTGCTCGGCCCGCCGCTGACCCCGGACCTCATACATTCTGAGGCCACAACGGCAGATTTCGACGTAGGCGACACGACTCCTGTGAGCCGGGTCACAGGCGTGACATTACTGCCACGGTGCCCCGATCTGCCACCCACCCCGCGGCGACGGGACGATCTAGCGGTGTCGGCGCGTCGCGGGAGTCGAGCGTTCCCACCGCTCTCAGGCCCGCCGGAACAGGTCCGGAATGCCCGAAAAGGTGGACCCGCGAGAGGCGGGCCCACCTTTCGAACGAATTGAACTACTTGACCGTGACCGAGGCGCCGGCGCCCTCGAGGGCCTCCTTGGCCTTGTCAGCGGCTTCCTTGGTGGCCTTCTCGAGGACCGGCTTCGGCGCGCCGTCGACGAGATCCTTTGCCTCCTTCAGACCCAGGCTGGTCAGCTCGCGCACGACCTTGATGACCTGAATCTTCTTGTCGCCCGCTGCTTCGAGGACGACATCGAACTCGTCCTGCTCGCCGCCGCCGGCCTCGGCCGCGCCGCCGCCGCCACCGGCTGCGGGGGCCGCCGCAACCGCGACGGGGGCGGCTGCGGAGACGCCGAAGGTCTCCTCGAACTGCTTCACGAGCTCAGAGATCTCGATCAGGCTCTTCTCCTTGAGCGCCTCGATGATCTCGTCGTTGGTCAACGTCGCCATGACATATCTCCTTGATTAGTTCTCGTCCGACGTCTCGGCGACGTCGTCGGTGGTCGGTTCGGTGGTCTCGGCGCTCGCCGCGGGATCCGCGGCAGTGTCGGTGTCGGTCTCTGCGTCAGGCGCGGCCGGGCTTGGGGCTGCGTCCTCGGCCGGGGCTGCGGGGGCCTCGTCGGCAGCCGGTTGCTCGGCAGGTGCCTCGTCGGCTGGTGCATCGGTGGTCGCGTCGGCGGCCGGCGTCTCGTCGGCAGCGGCTTTCGCAGCAGGTGCCGCCTCGGCAGCGGCTTCCTCGGCAGGTGCCTCGTCGGTTGCGGCTTCCGCGGCAGGTGCCTCGTCGGCTGCGGCTTCCGCGGCAGGTGCTTCGTCGGCTGCGGCTTCCGCGGCAGGTGCCTCACCCCTGACCCAGTCCGGGTCGGCTTCGGCCTTGGCCTGCAGCGCGCCGAGTACCTGGGCGAGCTGCCGCATCGGTGCGGCCAGCACGTTCACGAGCTGGGTGGCGGGTGCAGCGAAGCCGCCCGCGAGCTTGGCGAGCAGCACTTCGCGCGATTCGAGATCCGCAAGCTTCCTGATCTCGTCGGCGCTCAGCGACTTCCCGTCGAGGATGCCGCCCTTGACCACGAGGTGCGGGTGGTCCTTGCCGAAGGTTCGCAGGCTCTTCGCGACCTCGACCGGGTCCCCGGAGATGAACGCGATCGCCGATGGACCTTGGAGAAGGTCTTCGAACGCGGCGACCCCAGCCTCTCGGGCGGCGATCTTGGTCAACGTGTTCTTCACCACGTTGTACGTCGCGTTGCCCGCGAGCGAGCGCCGGAGCTCCTTGAGCTCGGCGACCGTCAGGCCGCGGTACTCGGTGAGGACAGCAGCCGAGGACTCGCGAAAAGCCTCGGTCAGCTCGGCGACCGCGGCGGCCTTGTCAGGCCTTGCCATGGGTCTCCCTTCGTAGTTCGTCACAGAGGCTTGCGTTGCCGAGACAAAAACAAAGCGCCCCGGCGCAAGGCGCGCGGGGCGTCGTAGGACGAACCACTCACCTGCGCAGGTCGCCCGCTCTCGCGGAACCTTCGGTCACCGGCTCATTCGAACCCGCGACGACCAACGGTCTTCGGCAGCCAACGAGGTTAGCAGGCGTTTCGCTTTGTCTGTGGGTGTCTGGCGTCAGGTCAAACCCCGCAACGACCAAGGGCGGGGTGCTCCCTTTGGGTGGGGGTGGCTGGCGTCAGGCCAAACCCGCAACGACCAGGGGCCAGCTGCTCCCTATGGCTGGGGGTGACCGGCGTCAGGTCAAACCCCGCAATGACCAGGGCGGGCTGCTCCCTATGGCTGGGGTGACTGGCGTCAGGCCAAACCCCGCAATGACCAGGGCGGGCTGCCGCTCGGGTTGCGCCTCGCCGGCAGGAGATGGCTCGACACCCCGTCCCGCCCGGTTAGCCCCCGAATGTCCGGTTCCGCTTCGTGATCTTGACGTTAGTGGTCTTTGGGCGCACTGATAAGACCATCTTCGTCAAGATCACGTGACTACGCCATCGACAACCGCACCCGGCCGACGAGACCGCGCCGACCGCGAACCCTCGCCCTGGTTTCGGCATGGTTTGGACCTGAGCCAACGCCCGCGAGGTTGCGGTTACTCCTCGGTGGAGTCGGCGGCGGCCTCGGGCGAGGCGGCAGGGCTCTCGTCGGCGGGAGCCTCGGCGGCCTCGGCGGCTTCCTCAGCCGCGGGAGCCTCCGTCGCGGATGCCTCGGCGGCTGGCGCTGAAGCGGGTGCGGCCGGCGCGGAGTTGTCCGTGCCCTCTTCCTCGGCCGTGAGGTTCCGGGTGCGGAGCGGGTCCACGAGAATGCCTGGGCCCATGGTCGTCGAGACGGCGATCTTCTTGATGTAGCGACCCTTCGCGGCTGACGGCTTGGAGCGGAGGATCTCCTCGAGCGCGGTCCCGTAGTTCTCGACCAGCTGCGTCTCGCTGAACGAGGTCTTGCCGATCACGAAGTGCAGGTTCGACTGCCGGTCCACGCGGAACTCGATCTTGCCGCCCTTGATGTCGGTGACGGCCTTGGCGACGTCGACCGTCACGGTGCCGGTCTTGGGGTTCGGCATCAGACCACGAGGACCGAGCACGCGGCCGAGCCGGCCGACCTTGCCCATCAGGTCCGGCGTCGAGACGACTGAGTCGAAGTCCAGGCGGCCGCCCTCGACCTCGGCGATCAGCTCGTCGCCCCCGACCACATCGGCACCGGCAGCGCGCGCCTCTTCGGCCTTCTCACCGTTGGCGAACACGAGGACGCGAGCGGTCTTTCCCGTGCCGTGCGGCAGGGACACCGTCCCCCGCACCATCTGGTCGGCCTTTCGGGGGTCGACACCGAGGACCATCGCGACCTCGACGGTCGCGTCGAACTTCTTCGTCGTGCTGGTCTGCTTGGCCAGCCGAACCGCGTCGAGCGGAGCGTAGAGACGCTCCCGGTCGATCAGGGCGGCAGCGGCGGCGTAGGACTTACTGCGCTTGGGCATCGCTGGTTCTCTTTCCTTTGGTGGTCCGAGCGGAGCCGGGCGGCCCCTCCCACGGCGTACTGGATGGTGCGGTGTGCTGAGCGTCAGCCGGAGACGGTGATGCCCATCGAGCGTGCGGTGCCAGCGATGATCTTCTCCGCGGCATCGATGTCGTTCGCGTTCAGGTCGGCCATCTTGCTCTGCGCGATCTCGCGGACCTGGTCGCGAGTGATCGTGGCGACCTTCTTCGTGTGCGGCTCGCCAGAGCCCTTCTCGACGCCGGCGGCCTTGAGGATCAGGCGGGCGGCCGGCGGGGTCTTCGTGATGAACGAGAAGCTGCGGTCCTCGTAGACCGTGATCTCGACCGGCACGATGTTGCCGCGCTGCGCCTCGGTTTCTGCGTTGTACTGCTTGCAGAAGTCCATGATGTTGACGCCGTGCTGGCCCAGCGCCGGGCCAACGGGCGGCGCGGGCGTGGCGGCACCAGCCTGGATCTGGAGCTTGATCAGACCGGCGATCTTCTTCTTGGCAGGCATGTTCTTCGATTCCTTGTTGGGCTCGGCCTAGATCTTCGAGACCTGGCTGAACGACAGCTCGACCGGAGTCTCCCGGCCGAAGATGGAGACGAGAACCTTCAGGCGCTGGCCCTCGGCGTTGATCTCGTTGATGGTCGCGGGCAGAGTGGCGAACGGTCCGTCCATCACGGTGACCGACTCGCCGACCGAGAAGTCCACGACCTTCGGCGCCTCGGTCTTCTTCTGCTCGGCCGGCTTGGGGGCGAGGAACTTGAAGACGTCGGCGGTCGACAGTGGTGTGGGGTGCGTCGTCCCGACGAAACCGGTCACGCTCGGCGTGTTCTTCACGACCGACCACGACTCGTCGGTGAGATCCATCCGCACCAGGACGTAACCCGGAAAGACCTTCGAGTCGACGACCTGGCGCTTGCCGGCTTTGATGATCGTCTCGGGCTGGGTCGGGACCTGGATGTCGAAGATGAAGTCTTCCATGTTCAATGAGGCGATCCGTGACTCGAGGTTCGCCTTCACCCGGTTCTCGTAGCCGGCGTAGGTGTGGACGACGTACCAGTCGCCGGGCAGTGAGATCAGCCGCTGCCGGAACTCCTCGACCTCGTCGACCTCGTCGGCGGGGGCAGGTTCGTCCGCGACGGGCGCCTCCACCGGGGCTTCCTCTTCAGCCGCGGCAACTGGCGGTGCTTCCGCAGCCTCCGACGCCTCAACGGCGACGGCAGCGCTTTCGATGTCCTCGGCCGCCTGCTCCTCGGCGGTCTCAGGCTCGGCAGTCTGCTCCTCGGCTGCCTCAGGCTCGGCTACCTCTGGCTCGGCTGCGGCGGCCGGCTCAGCCACCGGCGCCGGCTCGTCGGCGGACGCCTCCTGCGACGGTGCCGCGAACGGATCGGCCGGCGCGGGCTGGCTGTCCTCGCGCTCGACCGCGGCGGCCGCAGCCTGAAACGGGTCGACCGGTGTCTCGGCGGCAGCGTCGGTGCCTTCGCCCTCGGCGGCGTCCTCGGGCACGAACTCAGTCACGGTTAAAGATTCCTTGGAAAATCGGGGGCGGCGGCGGTCAGCCGAACATCGCGAAGATTGCCTTGGTGAACCCGTAGTCGAGCACTCCGACATAGGCGACCATTGCGGCAACGAACACGACCGACACGATGGTGTAGGTGATGAGCTCGTTGCGCGTCGGCCAGATGACCTTGCGCAGCTCGCTGACGACCTGACGGTTGTACAACGCGACACGAGCAGGGAACGACGGGCGCTTCGCGCCCCGTCCGCTGGACGCCGAACGCCGGGCGGAGCCCTCGTACTCGGATGCCTGCGTCACGCCGTCACCACCTCCTCATCACGCTCGAGCAGGGCAGGAGGGACTCGAACCCCCAACCACCGGTTTTGGAGACCGGGACTCTGCCAATTGAGCTACTGCCCTTAGTTGAGCTTTTGCGAACGCACGAGTGTACGTCCGCGCACGCCGCGCGGTCGAACCGCCGACCAGGCGCACGACGTGCGCCGTAACCGGTTGGACCGCCCCTTCACGGGTGAGCGACCATAGAGCCATGGCCTCGCATTCCCGCATCTCCGCACGCATCGGCGGCATTGCCGAATCTGCCACTCTGGCTGTGGACGCCAAGGCCAAGGCGCTCAAGGCAGCCGGTCGGGATGTGATCGGGTTCGGTGCGGGTGAGCCCGATTTCGCCACTCCCGATGAGATCGTCGCCGCGGCGATCGCCGCGTGCAGCGACCCCGTGATGCACCACTACACCCCCGCGGGAGGCCTGCCGGCGCTGCGCGCGGCCATCGCCGAGAAGACCAAGCGCGACTCGGGCTACGAGGTGACGGCGGCGCAGGTCCTGGTCACCAACGGCGGCAAGCAGGCGGTTTACGAGGCCTTCGCCGCCCTGCTCGACCCGGGTGACGAGGTCCTCCTGCCTGCGCCGTACTGGACGACCTATCCCGAGTCGATCCGGCTGGCCGGCGGCGTCCCGGTCGTCGTCGAGACCGACACGGCCAGCGGCTACCTCGCGACGGTCGAGCAGCTCGAGGCGGCGCGGACGGAGCGCACCAAAGTGCTGCTGTTCTGCTCGCCGTCGAACCCGACCGGTGCCGTTTACCCACGTGGCGCGGTCGAGGCAATCGGTCAGTGGGCGGTGGAGCACGGGATCTGGATGCTCACCGATGAGATCTACGAGCACCTGCGGTACGACGGGGCCGAGGCACCGTCGATGCCCGTGGTGGTGCCTGAGCTCGCCGACCGTTGCGTGATCGTCAACGGAGTCGCCAAGACCTACGCGATGACCGGTTGGCGAGTTGGCTGGTTGATCGGCCCGACTGACGTCGTGGCTGCAGCCGCCAACCTTCAGTCGCACGCGACGTCGAACGTCTCCAACGTCGCCCAGGCAGCTGCGCTCGCCGCGGTCAGCGGTGATCTCTCGGCCGCCGCCCGGATGCGAGAGGCGTTCGACGCCCGCCGCAGGACGATGGTGCGGATGCTCAACGAGATCCCTGGCGTCGAGTGCCCGACCCCGCTCGGTGCCTTCTACTGCTATCCCTCGGTCAAGGCGCTGCTCGGCAAGGAGCTGCGCGGCCGGAGGCCGGAGTCTTCCACCGAGCTCGCAGAGGTGATCCTCGACGAGGCGGAGGTCGCGGTCGTGCCGGGCGAGGCGTTCGGGACGCCCGGCTACTTCCGCTTGTCCTACGCGCTCGGCGACGACGACCTGGCCGAAGGTGTTGGGCGGATCGCCAAGCTGCTCGGCGAGATCTCGCTCTAGGAGTCCGCAGCGGCCGGCGCGTCGCCGACCGCCTTCTTGGTGGCCGGTCCCGAGCGGGACCGTGAGTTCGCCACCCGGCGCTGCAGCACCCCAACCCCTGGGAGCGCGCCGAGCCGCGACAGCGTCTCGTCGAGGCCGCCCATGATGCGTTCGACGGACTCCGCGATCAGCTGCACCTGCTGCTGCGTCTGGTCGATGCGGTGAAGGGCGGGCACGGCGTCGTTCTTCAACGTCTCGAACAGTTCCGGAACGCTGCCGAGCACCTCCTCGTCGAGCAGCGGGACGAGCGCCTCTAGCCGAGGCGCGAGGGCGGTGAGCGGCGCCTCGAGGGGCTCGGTCAGTCGGTCCAACCGCTGGACGAGGGTGTCCAGCCGTCCGACGGTCTGCGCGAACGCGACGAGCGTCTTGTTGAGGTTGGACGCGGCCTGCGGCAGCGCCGCCAGTGCGAGCGCCTGCTCCTGCAAGGCCTTGGCGACGTCAGCGGGTGACACGAAGGGCGTCTTCATCGCGTGGAACCTACCGCCTCAGGACGCCTCACTGGGCGGCTCGATCTGATCGATCGCGGCCGACAGCCACTGGGCGACGTAAGCGGAGATGCCGCCTTCGAGCGCGCTGGCGAGCTCCTCGTCGACGACCACGCGGGCCAACGGCCGCATCTGCTCGACGAGCGACACGATCCGCGCCATCTCGTCATCGCTCGGGACCCACCCTGGATCGTGACCGCCCACGACGTACGGGGCGACGCGATCGACGAACAGGTGGGCGACGGCCGTCACCTTCTCGCGCAGCGCGGCCCCGAGGTCGAGCACCTCCATCAGCGGGATGCCGATCGCGACCAGCTCGGCGCCGGCCCGCAGCAGCCGGGGGCTGCGAATCGTCCATCGATCCTCGCCGGCCGGCGCGATCACGCCCATGGCAGCGGCGGCGTCGAAGGCCTCCGGCTGGAAAACACCGCCGAACATCGCAATCAGCTCGCCGGAGCTGATCTGCTCGGCCAGCTCTCCGGACGCCGGCGCCAGCAGAGCGGTCTCGAGCCCCAGCGTCATGCCGAGGTCGTGGCCGGCCTCCCAGTTGTCGATGAAATCGGCGATGTGGGCGCTGGTGTACCCGCGCTCCAGAAGCTGACCGATCAGCCGGAGCCGCGCGAGATGGGTGTCGTCGTACACCCCGGTCCGGCCCCGTTTGGCGGGCGGGTGAAGCAGGCCGCGCTCCTGGTACGCCCGCACGTTGCGGACCGTCATGCCTGCGGCCTGCGCGAGGTCGTCGATGCGGTAGTCCACCATTCCGCCTCCCGACCTCGGCCTGTGACCTACAACACTAACATTGGCTCTTGCGCCATTGGTTAATGGCACGTTTAATACTGGTCATGACTTCAGCCACGCTTGTGGACCGTCCGTCCGAGACCCCCGATCGCGAGCGTCAAGGCGAGCGCCTCCTCCGCTCCTCCGCCAAGCTGTCGTTCAACCCGACGGTCGACGTCGAGTGGGACGCCGAGCAACGCCCGGACGTCTTCTATGCGCCGCCGGCCTTCTCGAGCCTGTACGGGACCGGGCTGTGGGAGGAGATGAGCGAGGCCCAGCGGGTCCAGCTCACCAAGCACGAGGTTGCCAGCATCGCAAGCGTCGGCATCTGGTTCGAGGAGATCCTCATGCAGATGCTCCTTCGCTACGCCTACGACCGGGATCTCACCCGCAAGGACATCCAGTGGACGCTGACCGAGATCGCTGACGAGTGCCGCCACTCGATCATGTTCGCGACGATGATCAAGACCCTCGACGCCCCGAACTACGGCGTCGGCCGGCTTTCCCACGAGCTCGGTCGGTTCTTCAAGACCATCTCGAACAACGTCCTCACGTTCGCGGGCACGATGTACGTCGAGGAGATCCTCGACTCGTTCCAGCGCGACGCGATGGACGACGAGTCACTACAGCCGATCGTCCGACAGGTCAGCCGGATCCACGTGATCGAGGAGGCGCGACACATCGGCTTCGCCCGCGAAGAGTCGCTGCGCGCCCTCGCGAAGACCGGGCGGCTCCGCCGTACCTACAACCGGCTCATGATGGGGCTGCTGATCCGCCGCTCGACCAACGCGTTGATCCATCCGGACGTCTACGCGCAGGTCGGGCTCGACCCGAAGCAGGCAGCCAAGGTCGCGCGCAAGAACCCGCACTGGAAGGCGACGAAGGCCCGGGCCGCGAAGAGCGTCCTCGCATTCTTCGACGAGTGCGGCCTGATCGGCCCGGAGAACCGCTGGCTGCTGCGGAACGCGGGCGTGCTGGCCTGAGTCCTACGGGGTGGGGGTCGCGTAGCAGGCCTCAGTCGCCTTCACGACGACCTTCTTCAGCTTCGGCGTCGGCCGACCCTGGCCCGTCGAGCCGCTGACCGGCAGCTGCATCTGTCCGTAGCTCTTGGTCATGTCGTACTTGTAAACGTAGTCCTTGCGTGGCTTCCCGGTCGGTTTGAACGTCTTCTTGTGCCCCTTGGTCGGGTAGATCGTCAGGGACTTCAGCCGAGTGAACATCTGCGGCTGCGTCTGTGGGTAGACGGCCTCGACGTCGAGGTACTTGGCTTGGTCGGCGGTCTGGTACGTCGCGGACACCGCACCGTCGGTGATCGACTGCACGCCGCCGCTGTGAGACCGCTGCTTGGGTCCTTTGTTGAGATCGACCTTGTGTCCCTTCTTCCACACGACGGTCTGCTGTCGGCACTTCTTGATCGCGTGGGGCGACCGAGACGAGGACGCCTGCGCGAGGTCGGGTGCGGCGAGGGCGAGCACGGCGAGTGAGACGACGATGACAGACCGATCCATGGCCTATCCCTAACACGCCCGACCGCTCGGGTGCGGGCGATTGATGATCTCCGTCAGGAGGTCGCGGCGACCGCGGCGCCAACCGGCGCCGCGGGAACTGCTTCGAGCTGCCGCTTGGGCTTCGGGCGCAGCTCCTCGGCCACCATGGCGCGACCCGCCTCACGGCCCATCGCGATCAGTCGCGACGTCTTCGAGAAGTCACGCATGTCGTGACGACCGATCGCCAGCGAGGGCAAGGTCACGATCTGCTGCCCTGGGGCGACGACCGGCGAGTGACGACCGAGGTGCGAGCGGGAGATCGCGAAACTCTCCAGCAGCACGTCGAGCGCTGACATCTTCCGGTCCGCCCAGCCGTGGAAGTCGCGCGAGACGTTGAGAACCCAGACACGCGCGGCCCCGAGGTCGAGCGCGCGCTGGGTCGGCACTGGGCAGGACACTCCGCCGTCCACGTAGAGCCGGCCGTCGAGCTCGACCGGCGGGAACAGGCCCGGCAGGCAGGCGCTCGCGGCGAGCACGTCGACGGGGTTACCGCTGGTGAACCACGTCGGGGTGCCGCCGATCAGGTCGGTGGTGACCACGTGACACGGAATCGCGGTCTGGGAGAGGTCGTGCAGCGGCACGCACTGCTCGAACAAGGTGCGCAAGCCGATCGGGTTGTAGAGGTAGGTCGACCGCGTTGCGAGCCGCCGCGCCACGGCGAACCGGCCGTCGGGAAAGACCTCGCGGCGGGTCATCGAGCGCCAGACGGTCTCGAGATTCATCATGCGCTCGGCGGTCGGATCCATCGCGACGAACGCCGCGTTGATCGCGCCGACCGAACACCCCACGACTGCGTCAGGAACGATGCCGGCCTCGAACAGCGCCTGGATCGCGCCGACCTGGGCCGCCCCCAGGCTGCCGCCGCCGGAGAACACGACGACCTCGCGCGGCGGGACCGGGGGGGTGGCGGGAGAGTCCTTTCGGCCGCGGCGCAGGAACGTCAGGACCGTCATGTCGTCTCACCGCCCTCAATTGCTAGGCACTCGGCGCGTTGGTAGTCACTCCATCGGCGTACTGCCCATAAAATATGAGGCCCTAATCCTCAGTTCTACGACAGTACGCCGACGGTTGCGACACAAACGCGACAAATTCCGGCGACGGGACTAGTGACTGAGCGCTATGCACCCGCTCCGATGAGTTCCGCTGGGGCCAGTCCGGCTTGAGGGTCGATGCCGATCTCGTGCGTTTCTGTGCCCGTCGATCGCCGTCGCGGCACCAGCAGCAGCACTCCTGCGGAAACGGCGACGGCAGCCGCGCCGAGAAGAACCGCGGGACGCAGGCCCATCGCGAAGGTGTGCGGGCTGGCGTACCCGCCGTGCTGGGAGAACACCGACGCGAGGATCGCGACGCCGAACACGCCGCCGAGCTCACGCAGGGCGTTGGCGGCGCCGGAGGCGATCCCCTCCTCGTCCCGCCGGACGGTCGACAGCACGAGGTTGGCCGTCGGCGCGAAGAACATCGCCATGCCCATCCCACTGACGACGAAGGCGGGGATCATCTCCGGGAACGACCTGCCCGGGGTCGAGATGATGGCCAGCCAGCCCAGCCCGATCGCCTGCAGCGCAAGTCCGGTCGCGACCACGGGGCGACTCCCGATCTTGTCGGCAAGAATGCCGGCGAGCGGCGCGACGACGATCGGCATGCCGGTCCAGGGCAGCATCCGCAGGCCGGCACCGAGCGGGCTGTAGCCCTGCATCGTCTGCAATGCCTGCGACAGCAGGAAGATCGATCCGAACATCCCGAAGAACATCAGGACGCTCGCGCCGTTCGCCGCCGCGAAGCCGCGCGACCTGAACAGTCGCATCGGCAGCATCGGCTGCTCGGTGCGGAGTTCCCAGCGAACGAACGCGAGAACGAGCAACGAGCCAGTGACCAGCGACGTCAGCACATACGAGGACGTCCAGCCCAGCTCGTTGGCGCGCACCAGGCCGAGCACGATGCCGAACAGTCCGGTGCTGGCGAGGGTGACACCTGTCGCGTCAAGCTTGGTCGAGGTGCCGTAGCTCTCATCGAGTCGGCGCCACGCCAGCGGCAACAGTGCGAGGCCGATCGGAACGTTGATCCAGAAGATGGTCTGCCACGACCAGCCCTGTACGACGGCACCCCCGACGAGCGGGCCACTCGAGATGGCGAGGCCCGCGACCGCACCCCACGCGCCGAGAGCGGCGCCGCGTCGTTCCACCGACACCGCTGCGGACAGCAGCGTCAGGGTGAGCGGTGTCACGATGGCCGACCCCGAACCTTGGACCGCGCGGGCGACGATCAGCCAGCCGGCGCTGGGGGCGAGTGCCGCGGCGGCTGAGCCGAGGGTGAAGACGGCGAGGCCGATGAGGAACAGCCGGCGGCGGCCGAACCGCTCGCCGAGCGTCGCGCCGGTCAGCAGGAAGACCGCGAAGGTCAGCGTGTACGCATTGACGGTCCACTCGAGCGAGGACAGCGACGCGTGCAGATCGAGGCGGATCACGGGCAACGCGGTCGTGACCACGAGGTTGTCGAGCTGGGTCATGAACAGGGCGACGCTCGTGATCACGAACGTCCAGAGGGTGCGAGTCCTGGCGCTCATCGAATCTCTCTCCTTTTTAGTGAGTAGTCACTCACTTCGTGGGTCAAAAAAAATGGTCACTGCGGCCGGTCGTCGTCCCAGGCGGGAGAGGTCAGCCAGGCCGGCGGCAGGCAGGCCTTGATCCAGCTCGAGCTGTGGCTCGCGGCATCCATCGAGGCGATGACATTCATCAGCATGCCGGTCGCGAAGAAGCCCTGCAGCGTCTCGTCATCGGCTCCGGAGAGGCGGGCTACCTCGCGCCAGAGCTTGCCGAACTCGCTGCGCGTCACGACGGCGATGTCCTCGTCGGCACCGGAGCTCGAGTAGGAGTGCATCTGCAGCATCAGCTCGTCGCGGTCGCGGAGCAGCTCGCCGTACTTCTCGCCCATCGCGTGCAGCGCGTCCTCGCCGGTCTTGTCGCCGACCGCGCCGATGAACTCGTCGCGGACCCGCTGGAAGCCTTGTTCGATGAGCGCGATGAACAGCGCCTTCTTCGTGGGAAACAGCCGGAACAGATAGGGCTGGCTGATGCCTGCGGCCTTCGCGACGTCCTCTGTCGAGGTGCCGTGGAAACCGCCCCGGGCGAACACCGGGATCGCCGCGCGCAGGACGTCGGCGCGGCGCTCGACCGCACTCATCCGTACCGCTACCGGGGTCATGGGGCTAAGTTAAGTGACTACTCACTACCTGTCAAGCGAGCTGGACGATTGCCCGCGCCTTGGTCAGCACGGTCGCACCGAGCGCCTTGGCCTCGAGAGCCACGGCAACCTTGTTGTCGGCGAGCTTCTCCTCGACGTGGCCCGACACCTCGAGCGTCGTCCCGG
This sequence comes from Frankiaceae bacterium, assembly GCA_019239875.1. Taxonomy (GTDB): domain Bacteria; phylum Actinomycetota; class Actinomycetes; order JAFAQI01; family JAFAQI01; genus JAFAZI01. The sequence continues at coordinate 14,443 of JAFAZI010000034.1, forward strand.
TGTCGTCGTCCGGCACCGGGACCGGCGCCGAGAACCGCACGCCGTACTCGACGACCGCACCCGGGTCCCCGACCCAGTCGGTCACGACCCGGCCGGCCTCCGCCATGGTGAACATGCCGTGCGCGATGACATCCGGCAGGCCCACGGCTTTCGCGGTCCGCTCGTTCCAATGGATGATGTTGAAGTCGCCGGACGCGCCGGCATACATCACGAGGTTCGACCGCTTGACCTGGAAGGTCTGGGCCGGCAACTGGGTCCCCACCTCGACGTCGTCGTACTTCACGCTGGCCGCCACTGCCCCACCTCTGTCACGTCAGAACCAATCCCGATCGGACGCTATCGCAGCCGCGCGACCTCGATCGCGCGGGTGAAGCCGCGGACCTCCCGGCTCCCCAGCGCGTCGGTCGCGATGGCACCGTCGAGCCTGGCAACCACATCAGCGGTCACGAGCACCTCACCCGCCTCCGCCATCGCAGCGAGCCGAGCCGCGAGATTGACGACCGGCCCGAAGAAGTCGCCCTCGAGTGCAAGGACGGCGCCCACTGCCACTCCCCCTCGCGCCTGCATGCCGCGGGCCCGTGCCGCTGCCAGCAGGTCCTGCGCCACCCGCACAGCCGCCGGCGCGTCCGGCGTCACGTACATCACCGCGTCTCCGATGTACTTGACCACTCGGCCCAGGTGCCCACGCACGATCTCGTCAGCGACCTCCTCGAACACCGTGAGCAAGCTGGTCAGCTCGGGCATCGTGAGGTTCTCGGTCAAGCCGGTGAAGCCGGAGAGGTCGGTGAACCCCACCCCGACGCGGACCTGGCTGGAATCGCTGAGATCACTGGAGTCCGTGCGCTCCCAGTTCATCCGTGCCGCTTCGAGATGGTGGCGGAACAGGGCGTCGAGCGCCTCGCCGGTCCGCGGCACGAAATGTGCGAGCTCGCCGAACGTACGTGCCGTCGCCACCTCGCTGCCTGCGACATCCAGGGCGAGATCCGGGATGGTCCCTCGCACCGTGCTGGAGATCGCATCGCTGATCCGGGTCAACGACGAGGCGATCACACGGCCGACACCAAGCGTCGACGGGAGGCCGACGACTGCGGCCAGGTCCACCATCGTCTGCACGGCGGCGACATCGCCTTCTGCGGCAACTCCTTCGTCCGGCCCCGGGTCGACGAACCCGAGCGCCCGCCAGATCCTGCCGATCGTCTCAAGGTCCGCGCCGGTTCGCTCGGCGATGTCGCGCAACGTGTACTCGTCCCGGTCCGGGATGATGATCCGGTCACCTGACAGCGCGAAGAGGCGACCGCGTCGGTTCGCGGCGATCATCTCCTCGATCGTGCAGCCCTCGCCGATCAGGTACTCGAGCAGCTCCAGCCGTCCCGCAGCATCCGCGGCGGTCTCGTCGTACAGCCCGGCCGCAGCCAACTCTGCAAGATCCACCTCATCAGTGTGCCAACGGTCGCCACGCGATCTGCGGCAGGGAACCCGGCGAAGATCGCGAAGCCTCGGCCGTGTTCACCCTTCGCGCCTTCGCCGTCACGGGCATCGCCGGCGCGGTTGCCGTCGGCGCGATCCTGCCGGCTCCGGCGGCGACGCAGCCGCCCTCGTCAAAACCGCCGGCTCACCCGTCGCCGTATCCGGGCGGCCACTGGCGACCGGGTGCGCCGCGGTTCGCGATCGCCGCGAAGAAGAACGTCAAGGTCACGATGAGTGACGGCGTGAAGCTGACCGCGGACGTCTACTACCCGGCCGACCGGCGCACCGGCCACCGCGTCCACCGGCGCTTTCCCGTGCTGTTGCAGCAGACGCCGTACACCACGACGACAGGGACCGAGAACGGCATCAAAGGCATCGTCGACGGATCGATGCTCGTCGAGCACGGCTACATCTACGTGTCCGCGGACGTCCGCGGCACCGGGCGATCGAGCGGGAGCAACGGATACTTCAACAACCGCAACGCTCGCGACGGGGTGAACCTCGTCCACTGGGCAGCGAAGCTGCCCGGCTCGAACGGTGTCGTCGGGCTGGATGGCTGCTCCTACCTCGCCCAGTCGCAGCTCTACACAGCCGCGAAGCTGGGGCGGCACTCGCCGGTCAAGGCGATGGTGCCCTCGTGCATCAGCGGCGACGTCTACCGCGACACCTACTTCGAGAACGGCATCCCCTCGATCGCCTGGCATGGCGCAGGGCTGGCGTCAGGCTCGCTGCTGGGCCCGACCACCGAAGCGTTCCTCGCCCGCAAGTACGCCGACTCGCAACGCGGCGGGCAGGTTGCGTTCTACCGCCATTTCTGGAAGGTGCGTGACCACATCCGGGCTGCGCGGGCGATCGTGCGCACGCACATTCCCGCGCTGATGTGGGACGGCTGGGACGAGCCGGGGTTCGGGGCGCAGGAGCTCTACGCCGCGCTCCAAAACGCATGGGCCGGCCGGTCGCCGTACCGCGCGATGCGACCGCATCAACGAGTGACCGGGCGGTACCAGCTGATCGTCGGCGACTGGGGTCACGGCGGGGGCCTCGACCCAGCGATCGAGCTCGAGTGGTTCAACACCTGGCTGAAGCACCGGCACACCGGGCTGCAGGTGCACACCAGGACACCGATGCACCTCGAGCAGCTACCAACCGACCGCTGGGTCAATGCTGCGACCTATCCGTTCACCACTCACTACCGCCAGTTCTTCCTCAGCACGGATCGCTTGCGCCACGCACGGCCGAAGCCGGCCAGCGGGGACTTGGCGTACGGCCCACCACAGGACGGTGACGTTCTCACTTTCATCACGCGACCGTTTCGTCACGGCGTCACCGTCGCCGGACCGATGGCAGCGAGCATCGTCGCCGCGGCATCGACCAGCAACCTCGAACTGATGGTGGACGTGTTCGACATCTCTCCCGCCGGCGCAGCGAGCAAGATCGCGCACGGCGGCGTTGTCGCCAATCTTCGCCACCGGGTCGCGGCTCGCTCCTGGCACGACGTTCGAGGCCGGCTGGTCCGTCCCTATCTCGCGCTTGTTCACGAGCACGCGGTCCCGCCCGATCGTGCCTATCGGTACGCCGTACCGATTCAGCCTGCGATGTGGACGCTCGCTCCGCATCACCGCCTGCAAATTCAGCTCGCGGCACAGCCCGATCCGTCCGAGTGCCTGTCGAACGGCGCCAAGGTCGTCGCTCGCGTCATCGGGTGCCTACCTCGGCCGGCCGTCCTTGCCGGGCTTGCCGGCGGCACTTATTCGATCCGCTTCGGCGGCCGCCGAGCGTCAACGATTAACCTGCCGCTGATGTCGCGCCATGCATTCCACCCCGTGCGCAGTGGCCCGACGCCGACGAGCGACTCG
>JAFAZI010000026.1 GCA_019239875.1 Frankiaceae bacterium
AACACGCTCACTGATGCTGGCGTGGTGCGCTCCAGCTCGGCGTTCACGGCCGCCGCCAGTCTCAACCCGAAGTCACGCGCGATCGGGCCGGGCACCTACCAGCTGCACAGCCACATGTCCGCCTCCCGTGCGGTTGCGCTGCTGCTCAACCCAAAGTCACGCGTCGACTACAGCGTCACGATCCCGGAAGGCTTCACCGCCGCGGCGATCGTTGCCCGGATCGCGGCCGAGACCCCGATCTCGACGGCCTCGCTCAACGCCGCATTGAAGGACCCGACCGGCCTCGGGTTGCCGTCGTACGCCAACGGCAAGCCCGAGGGGTTCCTGTTCCCCGCGACATACGACATCCAGCCCGGCGAGACCGCCACCGACGTGCTCAAAGCGATGGTCGCGCGCTTCGATCAGGCCGCGACCGACGCCAAGCTCGCGAACGGCGCGCGCAAGCTCGGGCTCTCCGAGGACGACGTGATCACGCTGGCGTCGATCGTGCAGCGTGAGGGACGGTTGGTCGCCGACTACCCGAAGATCGCGGAGGTCTTCCTCAACCGCCTGCACGCCGGCATGCGGCTCGATTCCGACGCCACCCTCTACTACATCCTCCCAGCGAACCACGGCCAGCTCACCGCGACCGATCTGCAGATCGACTCGCCGTACAACACGCGGTTGAACACCGGCCTGCCGCCGACACCGATCAACTCGCCGGGCCAGGCCGCGATCGATGCCGTGATTCACCACGCCAGCACGAACGACCTGTACTTCGTGACGATCGACAAGGCGGGACACACCGCGTTCGCGACGACCCTCGACCAGTTCAACCAGCTCGTACAGGAGTCGATCGCCAACGGCGTTACGCAGTGACGGCGGCCGCGGGGCCGGCTCGACGCGGAGCGGCGGTCCTCGGCTCACCGATCTCACACTCCCTGTCGCCGGTGCTGCACCGAGCCGCGTACGACGCACTCGGCCTCGCCGACTGGACGTATCGGGCGATCGAGTGCACCAGCGACCGCCTTCATGACACCCTCCGCGGGCTTGACACCGAGCGGCTCGCGGGCGTCAGCCTCACCATGCCGCTGAAGCGAACCGTCGTGCCGATGCTGGCGACCGTCGACACGGTTGCCGCCACGGTTGGCGCTGCGAACACCGTCATCTTCCGCGATGACGGATGGCACGGCGCGAACACCGACGTCCTCGGAATGGTCGCGGCGCTGCGTCCGCATCTGTCAGGCACACAGGCGGGCAGCCGGGCGGCGATCCTGGGGGCCGGGGCCACCGCCGCGTCCGCCATCGCCGCGGCGGCGAACCTCGGATTCAGTGGCGTTGCAGTATTCGCGCGCCGGCCGAGCGCCGCTCGGGAGCTCGAAGGCTTGGCCGCGAATCTGGATCTCGGCGTCGACGTCCTCGGCTGGGAGCACCTGGCGACCGCCGCCGACCACCCACTCGTGATCGCGACCACTCCAGCCGATTCGACGCAGGCGCTCGCCACGGCGATTGCGGCGACCCCCGGTTTGTTGTTCGACGTCATCTACTCGCCGTGGCCGACCCCACTCGCTGCGGCGTGGCAGGCCGGGGGAGGGCGGGTCGTCGGCGGCCTCGAGCTGTTGACCGAGCAGGCCGCACTTCAGGTGCACCTGATGACGGGACTGCCGGCCTCGGTCGACGTGATGCGCGAGGCGGGGTACGCCGCCCTGCACTGACAGGCGCGGTCGGTAGGCTGCGGACCACATCCAGCGGGACGTACGAGGAGAAAAGCGTGGCGACACGGGTCGGTATCAACGGCTTCGGCCGAATCGGGCGCAACTACTTCCGGGCCATCCTGGCCGGCGGTCACGACATCGAGGTGGTCGCCTACAACGACCTCGGCGACGCCGCGACCATCGCCCACCTGCTGAAGTACGACAGCATCCTGGGACGCCTGCCCGCTGAGGTGGAGGTCGCCGGCGACGGCATCGTGGTCGGCGGCAAGAAGATCGTCGGACTCGCCGAGCGCGGCGGCCCCGGTGCGATCCCGTGGCGGGACTTCGGTGTCGATGTCGTCATCGAGTCGACCGGCCTGTTCACCAAGGCCGAAGTCGCCCGCAAGCATGTCGACGAGGGCGGTGCGAAGAAGGTCATCATCTCGGCGCCGGCGAGCGACGAAGACATCACCGTCGTCCTCGGGGTCAACGACGACCAGCTCGACGCTTCGCACACCGTCATCTCCAACGCGTCCTGCACGACGAACTGCCTCGGCCCCATGGCCAAGGTCCTGAACGACTCCTTCGGCATCGAGCGCGGCCTCATGACGACGGTCCACGCGTACACGCAGGACCAGAACCTCCAGGACGGCCCGCACAGCGACCTGCGCCGGGCGCGGGCCGCGGCGCTGAACGTCGTGCCGACCTCGACAGGTGCCGCGAAGGCCATCGGACTGGTGCTGCCGGAGCTGAAGGGCAAGCTCGACGGCTACGCCCTGCGGGTCCCGATCCCGACCGGTTCCGCGACGGACCTGTCGGTCAACCTTCGTACCGAGGCCGGCGTCGCGGAGATCAATGCGGCGATGAAGGCCGCCGCCGAAGGCCCGCTGAAAGGGATTCTGCGTTACACCGAGGACCCAATCGTCTCGAGTGACATCGTCACGGATCCCTCGTCCTGCATCTTCGACGCGGGGCTGACCAAGGTCATCGGCGATCAGGCGAAGGTGATCGGCTGGTACGACAACGAGTGGGGCTACTCGAACCGGCTGGCGGACCTGACGGTCCGGGTCGGCTCCCTCATCTCCGCGTAACCGGTCGTGGCGTCCACGCTTCCGGGCATCGACACCCTCGGAGAGCTCGACGGCAAGCGGGTTGTCGTCCGGGCCGACCTCAACGTGCCGCTCGACGGCTCGACCATCACCGACGACGGCCGGATCCGCGCCAGCCTCCCTACCCTCAACCGCCTGCTCGACAGCGGCGCGAAGGTGGTCGTGCTCGCACATCTCGGACGGCCGAAGGGCAAGGCGGACCCGGCGTACTCGCTCGCGCCGGTCGCGGACCGCCTCGGCGAGCTGCTCGGCCGTCCGGTCGAGTTCGCCACCGACCTCGACGGTGTCCCCGACGCGGCGGTCGTCCTGGTCGAGAACGTTCGGTACGACGCGAAGGAGACCTCGAAGGACCCCGCTGAGCGGGCCGAGCTCGCCGACCGGTTCGCCGCGCTCGGCGATGTCTACGTCAACGACGCCTTCGGCGCCGTCCATCGATCCCACGCGAGCGTTGACGAGCTGGCCCGGGCGCTGCCGAGCGCGGCCGGTGATCTCGTCCGGCGCGAGGTCGAGGTGCTCGAGGCGCTGACCGAGGACCCGCGACGGCCGTTCGCCGTCGTACTCGGCGGATCGAAGGTGTCCGACAAGCTCGCCGTGATCGAGAGCCTGCTGCCGAACGTCGACCGCCTGCTCGTCGGTGGCGGGATGTGCTTCACGTTTCTCGCAGCCCAGGGCCTCGACGTCGGCGGATCGCTGCTCGAGGCTGATCAGGTCGACGCGTGCCGCAGGTTCCTCGAGACCGGCAAGGTGACGCTGCCAGTCGACGTGATCGTGGCCGACAAGATCGATGCGAACGCTGAGACAGCGGTCGTGGACGTCGACTCGATCCCCGCAGACCGGATGGGTCTCGACATCGGGCCGAAGAGCGTCGAGCTGTTCGCGAGTCGCCTCGCCGACGCTCAAACCGTGTTCTGGAACGGGCCGATGGGGGTTTTCGAGATCGAGGTCTTCGCGTCCGGCACCCGGGGGGTCGCTGAGGCGGTGGCCGAACTCGCGGACGCCCTCACGGTCGTCGGCGGCGGCGACTCTGCCGCGGCGATTCGGGCGCTCGGCATCGGCGAGGACCGGTTCAGCCACATCTCGACCGGCGGCGGCGCGAGCCTCGAGTTCCTCGAAGGTCGGATCCTCCCAGGCCTCTCGGCCCTCACAGAGAGCTGACCCGGATGGCAGATCGCACCCCGCTCATGGCGGGCAACTGGAAGATGAATCTCACCCACCTCGAAGCCATCGCCCTGGTGCAGAAGCTCGCGTTCTCGTTGACCGACAAGGACTTCGACGCGACCGAGGTCGCCGTGATCCCGCCGTTCACGGACATCCGCAGCGTGCAGACGATGGTGGACGGCGACCACCTTCGGATCAAGTACGGCGCACAGGACCTGTCGCCCTTCGACTCCGGCGCCTACACCGGTGACATCAGTGGAGTCATGCTGGCGAAGCTGGGATGCACCTATGTCATCGTCGGGCACTCGGAGCGTCGCGAGCATCACCACGAGGGCGATGACGTCGTGAATGCAAAGGTGCTCGCGGCCTACCGCAACTCGCTCACGCCGATCCTCTGCGTGGGCGAGTCGCTCGACGTTCGCCGGGAGAGCGGACAGGTCGCCCACTGCACGGCGCAGCTGACCGCGGCACTGCGGGACGTGACCGCGGCCCAGGCCAAGTCGATCGTGATCGCCTACGAACCGATCTGGGCGATCGGAACCGGCGAGGTCGCGACTCCTGACGACGCGCAGGAGGTCTGCTCCGCGCTGCGTGCGATGCTCGGCAAGCTCTACACGCCGACGGTCGCGGCCGGCGTCCGCGTCCTCTACGGCGGTTCGGTGAAGGGCGACAACGTCGCAGGGATCATGGCGCAGCCCGACGTGGACGGAGCACTTGTCGGTGGCGCCAGCTTGCAACCGGAAGATTTTGTGCGAATCGTGCGCTACGACGCGGAGTCTTCGGTCTAGGCGCCAGGTAACGGCGTGATCACGATTCTGTACCTACCTGCGGTCGACGCTTTCGGTTTGATAGCCCCCCGGCTTAGAGTCCCTCCCGCCGGGGTCCTGCCTGGCCTGCCAACGGGAAGGGGCGCTGTGACGGCTCCGCTTGATGTAGCCGGCGACGTCGCTGGCTCGCAACCCGGTGCCCTGCTCGACGGCGTCTCGTCCAAGTCCATCGAGGGCCGCTCGCTCGGCCAGATCGCCTGGATCCGCTTCAAGCGCGACAAGTTCGCCTTTGCCAGCATCTTTGTCATCCTGCTGCTGATCCTTTTCACGATCCTCGCGCCAGTGCTGAACAAGTGGATCGGCGTGGACCCGACCACCAACGACATCAACAACCTGAACATCGACACCGGCATCGGCCTGCCGATCGGTCACTTCGGTGGCATCAACGGGTCGCACCCGCTCGGCGTGGAGCCCCGCAACGGCCGCGACATCTTCGCCCGGATCGACGTCGGGGCGAGGTACTCCCTGATCGTCGCGCTCGCCTCCACCGTGCTCTCGGTGGTCCTCGGTACGTTCTTCGGGGCGATCGCCGGATTCTTCGGCGGACCGGTCGACACGTTCATCAGCCGGTTCATGGACATCCTGCTCGCCTTCCCGCAGATCATCTTCGCGATCGCGATCGCGTCCGTGATCGAGGGCAGCAAGAGCGGCGGCGGGCTGTGGACCCACATCATCCTGCTCATCGCGATCATCGGTTTCTTCTCCTCGCCGTACTTCGGTCGCATCATTCGCGGCCAGGTGCTGTCGCTGCGGGAGAAGGAGTTCGTCGATGCGGCGAGGGGGATCGGCGCGAGCCCGGGGCGCATCATGTTCCGCGAGCTGCTCCCGAACATGTACGGGCCGATCCTCGTCTACTCGACGCTGATTATCCCGGTCAACATCCTGTTCGAGGCGGCGCTGTCGTTCCTCGGCGTCGGAATCCCGCCGCCCAACCCGTCGTGGGGGAGCATGCTCTCGGACGCGACCGGCAGCGGCCTGTACCAGATCGACCCCTGGTTCGCGGTCTGGCCAGGGTTGTTCATCTTCATCACCGTGATGGCGTTCAACCTCCTCGGCGACGGTCTGCGAGACGCACTCGACCCCAGGAGCAACCGTTGAGCCGCGCACGGCGGCCAGCGGCAAGAGTCGGACCGGCGAACAGCGCCGGGCCTGGTCACAAGGAAGGAACTGCGACCGGATATGCCTCATAAGAGTTGGATGCTTCGAGGGGGAGTCGCACTCGCTGCGCTGGCCCTCGGTGCCACCGCCTGCGGCGGAAGCAGCAGCGGAGGAGGTGGAACCAGTTCCTCGGGATCGATCTCGGGCAACGCCCAAGGCACCGGAGGTGCTGGCTTCCCCGCCAAGACCCCGCTGAGCCCGTCGACCGCCACCGGCGGCACCATGAACGTCGGTGTCGCGGGCGACGTCGACTACCTGGACCCGGGCCGGACGTACTACGCCTTCAGCTGGGACATCCACCAGCTGATCAACCGGACCCTCCTCACGTTCCCGGACGGCACCGGCCCGGACGCGCTGGTCCCCACCGGTGACATCGCGACCGGCCCAGCGACAGCCTCGAAGGGCAACACCGTCTGGAAGTACACGCTCAAGCCCGGCGTGAAGTTCCAGGACGGCACGACCGTCACCTCCCAGGACATCAAGTATGCGATCGAGCGCACGTTCGCGACCGACGTGATCAACGGGGGTCCGACGTACTTCTCGACGTTCCTGTGCCCGGGTGGCCAGGACAAGACTGGTGCCTGCAAGACCTACGCCGGCCCGTACAAGGGCGCGTCGTCGGTGCAGGGGCTGAGCACCATCAAGACCCCGGACGCGACTCACATCGAGTTCGACCTGAACCAGCCGTTCGCCGAGTGGAACTACGTCATGACGCTGTTCGGCACGTCGCCGGTGGAGCAGAAGGTCGACCAGGCTCCGAAGACCGGTGGCGCGAATTACAACAACAACGTGCAGGCGACCGGTCCGTACGAGATCAAGTCCTACGCGGCGAACAAGCACATCGACCTGGTTCGCAACCCGCACTACGACCCCGCGACGGACGGCACCCGCCCGGCGCTGCCGGACAAGATCAACATCACGACGAGCTTCGACTCGGAGACGCTCGACAACGAGATCGTGTCCAACAGCGAGGACCTCGACATCGGCGGTACCGGCGTCCAGCCGGCCACCCAGCAGAAGATCCTGGGTGACGCGTCGCTGAAGGCGCGCGCGCTGGACCCGATCACGGGCTTCACCCGGTACCTGTCGATCATGCAGGAGACCCCACCGTTCGACAACGTCCACTGCCGCAAGGCGATCGAGTACGCGATGAGCCGTAACGAGCAGAAGCTTGCCCGTGGCGGTAGCTACGGTGGCGCCGTCGCAACGACGCTTGGCCCGCCGACGCTGGCCGGTTGGAAGAACTTCAACCTGTACGGCGACAAGGTCGCAGCCGGCGACCCGGACATCGCGAACGCCAAGAAGGAACTGACCGCGTGCGGTCAGCCCAACGGGTTCAAGACGACCATCGTCACGCAGAACCAGGGCAAGGCGCCGCAGCAGGCGCAGTTCCTGCAGGGTGACTTGAAGAAGGTCGGAATTGACGCGAACATCAAGCAGTTCGACCCGGCGACGTACTACTCGTCCGTCATCGGCGTTCCGGCGAACATGAAGAAGAACGGCTACGGCCTGGCGTTCGCCGGCTGGGGCCCGGACTGGCCGGCTCCGTATGGGTACTTCGAGAACATCGTGGACCCGCGGAAGATCCTGCCGCAGGGCAACAGCAACTACGGCGCGTGCTCGGATCCGAAGATCACGGATCTGATCACCCAGGCACTCAAGCAAGCAACTCCCGAGGCTGAGTACCCCTACTGGCAGAAGGTCGACCAGCAGGTCCTCGCAGACGCTTGCGTGGCGCCGTTCACGTATGACAAGGCATTGGACCTCTTCAGCAACCGGCTGAAGAACGTCTACATCGAGCCGCAGTTCGGCATCGTCGACCTGCGCACCCTCGGTGTCGCCTGATCTGATGCATTCGCCTTGTGGGGCCGGCCTTCGGGTCGGCCCCACAAGGAGCATCGGACCGGCCCGCCCCGCCTAGTCCTTCCAGCGAGGAGCCACAGTGATTCGCTTCCTCATCCGCCGGATCGTCGGCGCGATCGTGGTGTTGCTGGTCATCTCGCTGGTGACGTTCTGGCTCTTCGAAGCCGTCCCGAAGTTCTTCGGATCGGACCCTGCGGTGCTCTACGCCGGCCGCAGTCCAAGCCCGGCGACGATCGCCGCGGTGTCAAAGAAGCTCGGGCTCGACCAACCCTTCTGGGAGCAGTACTGGCACTTCGTCAAGGGCATCGTGGCGGGGCGCACATTCGGCACCGGGCAGACCGCGCAGGTCTGCCACGCGCCGTGCCTGGGCTATTCCTTCATCAACAACGAGCCGGTGTGGTCGGAGATCATCTCCGACCTGCCGGTCGACATCTCACTGACGATCGGCGCAGCGATCCTGTGGCTGGTCAGCGGCGTCTCGACCGGCGTCTTGTCGGCACTGCGCCGTGGATCGATCTTCGACCGCGGTGCGATGGGCATCGCGCTTGCCGGTGTCTCGCTCCCGATCTACTTCACCGGGCTGCTGGCACTGTCGATCTTCAGCTTCGGACCGCATTACCTGCAGTGGTTCCCCAATCCGCATTTCGTCGGGTTCACGGACAACCCGATCCAATGGGCGCGCAACCTCGTCCTGCCATGGGTGTGTCTGGCCTTCCTGTACGCCGCGCTCTACGCCCGGCTGACCCGAGCAACGATGCTCGAGACCATGTCCGAGGACTACATCCGGACCGCTCGAGCGAAGGGTCTGCCTGAGAGAAAGGTGATCACCCGGCACGGCCTGCGCGCCGCGCTGACTCCGATCGTCACGATCTTCGGACTCGACGTCGGCCTGCTGCTCGGTAGCGCCGTCCTCACCGAGCAGGTCTTCGGGTACGTCGGCATCGGCAAGCTGGCGATCATCTCGATCGCCACCCGCGACCTGCCCGTCGTGCTGGGGGTCACGTTGTTCGCCGCGTTCTTCGTCGTGGTCGCCAATATCATCGTCGACGTGGTGTACGCCTACGTCGACCCGCGGGTCACCTACTCCTGAGCGAGGCTGTCATCACGTCTGAACCGGCAGGCAACGGCCAGCCCACGAAGCCCGAGGTCACCGCGGTCACGCGGTCCCCGGTGGGCTTCGTGGAGGTGAAGGATCTCAAGATCCACTTTCCGACCGATGACGGTCTGGTCAAGGCCGTCGACGGACTGTCCTTTGCGGTCGACCGCGGGAAGACGCTCGGCATCGTGGGTGAGTCGGGCTCGGGCAAGAGCGTGACGAGTCTCGGGATCCTCGGCCTCCACAATCGACGCAACGCCCAGATGTCCGGCGAGATCTGGGTCGACGGCAAGGAGTTGGTCGCGGCCGATCCCGAGGACGTCCGGGCGATGCGCGGCGACACGATGGCGATGATCTTCCAAGACCCGTTGTCGGCGATGCACCCGTACTACCGGGTGGGCACGCAGATCGCGGAGGCCTACCGGGTGCACAACAATGTGTCCAAGTCGGTGGCACGGGACCGCGCGATCGAGCTGCTCGACCTGGTCGGCATCCCGGAGCCGAATAAGCGGGTGGACGCCTACCCGCACCAGTTCTCGGGTGGGATGCGGCAGCGCGCGATGATCGCCATGGCGCTGTCGTGCAACCCGTCGTTGCTGATCGCCGACGAACCGACAACCGCTCTCGACGTGACGGTCCAGGCGCAGATCCTCGACCTGATGCAAGACCTCCAAAAAGAGTTCTCGTCGGCGATCATCATCATCACGCACGACCTCGGAGTAGTCGCCGAGGTGGCTGACGACGTACTGGTCATGTACGCAGGGCAGGCTGTCGAGTACGGCACCGCCTCCGACGTGTTCTACCGACCGGAGCACCCCTACACCTGGGGACTGCTCGGCTCGGTGCCGCGACTCGACCGCGGTCACGTCGACCGGCTTCAGCCGATCCCGGGCAACCCGCCGTCACTGATCAACGTCCCGTCCGGCTGCGCGTTCCATCCGAGGTGCCCGTACGCCGAGCTGAACGATGGCAAGGAGAGGGAGGTCAGGCCCGCGCTCGTGGAAACCGACCCCGGTCATCTGGTCGCCTGTCATCTGCCGATCGAGAAACGGCGTGAGCTGTTCAAGGCCGACGTGGCGAGCCTGCTGTGAGCGAGACCGAGAAGCCGGCCGGCGACGGCGAGCGGTTGGCGCGACTGCGGCGACCGGCGACCGCTGCCCGAAAGGCCGCTGCCCCGCCACCCCCGGTCGAGGCGCCGGCGCCGACTCCTCGCCCGACCGGGACCACGACGATGCCACCCGTCGGCGGCGACAACGTTCTGCTGGCGGTCAACGGCCTGCAGAAGCACTTCCCGGTCACGCAGGGCATCTTCTTCCGGCGCCAGATCGGCGCGGTCAAGGCGGTCGACGGGCTGACCTTCTCGGTGAACAAGGGCGAGACCCTCGGCGTGGTGGGCGAGACCGGGTGCGGCAAGTCGACGATGGGCCGGTTGCTCACCCGTCTGCTGGAGCCGACCGGCGGCCAGATCCTTTACAACGGACATGACATCACCCACGCGAGCACCCACCAGCTCCGGCCGCTGCGGCGCGAGATCCAGATGATCTTCCAGGATCCGTTCTCGTCGCTGAATCCACGGCACACGGTGGGGTCGATCGTCGGCGCTCCGCTGAAGATCCAGAACATCGACAGCCCCGAAAACCGCCGTCGCAACGTCCAGGAGCTCATGGAGCTCGTCGGTCTCAACCCGGAGCACTACAACCGGTATCCGCACGAGTTCTCAGGTGGTCAACGGCAGCGCATCGGTATCGCACGTGCGCTCGCCCTGCGGCCGTCGATGATCGTCGCCGATGAGCCCGTGTCGGCACTCGACGTGTCGATCCAGGCCCAAGTCGTGAACCTGTTGTCCGACCTGCAGAAGGAGTTCGGGCTCACCTACGTCTTCATCGCGCACGACCTGTCGGTGATCCGGCACATCTCCAACCGAGTCGCCGTCATGTACCTCGGCAAGATCGTGGAGATGGCCTCGGACACGGACCTGTATGAGCACCCGCTTCACCCGTACACTCATGCATTGCTGTCCGCCGTCCCGATTCCGGACCCGGAGCGCGAGCAAAAGCGTGACCGGATCCTGCTGAAGGGCGACGTGCCCAGCCCGCTGAACCCACCGCCAGCGTGCCGGTTCCACACGAGATGTTGGAAGGCGCAGGAGATCTGCCGGCAGACCGAGCCCCCGCTGCTCGAGATCTCGCCCGGACACCAGGTCGCCTGCCACTTCCCGGAAGAGAAGGATTTGGTCGGATGACCACCGCATTGTCGATCGTGCTGATCATCGTGAGCGTCCTTATGGTGCTGCTCGTGCTGCTCCACCGCGGCAAGGGCGGGGGCCTGTCCGACATGTTCGGCGGTGGCGTGTCGTCGTCACTGTCCGGTTCGTCGGTGGTCGAGAAGAACCTCGACCGGATGACGATCGTCTGCGGCTTCATCTGGGCGGCCTGCGTGATCGGAATCGGCTTCTCGCTGAAGTGATGCCGCGGGTCGCGACCATCCTGACGGCGCTCGCCCTCGCTGGCGGCCTGGTCACTCCTCCCGCTCATGCGTCGGGCTCGACCGAACCGGTTGCCCGGGCACCTCGGCAGGTGTTCCCGTCGCTTGGTAGCACTGCGCCCACCGCGTCGGCGCATGCCGTCGAGGAGTTGACCTCGTGGACCATGCAGGATGCCGGATCCCTCGGCTTCAGCCACTACGTCCTCGAGCAGTACAACACCTACGCCAACGAGTGGGGCGTCGTCTACTACGGCACGGAGACGTCATATCGCGCGCTGCTCCGGGTGAATCAGTTCACCGAGTTCCGGGTGACCGCGTACGACTCGGGTGGGCAACCCGGACCCACGGTGTACGGGCAGGGTTTCGTGCCATACATGGCTGACGACCATGATCCGGCGCCGCCGTACCTGACGTCCGTCACGTACTCCCATGCCTGGACCAGGCACCGGTCGAGTACGGCTTTCCGGCATGCCTACCGGCAGTCGACCCGCTCCGGCGCCTCCGTGGCGATGTGTGGCTACTTCTATCGCGCCGCTCTCGTCGCACCTCGCAACCGCGCCGGAGGCACGGCGAGTGTGAACGCATTCGGCAAGCACCATCACGCCGTGAGCTTCCACGCTCGCCGAACCCACTACCGAGACGTGATTGAGCACTGGAGCACCGCGGCCGACCATGGCACTCCGGCCGGAAGCGGTCAGCAGCACTGTTTGACATTGACGGCCAAGTCGGCGGCGCCGATCTACCTCGACGCGCTTGAGTACAACGTGCCGGACATCATCGAGTAACCAGCGCTATGGGCTGGCTTTGCGCGCGAGGTCGGCCGGCAGGCGGCTCGCCGCCGCGCGGTCCAGCAGCCAGCGGGTGCTCACGCGCCCCTTGACGCCCGCTGCAGGCACCGCGGTCGGACCCGCCCCGGACAGGGCCAGTCGCGCGGCAGCGGCCTTCTCCTCGCCCGCAGCGACGATCCACACCTCGCGGGCGTTGTTGATCGTCTCGAGCGACAGGGACAGGCGGATCGGGGGCGGCTTCGGCGCGCCTCGAACCGGTACGACAGTGCGGTCGTCGTACAACGCGGGCGACTCTGGGAACAGCGACGCGACATGCCCGTCCGGGCCCAGGCCCAGGAGCAGGATGTCGAATCTCGGCGACGCGCTGTGATCCTCGGGATGCGTGGCGGCTGCCAGGGTCTCGGCATAGGCGTCCGCTGCGGCTTCGAGGTCATCGCCGAGCGGACCGTCGCTCGCCGGCATGGGATGAATCCGCGCCGGGTCGAGATCGACCTTGGCGAGTAGTGCGTCCCGGGCCTGGGTCTCGTTGCGGTCCGAATGACCCGCGGGCAGAAACCGCTCGTCTCCCCACCACACCGACAGTCGGGGCCAGTCGATGGCGTAACGGGCGGGGGACTCCGCGATCTCCCGCAACGTGGACACCCCGATGCCGCCTCCGGTCAGGACGATGGACGCCTCGCCGCGGGCCGCCTGCGCGTCCACGAGGCCGGTGATGACGCGTGCCGCGACCGCCTGGGCGAGAACCGTGGCGTCGCGGTGCACGACGACGAGCGCGCTCACGCCCGCCACCACAGCCATTGCCCAGCTGCGGTCGACGCCGCGCGTCGGCTCACTTGCTGGCCAGTGCGGGGTCGCGCCACACGAGCACGCGACTGTCGCGGGCCTGCTCGTCGATCGCCACGCCGGTGATCGTCGACAGCGCCTCGGCGTACACGGGGTCGGTGTCCATTCGGCGAAGCTCTTCGGCGAGCAGGTCACCCAGGCTCTCGCGGGGGAGCGGGAGGATGCGCGGGATGGCGTCGCCGCGGGTCAACGTGGCATCGCCACCGCCCGTACGCTCGACCTTCACGACGTACTCGTCGCCGTCCTCGCTCGTCGTGTTGATCACCACCTCAGTGATGCCTGGCCCTGAGCTCTCCACGAGTGAGGCTTGGATCTGCAACCGGTTGGTCAGCCAGCCGCACAGCATGGCGGCCGTCGGATTGCCCGTCTCTGCGGTGACGGTTGCGCTCTGTGCGGTCCGATCGAGGCCATCCATGGCGGACGCCAGCAGCGAGCGCCACAACGTCGCCCGGGTCCAGGTGAGGTCCGTGTCGCCGGCGACGAAGTCCGCCGCTCGCTGTCCCAGAGCGACGAGCGGCTCAGGTGCCAGTGAGCAGTCCGTGACGCGTCTGCTCGCGAGCACCCCGAGCGCGTCGGTCGCGATCTCCTCGGGGGGTACGCCGTGCCACCACGTCACGACCGGTGCATCGGGCGCGAGCAGCGGAAGGACGACGGACTCGGCGTGGAGGGCCAGGCGGCCGTACATCCGCATGATGACTGCCTCCGTCGGGCCGAGTCGGCCACCGACGAGCACTTCGGCGTCGAGGCGAACCTCGCCTTCGATCGAGTGGCGCACCACGATGAGCACACGGCACGGGTGGGCTGCGGCTGCCACAGTCGCGGCGTCCTCTGCCTCGCGCACACGCTTCTCGTCGACCACGATGACCAGTGTCAGCGCGAGGCCTGATGCCAGCGCGCCGGCGGTTCGCCGTTCGGCGACCAGCGCCTTGATGATCTCTCCGCCGTTCGTGTCCCACAGCGCGGTCATGGTCGCCTCCACGCCCGGCCGTCGCGGGCCAGCATGTCCTCGGCGCCGCGGGGACCCCACTCGCCGGCGCGATACTTCTCCGGCTCCTTGCCTTCCCAGAACTCTTCGAGCTGATCGATCACGCGCCATGACGCGTCGACCTCGAGGTTCCTCGGGAACAGCGTCGCGTCGCCCAGCAGCACGTCGAGGATGAGGCGTTCGTAGGCCTCGGGTGAGGTCTCGGTGAAGGCTTCGCCGTAGAGGAAGTCCATGGACACGTCCCTGACCTCCATCGCCGAGCCAGGAACCTTGGAGCCGAACCTGAGCGTCACGCCTTCGTCGGGCTGCACCCGGACGACGAGCTGGTTGTGCCCGAGCTCGACCGTGTCCGTCTTGTCGAACGGAAGGTGAGGCGCCTTCTTGAACAGCACGGCGATCTCGGTCACGCGCCTGGGCAGCCGCTTCCCGGTACGCAGGTAGAACGGCACGCCCGCCCAGCGGCGGGTCTCGATCCCGAGGCGTACGGCGGCGTAGGTCTCGGTCCGGGAGTCCTTGGGGACGTTTTCCTCGTCGCGGTAGGCCGGCACGCGCTGGCCGGCCAGCCAGCCCTGGTCGTACTGACCGCGGATGGCATAGTGCTCGAGATCGTCAGGGATCGAGATCGCGTTGAGGACCTTGACCTTCTCGATCCGGATCGCCTCAGCGTCGAACGCGACCGGCTCCTCCATCGCGGTCAGGGCGAGGAGCTGCAGAAGGTGATTTTGGAGGACGTCGCGGGCGGCGCCTGCCGAGTCATAGAAGCCGGCCCGACTGCCGATCCCGACGTCCTCGGCCATCGTGAACTGCACGGAGTCGATGAAGTGTGAGTTCCAGATCGGCTCGAACAACGTGTTGGCGAACCGAAGCGCAAGGATGTTCTGGACCGTCTCCTTGCCGAGGTAATGATCGATCCGGAAGACGTCGTCCGGGGTGAACACGTGATCGACCAGATCGTTCAGCTCGCGCGCTGACTTGAGGTCATGGCCGAACGGCTTCTCGACGACGACTCGACGCCAGCCGCCGGCCTTCTCGTTGTCGGCCATCCCTGTCCGTTCCATCTGCTTGAGAACGACCGGGAAGGCGGCCGGCGGGATCGAGAGGTAGAAGGCGGCGTTTCCCTTGATCCCATGGCTCGCACACAGTTCGTCGAGAGTGTGATGGAGCTCGTCGAAGGCGTTGTCGTCGTCGAACGACCCCTGGACGAACTTCAGGTTGTTGGCAACGCGCTCCCACACCTCGGGCCGGAACTCGGTCCGGCAGTGTTCCTCGGCCGCTTTGCGCGCGAGTGACTCGAAGTCACCCACGTCCCAGTCGCGCCGGGCGAACCCGAGCAGGACGAAACCCGGAGGGAGCAGGCCGCGGTTCGTGAGGTCGTAGATCGCCGGGATGAGCTTCTTGCGCGACAGGTCCCCGGTGACGCCGAAGACGACCACGGCGCACGGTCCGGGCACGCGCGGCAGCCGCCGGTCACGAGGGTCGCGGAGCGGATTGCGGAGGCCCGGGCCGGCATCTCTGGACTCGGTCATCTGCTCAGCCCCCTGCGACGGCGGACAACAACTGGTCGATCCCGGCAGCGCGGTCGGTCAGGTGCAGGCGTACGACGGACCGGCTGCGGCTGTCGAGGGCCTGCAGGTCACCGAGCGCCTGTGCGAGCTGCAAGCGGCCGAAGGAGAACGGCTGCCCCGGCACCTCGATGTCGAACGCGTTGGCGCCGGTGATCTGCAGGAAGGCGCCAACGGGCGGCCCACCTTTGTGGAACTGGCCGGTTGAGTGCAGGAAACGTGGGCCCCATCCAAAGGTGACCTGGTGCGGGGTCCGCTGGGCGAGGGCGTCGCGGAGCGTCGCGACTGCACTGTCTGCGATCCGGTTCAGGTAGGCCATCACTGCGAGGTAGCCGTGATCCGGAACAGCGGTCAGGATGGCGTCGAGCACTCCTGCGACGTCGAGCGCCCCACCGAACAGATCAGCGTCGCCGTGTACCTCGATCGAACCGTCGACCAGCAGCGGGTCGCCTTCAGGAAGCGCTCCATCGCCAGCCTTGTCGAGCACGGATCTGGTGTTGTCCTTGGATTCCTGCACGTTCGGCTGGTTGAAGGGATCGATGCCGATCACCTTGCCCACGACCGCGGTCGCGAACTCCCAGAGCAGGAACTGCGCACCGAGCGGGCCATCAACCGAGGTGCCGATCGGGGTCGGGTCGCCGCCGAGGGGGACGAGGTGGGTGTCCGCTCGCTCGACGAATCCCGGTGACGTCGGCGTACCGACGACCACCGGCAGCAGACCCTTCGAGTCTTTGCCGGTCGACTCGGCAATTAACTGCTCCGCCCAGTCGCCGAAGCCCACGATGCCGGAGCCGGCGTCGGCGATCACGACCTTGTCATGCCCGGTTGTGCCGTAGCCACCGAGTGCAGCACCAAGGGCGAGGGCAGGGTTGTCCGAGTCCCCTGCCAACGAACCCATGAGCGCGTCAGCCTGGTCGAGGAGCTCACCGATCGGTACGCCGGCCAAGCCGGTGGGCACGAGGCCGAAGGCAGACAGCGCGCTGTAGCGCCCACCGATGTTGGGGTCGGCCAGAAAGACGCGGTGGCCAGCGTCGGTCGCGGTCTTGTGCAGCGGTGAGTCGGGGTCGGTGACCACGACGATTCGACTCGCCGGGTCCAGGCCGGCCGCCTGGAACGCCTCCGTGTATGCGCGTCGGTGACTGTCGGTCTCGATCGTCCCGCCGCTCTTGCTGGACACCACGACGACGGTCGCGGACAGGCGGTCGCTCATGGCTGCCGCAATCTGTCCGGGGTCGGTCGTGTCGAGCGTGGTCAGCTCGACACCATAGGTCGCCGCGATCACCTCTGGGGCGAGCGACGAGCCGCCCATGCCGGCGAGCACCACGTGGTCGACTCCATCGGCGCGCAGCTCGTCGCGGAGCGTTTCGATCTCCGCGACGAGGGGGCGGGACACGGTGACGCAGTCCAGCCATCCCAGTCGAGTCGCCGCTTCGGGCGCCGCGTCCGGGCCCCACAGCGTGGCGTCCTTGGCCACGAGCGCTGCCGCGACACCGGCGAGGTCGGACAGGGCGGCGTCACGTGCCGCGAGCAGGTCCGCACCTGCGGATGTCACCGTCACGCCTCCCGCGGTGACGGCGTCGGTGCCTCCGGTCACTTGTCGCCCGCCAGCCGCTTCAACTCGGCCTCGGTGGACTCGATGAGCTCGTTCCATGAGGCGTCGAACTTCTCGACGCCTTCATCCTCGAGCACTTGTACCACGTCGTCGTAGTCGATCCCGACGGCGGCGAGATCGCTCATCACCTGTTCGGCCTCGGTGTAGTGCGGCCGGATGGTGTCCCCGGTGATGACGCCATGGTCGGCGACCGCGCGGATGGTTGCTTCGGGCATCGTGTTCACGGTTCCAGCCGCGACGAGTTCGACGACGTACATCGTGTCCTCGTAGGACGGGTCCTTGGTCGAGGTCGATGCCCAGAGCGGACGCTGCCGTTTGGCGCCGGCGGCCTCCAGCGCACGCCATCGGTCGGAGTCGAACTTCTCCTCGTAGAGCTTGAAGGCGAGCCTCGCGTTCGCGATCGCGGCCTTTCCGCGCAGCTTCTTCGCGTCGTTGCTGCCGATCTTGTCGAGCCGGGCGTCAACCTCTGAGTCGACTCGGCTGATGAAGAACGACGCGACGGAGCCAAGGGTCGCGAGGTCGTAGCCGGCGGAGCGGGCTCGCTCGAGGCCGCTCATGAAGGCGTCGATGACCTCGCCGTACCGCTCCAAGGAGAAGATCAGCGTGACGTTGACGCTGATGCCCTCGGCCAGCACTTGTTCGATCGCGGGGATGCCGGCCTTGGTCGCGGGGATCTTGATGAACAGGTTTGGCCGGTCAACGAGCCACCACAGCGACCGTGCCTCGGCGACGGTCTGTTCGGTCTGGTTCGCGAGCGCGGGCGATACCTCGATGGACACCCGGCCGTCCACGCCGTTGCTCGCGTCGTACGCGGCCCGGAAGGTGTCGCACGCCTCGCGGACGTCCCAGGCGGTCAGCGCCCGAAGCGACTCGCCGACGCTGATCCCACGAATCGCGAGGTCGTGGATCTGGCCGTCGTAGGAGTCGCTGCCGCTGATCGCTTTCTGAAAGATGGTCGGGTTGGTGGTGACGCCGACGACATGTGAGTCGCGGATCATTTCCGACAACGTGCCGGTCACCAGGCGATCCCGGGACAGGTCATCGAGCCAGATGGCCACCCCGGCCTCGGTCAGTTGCTTCAGTGCGTCGGCCATGTGCGGGCGCTCCCGTTCAGTTACCGGTGGGGCCAGAGCCGGACGTGGCGCCGACCTTGGACAAGCTCGAGTGCGCGGCGGCGACCGCTCGCTCAGGGGTGAAGCCGTACTGCTCGTACAGGATCTTGTACGGCGCACTGGCGCCGAAGTGCTCGAGTGACAGGCATTCGCCGTGATCGCCGATGAAGTCGCGCCAGCCAAGTGCCACGGCCGCCTCGATGGACACGCGGGCCTTCACCTCGGGCAGCAGTACCTCCTGCTGGTACGACGCTTCCTGCGCTTCGAACCATTCCCGGCACGGCATCGAGACGACTCGCGTCGGTGTTCCCTCTTCCTCGAGCAGGTCCCGGGCGGCGAGCGCAATGGCCACCTCGCTGCCAGTGGCGATCAGGATCACCTTGGGGATGCCGCTCGATGCGTCTTTCAGGGTGTACGCGCCCTTCGCGACACCATCGGCAGAGCCGTGGGTGCTCCGGTCGATGACGGGGAGGTTCTGTCGCGACAGGATCAGCCCGGCCGGACGATCGTTGTGCTCGATGATCGTGCGCCAGGCGACGGCCGTCTCTGTCGCATCCGCCGGCCGGACGACATCGAGGCCGGGTATCGCCCGGAGCGACGCAAGGTGCTCGACCGGCTGGTGGGTCGGGCCGTCCTCACCGAGCCCGATCGAGTCGTGGGTCCAGACGTAGGTGACCGGAAGCTTCATGATGGCGGCGAGCCGGACCGCGCCGCGCATGTAGTCGGAGAAGGTCAGGAACGTACCGCCGAAGACCCGGGTGGCACCGTGCAGCGCGATGCCGTTCATGATCGCGCCCATGGCGTGTTCGCGAATGCCGAAGTGCAGGATGCGCCCGTACGGCGACCCGCCATGAGCCTCCGGAAGGAACGAGTCCGCGCCCTTGATCTCGGTGTTGTTGCTCTCGGCGAGGTCGGCCGAGCCGCCCCACAGCTCCGGCATGGTCGGCGCAATGGCGTTGATGACAGCGCCACTGGCCTTGCGCGTCGCCAGCTCGCTCTCGCCGGCGAAGTCAGGCAGCTTGTCCGCCCAGCCTTCCGGAAGCCGCTGCTGGCTGATCCGCTTCAGCTCGCTGGCAGCCTTCGGGTGCGAGCTCGCCCAGGCATCGAAGTCCTTCTGCCACTCCGCTTTCAGGGCCTGGCCACGGTCGACCACCCGGCGGGTGTGTGCCAGCACCTCGTCGGGGCAGTAGAAGCTGACCGCGGGATCAAATCCCATGATCACCTTGGTCTTCGCAACTTCTTCGGCGCCGAGGGCCGCGCCGTGTGCCGCGCCGGTGTTCTGCTTGTCGGGCGCTGGGTAGCCGATGATCGAGCGGACAACGATCAGCGTCGGCTTCGACCGTTGGTCGCGCGCCGCCACGAACGCGTCGTACACCGCTTGGACGTCGTTGACGTCGCTGACATGGATCGTGTGCCAGCCATAAGCCTCGTATCGCGCGGCGACGTCCTCGGACAACGCGACCTTTGTGTCGCCTTCGATCGAGATGTGGTTGTCGTCGTAGACCAGGACGAGGTTGTCGAGCTGCTGGTGACCGGCGAGCGAGCTGGCTTCTGAGGAGATGCCCTCCTCGATGTCGCCGTCAGAGGCAAAACACCAGATGGTGTGGTCGAACACGCTCTTGCCGGGCGCCGCGTCGGGGTCGTAGAGACCCCGTTCGTAGCGCTGTGCCATCGCCATCCCCACGGCGGTGGCGATGCCTTGGCCCAATGGACCGGTTGTGGTCTCCACACCGATCGTGTGCCCGTGTTCGGGGTGCGCCGGCGTGAGGGATCCCCACTGGCGCAGCAGCTTCAGGTCCTCGATCGTGAGGCCGTAACCGGACAGGAACAGCTGGATGTAGAGGGTCAGGCTCGAGTGCCCGCAGCTCAGGACGAACCGGTCGCGGCCGATCCAGTGGGGATCTGTCGGGTCGTGGCGCAGGACGCGCTGGTAGAGCAGGTACGCGGCGGGGGCCAGGCTCATCGCCGTGCCCGGGTGACCGTTGCCCGCCGACTCCACGGCATCCATCGCGAGCCCGCGAATCACGTCGACGGCGAGCTTGTCCGTGTCGTCCCACTCAAGCGTCGGGGTCTTCGATGCGCTCACACTGCTCCTCGAGTCGGCTGATCATGGCCGAGCGTAGTGAGATCGCCGCAGGTCGCAACGCCGGGAGTAACGGTTTGGGTGATCTCGGACACGCCGGGGGAAGCCCTACCCACGCTCGGGCGGAGTACCGCGGACCGTTAGGATTCGTTGCGGTGACGACCGGAGTCGTCATGCCCGTGTCGGCCGCCCAGCGGCGTCTGCCCCGAACAAAGGATGCGTGTGACGGTCACCGCCTCGCCGATCGTGGCTGGTGGACCCGTCGCCGACGGGGATCAGGGGCATCGGGCAGCAGGGCTGCGGGCGACCGTCGGCAGCTACATCGCGTTGACGAAGCCGCGAATCATCGAGCTCCTCTTGGTGACGACGCTGCCGGTCATGATCCTCGCTGCGAACGGCATGCCGCATCCCTGGACGATCGCGGCGACGTTGCTCGGTGGCACGCTCGCGGCGGGCAGCGCGAACACGATCAACTGCGTGGTCGACCGCGACATCGACGCGGTCATGTCGAGAACGAAGCGTCGCCCGATGGCAAAGCACGCGGTGCCGCCGGTTGCCGCGCTCCGCTTCGGGATCGCGCTTGGCGCGGCAGCAACCCTCTTGCTCGGTCTGGGCGCCAACTGGCTGTCCGCGGGCCTTGCCGACGGCGCGATCGCGTTCTACGTGTTCGTCTACACGCTCGGTCTGAAGCGTCGTACGCCGTCCAACATCGTGATCGGCGGCGCCGCGGGTTGCTTCCCCGTCCTCATCGGCTGGTCGGCGGTCCGCGGGAGCGTCGGCTGGCCGGCGATCGTGCTGTTCGCCGTGGTCTTCCTCTGGACGCCGCCGCACTTCTGGGCGCTCGCGATGCGCTTCAAGGACGACTACGCGGCGGCTGGCGTGCCGATGCTGCCGGTCGTGGCGCCGGCTGCATCGGTCACCCGGCAGATCGTCTTCTACTCCTGGGCGATGGTGGCTGCGTCGCTCGCGCTGATCCCGTTCGGAGCCGGTCCGGTCTACGCGGTCGCCGCTTCAGTGATGGGTGCTGTGTTCCTGTTCGAGGCGCACCGCCTGCATCGCCGTGTGCGCCGCGGTGAGCCGGCCAAGCCGCTGGTGCTGTTCCACCAGTCGATCACCTACCTGACGGTGCTGTTCGTCGCCGTCGCCGTCAGCCAGTTCGTCTGATCCTCGACGGCCGGCTCCGGGATCGTCACGACCGGAGCGGTGAATCCCAGCTGTAGCCACACGGCCGCGCACCACAACGCCGTGGCGCCCGCGATGTGCAGCTCGACCACGCCGGGCGGCACGTTGAGGAAGTACTGCGTGTACCCGATCGCGACCTGGAGCAGGACCGTTCCAGCGAGGATCGTGGCCCGTCGCCGTACCAGGACTGTCGTGGCCGTGAGTCGAACGGCGAACATCGTCGCCACGACCAGCCCGGTGAGCAGCAGGGCCGAGTCCGCGTGGAGCTGCGTGACGCGCTCGAGCGGGAGGCTGAGCCGCTTCACGTGGTCCCCGGAACCCGCGTGCGGGCCGGTTCCCGTGGTGATCGTGCCAAGCACCAGGACCGCGGTGGCGGCGGCCACCAGGACACGGACCAGCATGACGAGCTCTCGCTTTGCGGGAGGCTTGGCCGGGACCCACGCTGGATCCGCGCGGTGCACGAGCTGCAGCGCCGCGTAGAGGATCACCATCGACAGCAGGAAGTGGGGGATGACCCAGCCCGGGGAGAGCTTGTATCGAACCGAGAGGCCGCCAACCACCGCCTGCGCCGCGACGCCGAGCACGAGGCTCCATGACAGCCAGGTCAGATCGCGCCGCCGTGGCGACCTGCGGTAGGAGGCGATGGCGACGAGGACCACACCGATCCCGACCGCTCCGCTGATGACGCGGTTCACGAACTCGACCAGCGCGTGGTACGACGCTGGCGCGACGAGCGAGGTGTCGGTGCAACGCGGCCAGTCGGGGCAGCCGAGTCCCGACGAGGTCAGCCGGACTGCGCCGCCCGTGACCACGATCGCAGCGAGCGCGATCGCGGCGGCGATCGCGAGGCGGCGAAACGCGGCGGGGGAGACCGACGTGGACATGGCGTCGTCAGTCTAAAGAGGTGCCCATCACTAGATCGTTTCGCGCTGATCCATTCCGGGGATCGGTAGGCCATGACTGACTTCCTGACTGATGTCGAGACGCTGCGCAAGCAGGCCCGTGAGGAGATCGAGAAGGGTCCCGTCACGTCCGCGTACCGAGCCGACGTCGACCGCGTCATCGAGGTGCTCAACACCTCCCTCGCCACTGAGATCGTGTGCACCTTGCGCTACCGCCAGCATCACTTCGCGGCGAAGGGCATCGAGGCGGAGGCCGTCGCTGCCGAGTTCCTCGTGCACGCCAACGAGGAACAGGAGCACGCGGACCGCCTCGCCGAGCGGATCGCGCAGCTCGGCGGGACGCCTGACCTCAATCCCGACTCGTTGACCCAGCGCTCACATGCCCAGTACTCGACGTCGACGGACCTCAAGGAGATGATCCGCGAGAACCTGATCGCGGAGCGGATCGCGATCGCGTCGTACACCGAGATCATCGGTTGGCTGGGCCAGGGCGACCCGACAACGCGACGGGTCTACGAGGACATCTTGTCGGTCGAGGAAGAGCACGCTGACGACATGCTGAACTTCCTCGAAAAGATCGGCTAAGTCGGCTGCGCGTCGGAACGAGCGGATGGCAGTACGCCGACTGGCGCGGCACCTTCTATCCGCCGAAACTCGCCCAGCGGCTGTGGCTGGAGCACTACGTCGGTATGTTCGACACGGTCGAGGTCAACGCGACCTTCTACCGGCTGCCGCGGCGAGAGGTGGTCGAGGGATGGACCGGCCGGCTTCCGCCCGGGTTCCTGATGACGGTGAAGGCGAGCCGTTACCTCACTCACATCAAACGGCTGCGGGACCCGCAGGAGCCGGTGGCGCGCCTGATGGACCGCATCGAGCCGCTGCGCGAGCACGGGTTGCTCGGCCCTGTGCTGCTTCAGCTACCGCCGAACTTTGACGCCGTGCCCGATCAGCTCGCGCGGACGATGGACGAGTTTCCGGACGACGTCCGGCTCGCGGTCGAGCCGCGTGATCCGTCCTGGTTCACGGACACCGTCGAGCGGATCCTTGCCGATCGAAACGCGGCACTCGTGTGGGCCGATCGCGACGCCCGCGCGGTGACACCGCTTTGGGAGACCGCGGACTGGCGATACCTGCGGCTGCATCACGGTCGCCACGACTGGGGCTATGACGACGCGGATCTGATGCCGTGGGTGGACCGCCTTCGCGGCCACGATGGCGTCGTCTACACGAACAACGACCCGGGTGGGGCTGCCATCA
Source organism: Frankiaceae bacterium (assembly GCA_019239875.1). Taxonomy (GTDB): domain Bacteria; phylum Actinomycetota; class Actinomycetes; order JAFAQI01; family JAFAQI01; genus JAFAZI01. The sequence goes on from JAFAZI010000026.1 coordinate 23,695, forward strand.
GGGACGCGATCCGACTGCGTGAGCTGCTCGCCGGCTGACCCGGGGGGCTCACTCCCAACGGAACAGGCGGCTTGCGGCGAGTCCGCCGGTGGCGGCCCAGACCAGCAGGGTGACCCAGTCGTGCACCGGCACGGATCCGCCGGAGCGCAGGACGACCCGCAGTCCATCAGAGAGCGCGGCGATCGGTAGCAGCTCCAACACATGCCGCACACCGTCGGAGAAGTCCGTGAGCGGGAAGGCAATCCCGCCGAGCACGAGCAGGACGAGATAGACGAGATTGGCGGCGGCCAGGGTGACCTCGGCGCGCAGCGTGCCAGCCATGAGCAGACCAAGGGCGCTGAAGGCGACAGTTCCGAGCATCAGCAGCGCCACCGCCGCGAGCGCGTTCCCGTGCGGTGACCATCCGTCGACCAGCCCGACCACGCACAGCAACGCGACCTGGAGGACCTCGACGCAGACCACGCTGATCGTCTTCGCGGCCAGCAGAAGGGCGCGGGGCAGTGGCGTCGTACCGAGGCGACGCAGCACGCCGTACCGGCGTTCGAATCCGGTGCCGATCGCCTGGCCGGTGAACGCTGTCGACATCACGGCGAGAGCGAGCACCCCCGGTACGACGAAGTCGATCCGCGGCTTCGGGAGGTCGGCGATCGGCGCGCCGGCGAACAGCAGCAGCAGGACGGTCGGAATGATGATCGTGAGAAGGAGCTGCTCGCCGTTGCGGAGCATGAGCTTGAGCTCCATCGCCGTCTGCGCGCGCAGCTGAGTCCCGGCAGGGCTGGCGTGACCGGCCGGACTGAGATCAAGGCTCCCGGTGCTCACGTCGGATCCTCTGTGAGAGCGAGGAAAGCCGCTTCGAGCGTCCCGGCGCCCGTGGTGAGGCGGTTGGCCATCACGTCTCGTTCCGCACACCAGGCGGTAACGGTGGCGATCATGTCCGGCGTGATCGAACCCGTGACGACGTAGCGACCAGGTGAGGGCTCGGCTGCGGTGGCGCCGGATCCGAGCCGAGCCGTCAGGTCGCCGAGCGGAAGGCCGGCGGGCGCCTCGAAGCGCAGTTCGTCGCCGGCGCCCGCGGTCAGGTCGCGCGGCGTCCCCGCGGCAACCACTATGCCGGCGTCGATGATCACGACATGGTCGGCGAGCTCCTCGGCCTCATCGAGCAAGTGGGTGGTCAAGACCACCGCGACGCCAGCGACTTTGAGGTCGCGGATCAGTTCCCACGTGAGGTGCCGTCCCTGGACGTCGAGCCCCGCGGTTGGCTCGTCGAGGAAGACGACCTCCGGCCGGCCGACGATCGCGAGGGCGAGGGACAGGCGCTGCTGTTCGCCGCCGGACAGCCGCCGCCACGGAGTGTCTGCCGCCTTGGTGAGGCCGAGACGCTCGACCAGAGCCCTGGCCGGCAGTGGATCCGAATGGAGCGCGGCGTGCAGGGCGAGCACCTCGCCGACGCGGGCGGAGGGATACACCCCACTGGCGCCCGAGCCGCCCTGCGGCATCACCCCCACGCGGTGGCGCAGGGCGGGATCGCCGGGATGGAGACCCAGGACGGTGACGGAGCCGGCGTCCGCCGTACGCAGACCGGCGCAGATCTCGACCGTCGTCGTCTTGCCAGCACCGTTTCGGCCCAGGACTGCCGTGACCTGGCCGGCCTCCGCCGCGAGCGAGACGTCGGCGACGGCGGTGACCGAGCCATAGCGCCTGGCGAGGCCGAGGACCTCAACCGCTGGCACGTCGCGAGTCTAGGAAGGGGCGAAACCGTGACCTCGATTGGATTACTGTCAGCCATTTACGCAATAATGTCGTTGTGAAAACGGCAGGACGGGCGATCGCTGGCGGCAGCGATGCCGCAGCCGACAAGCGGACCCGGGATCGCGTGGTCGGCTCGCTGCTCGAGCATGGCCCGTCGACCGTCGCCGAGCTCGCCGAGCGTCTTGGCCTCACCGAGCAGGGCATCCGCCGTCACATTGACGCTGCAACGCACGATGGCATCATCGAAGCGCGCGAGGAGCGCCCAGTCGGCCGCCGTGCCCGGGGACGACCCGCGAAGCGATTTGCACTGTCGGAGCGTGGTCACGCCTCAGGACCGACGGCTTACGACGCCGTTGCGGTCGACGCGTTGCGGTATCTGCGCGAGTCGGTCGGCGACGACGCCGTCGAGGACTTCGCCCGGCGACGGATGGCGGAGTGGGAGGCGCGGTACGCCGAACGGATCGCGTCGCTGCCGCTCGACCAACGGCCGGCTGCCCTCGCAGAAGCCTTGGCGGACGACGGATACGCGTCGACGGTGCACGACACGACCCTCGGCGTACAGGTCTGCCAGCACCATTGCCCGGTCCAGCACGTGGCCGAGGAATTCCCGGTGCTGTGCGAGGTTGAAACAGAGGCGATCGGGCGGCTCGTCGGCCGACACGTCCAGCGGCTCGCGACGATCGCGCGGGGTGACGGCGTGTGCACGACGCACATCCCGTTGACGGATATCAGCAACAAGCAATCAACGTCCGGAAGGACTTCTTCATGACAGACGTCGCTCGCCCCGATCTCGAGGGTCTCGGCCGGTACAAGTTCGGCTGGGCGGACTCCGACGATGCCGGTGCGACCGCGAAGCGGGGCCTTTCGGAGGAGATCGTTCGCGAGATCTCCGCGTTGAAGAACGAGCCCGAGTGGATGCTCGAGATGCGTCTCAAGGGCCTGCGGCTGTTCGAGAAGAAGCCGATGCCGCATTGGGGCGCGGACCTGTCCGGCATCCACTTCGACAACATCAAGTACTTCGTTCGCTCGACCGAGAAGCAGGCAACGTCATGGGACGAGCTTCCGGCGGACATCAAGAACACCTACGACAAGCTCGGCATCCCCGAGGCCGAGAAGCAGCGGCTGGTCGCCGGCGTAGCCGCCCAGTACGAGTGCCTCGCCGCGGATACGTTGGTGTGGACGGCCAACCGCGGGCAGGTGCCGATCAAGGACATCGCCTACGGCGACCGGGTTTTCGCCTACGACGAGGACGCCGCGAGCTTTGTGGTTGCCCCGGTGAA